>MGQF01000066.1:13187-13473 GCA_001797745.1 Deltaproteobacteria bacterium RBG_13_52_11
GGCATGCCCCTGAGGGCCAAACTCATCGTCCTCGTCGGTATCAAAGTTCCCCCAAACGTTTGCCGAAAACCCTTTGTAACTGACGGTGATGGAAGGCTGCACGACCAAACTGTTATTGCTTAACGCGTAGCCCCGCCACACATACTGGCTCAGAAAATCAGCTGAAAAATTAAATGAGGGCATTTCTGGAGAGGTTTTTTCTTCTGCGGGCATTTCTTCAGCCGGGGCAAAAGAGGCCGCTGTCATTATCGCCAGACTCAACGAAAAAACGATTACGTAAGACCGG
>MGQF01000066.1:13507-15212 GCA_001797745.1 Deltaproteobacteria bacterium RBG_13_52_11
CCTCCTTATCTTAAATTTTAAGACTATTGTTTACCGCTCGTTTGTTACGTGAGTATTGCAGATATGTTACGAAAGTATTAAATCATTTGTTTTTTTTTAAAAATGATCTACGAATTGATTTTTTAGGAAATATCATACATGCTCCCACTATTCTCTTTTTTTTAATGAGGATGATGTGAGAGGATAAGGCGGCAATCTGGGTGCAGGGATTGTTGCAATGCTATCTGTAGAAGTCTTTACCCCCTTTGGGCAAGGGGGCGAGCCCATACTGCCCATGCCCAAAGGGGTATGAGGATTGCTTTATCGGATTAATTTTCGATGGTCACTTCTACTATATTCTGCCTGGCGACGGCGAACTCCTCATCTGCTTTTTTGACAAAGACGTGCATCAAGCCGAGAACCTGATATGCTCCATTTGCGAGCGCTGTCGTATCCCACTGGACCGAAAAATCGTTTTGACGGTCTGAAGATTCCCCAATCTTAATCCATGTCTCACCATCTTTTTTGCGGTAGTACCAGGGATTGGTGGCCCTGAAAAAGGCGCCTGAGTACCCGAGCTTTTCCAATTCTTTTTTTAATAGCGTCTCGTCAAAGTTTTCCCTCAGAAGCACTTTTCCGGAAAAGGCTCGGAGCGTCTCAGAAGGAACGATAAAGTGTGGTCCCCAATTAAGCGACATAGTGCACCTCCTTATAAAAAAGTGTTTTTCCCTTACCATCGCCACTCATTGCGCATAGTCTTTCTCCCAACCTCTGCCTCAAAAAAGTCAACGGACGATTTGCCCTGACAGATGCCTTTCGTATCATTATCTATCTGGTTTTTTTAACCTGTTGTAAATTACCGACAACAACATCAATTGGACCTGATCGGGTTCTTTCTTGCGCACTTTCAGCCAGTAGGTCATATTGCTGACGAAGTTCTGCTCCCATTCACTCAACTGATCTTCATGATTTAACATGTAGGCGAGCATCTCACGGGCCTTCGGTATGACCTCCATTATCATTGTATTACCCCATTGTGGGCTTATTGTCTTTTCTCGCGTTCGTGTAAAATCTCTCGCTCCATAATGCTTATATGAGACCATCATTGTGTTACGAGAATATTACAAAGCCGTATTTTTCGAATTTTTCCTCATGGTTTCACCTTTGGAACCGGGGGAGGCTCAAGAGGTACTTAAGCGTTTTTTGCCGCCTGGAGCTCTATGGATTGGAGAAATGGGGTCATAAATCTCTTGCATATCTGGTTGATGGTTGGTAGGTAACGGGGGAGTGAGGAGAGGATACCGCGTTTTTTCGCGGCTTCGACCTCACTCTCGGCGAGCCACGTTTTTATCATGTCCATCGTCACCTCAAAATGAAACTGGAACGCATAGGTGAGATATCCGATGCGAAAGGCCTGGTGTGGGTAATCCTGCGCAGTGGCAAGGAGTATTGCGCCTTTGGGTAAATCGAAGGTTTCACCGTGCCACTGAAAAACCGGAAATCGGGGGGAAAAGCCCTGAAGGAACGGATCGTTTTGACCCTCCTCAGTTACCATAAGTTCATACCATCCTAGCTCCTCCTTGTCACCCTTGTAGACTCTCCCACCGAGGCAATCGGCGATGAGTTGCGCACCCAGGCATATCCCAATGGTCGGTTTCCCCTCTGTAACCCAGCGCCGCACCAATTGCTTTTCCTCTAAGAGGAAAGAATAGGCATCTTCGTCATG
>MGQF01000066.1:15231-15836 GCA_001797745.1 Deltaproteobacteria bacterium RBG_13_52_11
ATAAGGATGAGGAGGTGAAAGGGTTTGGGTTCCGGTAGCTTTTCCCCTTTCCAGAGCCCTACTTCTTCCACCTCCCATCCCGTTTCCCTGAGAATCGCCTTCAGCAGCCCTGGTCCTTCCTCAGGGTGGTGGGTAAATATGAGGGCCTTCACTAGGGATTACAACCTAGGGAGATACTGTTGTATCTCGTACTCCGTCACCTGGGCCCGGTAGGCGTCCCATTCCGCCTTTTTGTTTCTGATAAAGCTCTCAAAGGTGTGATCGCCCAGGCACTCGCGTGCGACCTCACTGTGCTCCATGAGTTCTACGGCCTCTCCCAGGCTGCCGGGGAGCGTCCCTATCCCCACTTTTTTACGTTCTTCTTCCGAAAGATGAAAGACATCCATCTCTACGGGAGTGGGCAACTCGTACTTCTTCTCGATCCCCTTGAGCCCTGCCGCCAGCATCACGCTGAAGGTGAGATAGGGGTTGCAGGCGGGGTCGGGGCAGCGGAACTCCGCCCGGGTGGCATTCTCCTTGCCCGGTTTGTACTGGGGCACCCTTACCAGGGCCGAGCGGTTCCTGGTTCCCCAGGAGATATAGGCCGGGGCCTCGAATCCAGGGAC
>MGQF01000067.1:0-185 GCA_001797745.1 Deltaproteobacteria bacterium RBG_13_52_11
CCGGCAGGCGAGTTGCCGAGCCTTTTTTCTCCTGTTCCGGGGTGCCCCTTTTTATCCCGTTGTCCGCAACGGTCGAAACAATGCCGTCAAGAGAGACCGGCTTTAAGGGAGACCGCTCCAGGGCACACGGTAGCCTGTTTTGAGGTTTGAACGGTGAAAGAGGACTGAGAATCGCCGGTATGCTA
>MGQF01000067.1:219-517 GCA_001797745.1 Deltaproteobacteria bacterium RBG_13_52_11
GGGGAGTTGGAAGAGGTATCTATCTTACATCCTTACATCCACTCAAACCCTACGGTCCCGCCTTTGGCGGGATCGGTTGCTCTTGTTGCCCGATGGTGTCCGATTTCAGGAAGTCCTCACCTTCGCCTGACGAGCCCTCGGTGGAATACTGCGTTGGTTGTGTCCCTTCTTTAAAACACTCAAAGATGACATTCTTTGTGCCGGGCAGGGCAAGCAGACCGGTGTCGCGATCGATCTTGGCAAAGACGATCCCCTCAGGGATGGGGAAATTTCTCCCCGGCCTTCCCGCCACGGCCTT
>MGQF01000067.1:576-812 GCA_001797745.1 Deltaproteobacteria bacterium RBG_13_52_11
GGGGCTTCTTTTCGTCAAAGCCCACCCACACGCCGGTGATCAGGTCGGGAGTGTAGCCGACAAACCAGGCGTCGGTGTATTCATTCGTGGTTCCGGTCTTGGCCGCACAGGGACGGCCCAGCTCCCGCGCCCTCCAGCCGGTGCCTTCCTGTACCACGCTCTTCAAGAGGCTCGTCATGATGTACGCGCTCTGTTCACTGATCACCTGAGGGCAGACCCCTTCGGTGCCGCTTTTC
>MGQF01000067.1:1197-6388 GCA_001797745.1 Deltaproteobacteria bacterium RBG_13_52_11
TGAGGGCGTCTTCGTAGATGACCGGGGAGTCAATGATGACGGAGGCAGGAGTAAACCCCTTGTCCAGGGCAGCGGCGTAGATGATGGGTTTAAAGGCGGACCCGGGCTGCCGGCGGGCCTGCAGGGCGCGGTTGAACTGGCTCTCCAAAAAGTTCCTCCCCCCCACCATGGCCCGGACATTGCCTGTGGGGATCTCGAAGGAGATGAGGGCCCCTTGGACTTGGGGCTCCTGTCCCAGCTCAAGGGTTAATAACCCCTTGGGGGGTATCGCCTGCACCTTGGTACGGATGACGTATCCCACCTTGAGGGCCTGCGTGGGGTCCTTCAACTGGGCCGTAGTATAATCTATCTCAGGATTGGGGCTTCGTGCCCAGCGCATCGTCTCGAAGGGAATGTACCCTGCTTTATCCCCAATCCGAACAAATACCCGCTTATTGTCTTTGGCAATTTCCGTTACTACGCCCAGATAGGTCTCACCTGCGGTGAGGGGCTTTTCCGTGAGCTTCTGGGCTATTTCCTGACAAAAGGCGTCAATTTCCTCTTTCTTTAATACCTTCTCAGGCCCTCGATACCCCTGTCTCCTGTCCAGCTCTGTGAGCCCGGTCTGCATGGCCTCTTGGGCCGCCTTTTGGCTCTCGAAGTTTAAGGTGGTATGGACCTGGAGGCCTTGGGTATAGAGGGCCTCTTCACCATATTTTTCCTGGAGGTATATCCTGACGTATTCGGTGAAATAGGGGGCGGTGTTTAGGAACGTGTTTTCCCTCGATTGTATCTTTAAGGGAGTCCGATAAGCCGCATCGGCCTCCTGTTGGGCGATATAGCCTTCTTCGACCATACGCGCTAATACATAGGCCTGGCGCCCTTTAGACCGTTCAAAGTTATTAAGGGGAGAATAATTCTCCGGGGCTCGGGGAAGGCCCGCCAGAAGGGCGGCCTCGGGAAGGGTGAGCTCTTCGACCCCTTTACCGAAGTAATCTCGGACAGCCGCCTCCACCCCATAGTTTCCGTGTCCCAGATAGATTTGATTCATATAGATATAGAGAATTTCCTTCTTGGTGAGATACTTTTCTATCCTGTAGGACAGGATGAATTCCCTGATCTTTCTGGACACGGTCCTCTCCCTGGACAAGACCATGGAGCGGACCGTCTGTTGGGTGATGGTGCTCCCCCCTTGTTTGATCTCGCCCGCCAGGATATTTTTCGACATGGCCCGCAGGATGCTGAGGTACGAGATCCCCTTGTGCTGGAAGAACTTGGCATCCTCGGACGCCACAAAGGCCTGGCTGAGGACCTCGGGGATCTGCCTCATGGGGACAACGATCCTGCGCTCCTTGCAGAACTCCCCAACCAGCTCCCCGTCGTCGGAGAAGACCTTGGTGATGATAGGTGGCTTGTAATCTTCCAGCGATTTGATGGGGGGGAGGGTGAAGGAAAAGTAGAGGTAAGCCCCTAACCCTATCAGCAGAAAGGCGAGGATAAGGCACGGAATAAGCATCAAGTAGGATTTTTTTGCCCTTTTCTTTATTTCCCCTTCATCTTCTCGTTCATCATGAAGGGTATTGTCTTCCGGGAAATCCATGGTATAATAATAACACAAAGAGCGGAGAATGAAAAGGTCAAAGTCAGAGGATTTGGAGAGGGTGGAAAGAAGGGTTGAGAAGGATTTATCTGTAAAAGAAGACATTTTTTGTCAGCAGAAGTGACTGAAATTGTCACCGGTACACCCCTTTTTTGATAGGGGGGGAAACAGAGTGAGGTTTTTCAAGGGCTGGCGGGGAGTTTATTATGGCACGATCTTTGCTTTATAACTGGGTGATTACTAGAGAAAGGGGGTAGAATGCAATCTTAAAGACCTTAATCAAGGGGGTATACTGGATATCACCCAATAAGGAATGGCATAATTTAGTAGTATTAAAATAATAATAATTAAGGAGGAAGAACATGTTAAAAAGGGTTAAGAACAAAAAAGGTTTTACGTTGATCGAGCTCATGATCGTGGTGGCCATCGTCGGCATCTTGGCCGCCATCGCCATCCCGGCATACCTCGATTACACGGTCAAGACAAAGATTACCGAAGTCACAACGGCCATGGATGCCCTGGCGCAGGCGGCATCGGAGTACCATGCATCCGCCGGGTTTTTCCCGAATGCGGCAGATTCGAACTATTCCGGCGTTACCGGTTTCGCTGCGGTAGCTGCCAATTATGCTACCTGGGGTTATGCTAATATCACTGCTAATTTGTGCAATTTTACTGCGACCTTCACTAGTGTCCTGAACCCGGTCGCCAGCTGTACCTTAGTCATGCAAGTTAATTTTGTTCCAGCTACGGGTTATGGCAAGGTATATCACAGTAGCAGTACCGTTGCGCCAAAATATTTGCCGAAAAAGTAAGAATAGCGATGGTACATAAGGGCATTAATCGGTCAGGTCTTGGAGTATGAGTCTTATGTAACATGCTTCAAGGCCTGACCGCCCGTGTTTGTTTCTGATTCAGCAGGAGGAAATGACGTGGATAGAAAAGGGAGAAGGGCAGAGGGAGGTTTTACCCTTATAGAGCTCATGATTGTGGTGGCCATTATAGGGGTCTTGGCCGCCATAGCTATCCCGGCCTACCGAGATTACGTCTATAGGGCGAAGATGTCAGAGGTGGTGTCTGCCTTCGATGCCATTGCCCAGGGTGCAACGGAGTATCACTCAGCAATAGGATATTTTCCAGATCAAACCTACGGTGCTACTAATCTTGCTGATTTCTCCGACTTATACGCCAACATTTATTTAATGAATCTAACTCCCGCTGAGAACATCGAAATTCAGGCTAACTTCAAATCTAACCTGAACCTCAAAACTCTTATCCCGGGAGGTGTTGGTGATTACGGGCACCTAGTAATGCAGATAACCTATAACCAAACAACGGGTTATGCTAAAGCTTATCCCATCTCGGCACAAGATATAGATGCCATCTATATACCGAGAAAATAGAATAATGTATTTTTTATATTTATTATATACGTCATATTTTTATTAATCACCATTCTGGCTATCAGGCGAGGGGATGTTTTTTCGTCACTTCCAATAGGTTTAAGAAAAATTCAAGAGGAATTAGTTTCTAGTCTTTAGCCACTAAGATAAAAAACAGGGGGGAAGACCTATGAGGGGAGAAAAAGGAGTTACACTAATTGAGGTCATGGTCGTGGTGGCCATCGTGGGGATGTTGGCCGCTATCGCCATTCCAGCCTATAACGATTATATCACCAGGTCTCGCCGTTCTGATGCCTTTACTGCCTTGGAAACAGTCAGGGCCGCGCAGGAGATGTACCGGGCAGAGCGGGGTTTTTATGCTGGCGCCATTACTTCCTTAGCGGGATGTAGCGTAGCCATGGCGGGCGACAACTATACTATCAGTATCACGAGGACCGACAATACCCATTACACGGCTATGGCCCAAGGACAGGCGAGGCAGGCAGATGACAGGTTTCCGCAGTTTAGACTAAATCAGGATGGAACCCAAGAGTATTACGATTCAAGCTGGCACACGGGAAACTGGGAGAACCTGCGCTAAAACAAGGTCATTTATTACTTACCGGAATTCCTTTTTTTACTTCTTTTCTTTACTGCCCACCCGAAGTCATAGGTTCATTAAACCCATAAATTACAGACTAATTTCTTCTTGACAGACATATTTAAAAGTTAATAATATATGTTTAAAAAGCTCCTATGTAGAGGTATTATGAAGACGACATTAAACATACCTAATCCTCTCATCGAAGAGGCGATGAAGCTCTCAAAGAAAAAGACCAAGACGGGGACGATCATAGAGGCCCTGGAGGAGTATATTCGATGGCGACGGCTGAAGGGAGTTATAGATAAGGCGGGGCGATTGGATTTCTCGGACGACTGGGAACAGGTGAGACATGAAAGATAAGGTCCTGGTGGATACGTCTATCTGGATCGAATTTTTTAAGAAGAAAGAGGCACCTATTCGAGAGGGCCTCATACAACTCTTAGAGAAGGGGGCTACCTGTTACACTGGCATTATTGCTCTGGAACTCTATCGAGGTGCGAAGACAGAGAGAGAAGTTTCGGTCCTCGATGATCTCTTTATGAGCATTGAAAGGTTCATAGAGGGTGAAGAGACACACAAAGAAGCAGGTCTTATGGGGCGTGAATTGGCACATAAAGGGATTGTAGTAGGGGCTGTAGATCTGTTGATCGCCCGTTTAGCCCTGGAAAACACCCTTTCTCTCTTTAGCCTTGATAAACATTTTGACATCATAGCTCAGTGGTTTCCCCTGAAACTCTACCAGTTATGATAGCTTGGAACTGACAAAAGAACATATGCCGTCTCATTTGGTGCATATATTGATCATTGGTTCACTCTTTGTTGCCACCCTCTTTGCCCCTCATTTATTCTTTTGGTCCCCGACCTTACAAATAATCCTCTTATTGTGGGCCCTTTTTCTCTGGTTCTATAGTGGGGTAACAAAGGGGGCGTTGGAGTTCAGGAGGGTTGCCTTACCCCTTCCCCTCATAGTTTTTTTCATTTTGGCCATCTTTTATACCTTTCACTCCATAGACTATGCTGTCAGCCGCGACCTTATCTTTCATCTGATCAGCTACACGGCGATTTTTTTTCTCGTCGCCCAGATCCCTTCCACCAAAGAGGCCCAGAGGATCGGTATGGTAGTCGTTATTCTGGGGATCCTGACCTCTCTCTACGGTCTCTATCAGTATTTCTGGGGCTTTCACGATCTCATCGGCAAGATAAGTGAGGTGAAGCTTTCTTATCCATCCCTTCTCAAAGAGGAGATCATCGGCCGCCTGGAAGGAGGACGGATCTTTTCCACCTTCTTGTTGCCCAGCCATTTTGCCGCCTTTTTGGGGATGAGCATCCCGCTGAGCGCAGCCTTTATCCTTACCAATACAAATAAAGGGTGGCTAAGATACCTTTTCGGGTTAGCCATGGTGCTGCAGGGCTTCGCCCTCTACTTGACCAAGTCCTTCAGCGGGTGGCTCTCTCTTATCTTAGCGTTTGGATGCTTTGCCTTTATATATCTGGCCTATATAAAGAGGGTACAACTTCGGTATATTGCCTACGCCCTCGGTGGTTTAATATTAGTGCTGGCCTTGATCTTTGCCGGGCTGAGCCTTACAAGGCCGGATAACCCCCTTGCTTCCATCGAAAACAACCCGC
>MGQF01000067.1:6411-42673 GCA_001797745.1 Deltaproteobacteria bacterium RBG_13_52_11
GGGACCACGGTAGCAATGATCAGGGATGCCCCCTGGATAGGGAGGGGGCTTGATACCTTTGGTCTCATCTATCCCTCCTTCCAGAGGCCTGGGGTAAATATAGTCCACCACTCCCACAATACCTATCTCCAGTTAGGGGTAGAGATGGGGATCATAGGCACCATCGTCTTTTTGTGGTTTGGCTGCTGGTGGCTTTGGCGTATTGTACGTATCTTTAAAGAAACTAAAGATAAAAAATTGAGGGTCTTGGTGGGTTCCCTGATGGTGGCAGGCATGGCCTTTTTTCTTCATAATGCCTTGGATTTTGAGTTCTACCTCCCCAACGTCACCCTGCCAGGATTTGCCGTCCTGGCCTTGGCCATCGGTGCCCAGAAGAAGGATAAGGTTTATAAAATAGCTGTAAAGAAAAGCAGAAGATCGCTCTTCACCGCAGCGGGGTTCATAGGGACAATAGCGGCTTCCCTCCTCTTGCTCTGCCCTTTTTACGGGCAGATGCATTTTCAGAGGGCAAAAAGCCTTCTCGATTCAGGACCCTACTTCGCAGAAGGGGCTGCAGCAGAGCTCCAAAAGGCCATTCGCCTTGATCCCCACAACAGCCAATACCATCATCAGTATGGGGTGTTACTCGTTCAGAGGCTCTCCCGCCGGCAGGAAGGAATTACTGAGGTGCAGGAGGCCATACGACTGAGTCCTTGGCGTCACTACTACCATTTTGATTTAGGTATGATATACTACTTGATCGCGGGGGAGAGGGAAAAAGGGTTAGAGGAGTTCAAGAAGGCCTCTCAACTCTACCCTCTTAATGAGGACTACCACCAATGGTTGAGGGCCGTCTATCTCCAGATGGGGGAGAAGGATTTAGCTTCCCAGGAGGAGCAATGGATAGAAAAGATACAGAGAGGGGGAGGGGATTGAAAAGGCTCTCCATAGTGATCCCCATCTTCAACGAGGAGCAGAATATCGCCCCCCTCTATAGGGAGCTCAAGACCGTTCTGGAAGGAATGGGGGCGGAGTATGAGGTGATCTTCGTCGATGACGGCAGCGATGACGGCAGCAGTGAGGTCCTAGAGCAATTGGCTCAGGGGGACAAATGGATTAAAGTCATCCAATTTCGCAAAAATTTCGGGCAGACTGCTGCCATCGCTGCCGGTGTGGAACATGCCCAGGGGGAGATCATCGTCACCTTGGATGGCGATGGTCAGAACGACCCCCGAGACATCCCCCGGCTCTTGGAGAGGTTGGAGCAGGGCTATGATGTGGCCAGCGGCTGGAGGCGAAACAGAAAAGATCCCCTTCTCAACAAGAGATTCCCCTCTGCCTTTGCCAATAAGTTGATCTCCTGGCTGACTAAGGTCAAGCTGCACGACTACGGATGTACCCTCAAGGCATACCGAAGGGATATCTTAAAGGATGTGCGGCTCTACGGGGAGATGCACCGCTTTATCCCGGCGTATGCCTCGTGGGTGGGGGCGAGGATTACAGAGTTGGAGGTAGCCCATCACCCCCGTAGACATGGAAGATCTAAATACGGCCTTTCCCGAACCACGAGCATCATTCTGGATCTCATAACTTTTTTATTCTTGCAGCGCTATTCCACCAAGCCCATTCGTCTCTTCGGGGGAGCGGGGATGATTCTTTTCGGTTTAGGGATTTTGGCAGGACTGTTCGTCCTCTATCGGAGGATCATTTGGGGAGGGGTTTGGATCAGCCCTATGATCTTGATCGCCTTTTTCTTTATCACCATGGGGGTAATGTTTATTCTGCTGGGGCTCATTGCAGAGATCATTATCCGCACCTACCACGAGTCGCAGAAGAAGCCTATCTATGCGATAAAGACGACTGCGAACCTTGATTGATCACCTCATAGAAATGGAGTGCTCAACAAAGATTTGGGTGTGGAGGTCTTTTCTTAAGAGCTAAAAATTTTCCAAAGGGCTAAGTTATATGTGCGGCATCTGTGGCTATAGTTTTCCCGATGAGAGACCGGTGGATCTTAACATCTTGAAAAAGATGACTATGACCTTACAACATAGGGGGCCTGATGATGCGGGGTACTATACCAATGATGGAATTGCCCTGGGGCACCGGAGGTTGAGCATTATAGACCTCGATACAGGCAAGCAGCCTATCCACAATGAAGATGAAACCATCTATGTGGTATTCAATGGGGAGATCTATAACTTTCCAGAGCTGAAAAAGGAATTAGAGGAAAAGGGGCATAGGTTTTATACCAAAACAGATACAGAGGTGTTGGTCCATCTCTATGAGGAAAGGGCAGAACGGTGTGTGGAGAGTCTTGCGGGGATGTTCGCTTTTGCCATCTGGGATGGGAAGAAAAGGAAGTTGTTGCTTGCCAGGGACAGGATAGGCATAAAGCCCCTCTATTATTCCTATAACGGCAAGGCATTTGCCTTTGCCTCTGAACCCAAGGCCCTCTTGCGACTCCCCTGGATAGAGAGGAGGCTTGATCCCCAAGGTCTGAGCCACTATCTGAGTTATGATTTTATCCCTGCCCCTTTTTGTATCTACGAGGATATTAGAAAGGTACCGCCGGGACATCAGGTCATTTATCAAGATGGAGCCCTCCGGTGTGAGAGCTATTGGGAGTTGGATCTGAGCGATCGTTTCGATGGCAATTTAGATGAAGGGGAACTCTGCGAACTGATCTGGAGGGAATTTTGTCGGGTGGTCAAGACCCATCTGATCAGTGATGTCCCTTTAGGGGTGCTCCTGAGCGGAGGCATTGACTCCACCTCGGTCCTTGCCGCCCTCAGATACGAGGGTGTGGATGATGTCAAGACCTTTTCAATCGGTTTTGAGGACCCCTCTTTCGACGAGTCCAGGTATTTTCGGAGGGCGGCCTCCTTCTTCGAGACAGAGCATCATGAGGAAGTCCTCGCCCCTCACAAGCTCATCGACATCCTCCCCGAGGTCGCCTCTATCCTCGATGAGCCTTTGGCTGATGCCTCTATTATGCCCACCTATCTCCTCAGCCGATTCACCAAGAGCTCTGTAAAGGTTACTTTGGGAGGGGATGGCGGTGATGAGCTCTTTGCAGGGTATCCCACCTATCAGGCCTTTTTGCTCGCTCGCTATTATGAAAGACTCCCATCGGCGATGCAATCTTTTATCGAAACAGTGGTAAAAAGGCTTCCCGTGTCATTTAACAACATGAGCCTTGACTTTCGCGCCAAGAAGTTCATTCACGGCATCCCCTATCCACCTGTGGAAAGGTATTACATCTGGATGGGGACCTTTCCGCCCGATGAGAAGGGGGAATTGCTTGCACCCGGTATAAAGAGAAGGCTGGAAGATCTTAATTCCTTTGATGTGTTGCATGACTATCTCAGAGATAAGACCTTCAGCTCTGAGCTGGGAAAGCTCCTGTATCTGGATACCAAGCTCTATTTGCAGGATGGGGTGCTGGCCAAGGTGGACCGTGCGAGCATGGCCCACGGACTGGAGGTGAGGGTGCCTTTTCTCGATCACCGATTCGTCGAGCTGATAACAGGGCTCCCTGAGGGGTTGAAGCTCAAGGGGTTTACGACCAAATATATATGGAAAAAAGCGATCAGAGGCCGCATCCCTGATGAGATCGGGAAAAGGGGGAAGAAGGGGTTTGGTATCCCCCTTGCCAAGTGGCTCTGCAAGGAGTTGAAGGGGTTGATGTTGGAGTTGCTCTCAGAAAGAAGGCTTAAAAGCCAGGGGGTGTTCAATCCCTCTATCGTAAAAAGGCTCGTTTCTGATCACCTCGCCCGTCGGGCAGACAACAGGAAGCAACTATGGAATCTATTGATCTTTCAACTATGGTGGGATAGGTTTGGAGCAAGGAGCTGAATAATGGGGGATAAAGAAAAAAAGATCTTTTTATTTTTTCTCATCATTTTTTTCGGGTTCTGCGCCATCTTTGCCGTCCAGAAGATAGTAGATCCTGACTTCTGGTGGCATCTCAAGACTGGAGAGTGGATATGGCAACACAAGGCCATACCCCATGCTGATCCCTTCTCTTATACCTTTCGAGGTGCAGAGTGGATAAATTATGAATGGCTCTTCCATGCCGTGATCTACCCCATATACCAATTGAGTGGATTTGGGGGGTTGATCATCTTTGTGATGATCGTTGTTATATTGACATTTTTGATCCTCTTTTTAGCCTGCCGCGAGGTGGATGGGGGGAAAAGATGGCTGAGCATCACCATACTCTTTGTAGCCCTCCTAGTGGCCTGGGGGCGTTTCGCGATCCGCCCTCAAATAATCTCTTTCCTTTTTCTTAGCCTCTACCTGTATCTCCTCATCCTCCACCGGAAAGAGCAAATCACTACCCGCCAGTTAATTCTTTTTCTCATCCCCGCCCATATCTTGTGGGTCAACGTTCACGGCAGCTTCCTTCTGGGGATATTCTTGGTAGGTGCATATGCCTTGGGCAGATTTGTCCCCTTGGCCCTGAGCCACCACCGAGACCTTAAGCCTGTACTGCAAGATAAAAAGCTGCAAGGTTTGCTTTTCTTATGCCTTCTTTTAGTTCTAGCGTCCTTTTTTAATCCCTATACATATCGCGTCTTCCTCATTCCAATAAAAACAGCGGTGGCAGAAGAGGCCCTCAGGTCTATTGCCGAATGGACCCCCGTGGACATCAGGTCCCTCGGACTTATCGTCGTCGATTATACGATGTGGTATCGCATCCTCTTTCTCATTGGGGCTACCTCCTTTTTGATCCGATTGGATAACCTGAAGAAAGTAGAGAATGTAATAATCTTCACTCTTTTCTCCTATATGGCCTTCAAACACGTCCGCTTTTGCGCTGACTTTGCCATAGTGACAGCACCCATGATCATCAACAATCTTGCACAATTCCGGTGGCGCGTGCATAGATGGAAATGGGCTTTCTTTCTTCCTTTATTCATACTTATCGTCTTTTCCGCCAATACTGTGAGAGGGCTCATAAGTCAAAAGAGGTTAGGCCTGGGGGTCTGGACTAATTACCCGGCGACGGCGGTGAACTTTTTAAAAGAGCACAATGTGCGTGGGAAGATATTTAACGACTACAACTTCGGTGGATATCTCATCTGGCACCTCTGGCCGGATATCCCCGTCTACATAGATGGGAGGACCCCTACTATTTACGATCAAGACTTCCTTTGGCTTGATGGTATGGCGCAACAAAAAAAAGAGGTGTGGGAAAAGGTGGCCGAACGATATGGGATAGACATCGTACTTATGCACGATGAAAGAGATAAGGGTTATGCGTCCCTCTTCTACTGGCTTGATGAAGATGAGGATTGGATGCTTGTGGCTTTTGATGATGTTTCTAATCTCTATATAAAAAAGGGGACGAAGTTTGATGAATTGATAAAACAATATAGGTTTCGTTACCTGCGGCCAGGTCTTGTCGGTATGGAATATGCCAAGCAATGGAAGGGAAATAAGAGGTATCTCCAGGGGTTTGAAAAGGAACTTAATGTGGCTTGTCAGAGGTTCCCTCAAGAGTTTTATCCTTTTTATTACCTTGGGATTTACCATCAGATCTATGGGACAAAGGAACATTTTCAAGAGTCCGAGAAGGCCTTTCTTAAAGCAATAGCGAACCGCCCATATTTCACACAGGGTTATTATGAGCTAGGTTTTACCCTCATGAAATTGGAACGGTATGATGAAGCAATAAAGGCGCTGAAGAAGGCCATGAGGCTTAATCCTAATATTCGAGCTGAGTCTTATTACAATCTAGGTGTTGCTCTATTTCAGAAAGGTGAAATAAATGAGGCTATAAAGTTTTTGGAGAAATACAAAGAGAAGGCAGGATTTGGGACGAAGGTAGAGGTATATAGATTACTTGGAAGGGCCTATCTTCAGCGACATAAATTACAAAAGGCCTTAAGCTGCTTTGAGCGTTTGGGATATCTTGAGCAACCCACGTGGGATACCTTGCTTAATATGGGTGTTGCGTACTTCGGCTTGGATAGATTGGAAAAAGCGCGGGAGTGTTTTGAACGCGCCAGGGAGATGGAACCTGGCGCGTTCAAGGTTGTTTACAATCTGGCTGTCGTCTATGAAAAGTTGGGACTTATGGAAAAGGCAAAAAAGATGTATGAAGATGCCTCTCACATCAGGCCTCAAAATCATGATGAAGAAGCCTTGATACAAAAGGTTAGAGAGAAATTAAAGTGAAGAAGTGCCTTATGCTCCCAGGCCTCTGTGGCTTGAAGGTGGGGAACAAGATCCGGAGTTTCCTCAAGAGGCTTTCATGAAAGGGATAGAAGATCTAAAAATTTGTTATAAAGGACATGAGGAACGCCTCACATGGCAGTTACTATCAGGCGGCCATCGGTTTGCAGGGAAAGGGATAGAGGAGTGGTTTGAAAAATGGCTCTGAAAAAGTCTTTTAAAGAGTGGAACGAGGTGATGGTAAGAAGGTATAATCCAGAAGACTATATTTTCCATTCGAACTTTTTGGTGAAATTTGTGGAGTTAATGAGGTTTAAAAAGATTAAAGATTTGCTTCAATTGACTATCGAGGATCACTTTCTTGATATAGGCTGTGGAAGTGGATACCTATTAAATCAAGCAGTCTGCAAACGAGGGGTTGGGATGGATATTTCTGATTTGATGGTGAAGACCGCTTGGGACAATTGCAAAAATAATGGGAAAAAGTTTATAGTTCAATCAGATGCTGAAAACCTTCCTTTTAAAAATAGAAGCTTCAATAAAATAGTTTCTACGGAGGTAATTGAACATATCCTGCATCCCGAGGTCTTGTTAAAAGAAATAGAGCGTGTCTCAAAAAATGATACAGTAATTGTTATCACTATCCCAAATGAAAAGTATATTAATTGGATAAAGAACCTACTCTTTTCATTAAGAGTTCATAAACTCCTATTTAGGAAAAACTATCGTCCTTCTAGGAGAATGGATGATGAGTGGCACCTTCATACATTTGATATTAAAAAATTTAAAGAATTGATAAATGGGAAGTTTATCATCGAAAAAACAATTTCCATTCCGACAGCCTTTCTTCCTCTGCGCTATATTTTCAGCTTAAAGAGGATTTTCTAGCAGCTTAATTCAAAGACATCTTCAAATTTAAATAAGGAATATGTTAGCCAACCATGCTTCAGGAGGTAACAAGTGAAGATTACTCAGGATAACAAAGACGCTTTGATCAAAAAGGCAGCCAAGGATATAGTAGATTCTCGCAAGACCATCGCCTTGACCGGTGCGGGGATATCGGTGGAAAGCGGCATCCCCGACTTCCGCAGCGCAGGGGGCTTATGGAGTAAATATGATCCTGAGGAGTATGCCCACATCAGCGCCTTTCAATCGAATCCGGAAAAGATCTGGCACATGTTAAAGGAGATGATGGAATTGGTCCTGGGTGCTGAACCCAATCCCGCCCATAGTGCGTTGGCGGAACTGGAACAGATGGGTCTTTTGAGTTCCGTCATTACTCAGAATGTAGATGGCCTTCATCAACGGGCAGGAAGCAGGGAGGTCATCGAATTTCACGGCTCCAACCAGTGGCTGGTATGCCTGGAATGTGGCTATCGTCAAGAAGCAGCCTCCCTCTCGTTTGAGGTCATTCCTCCGCGATGTCCTCGGTGCAGCTCCATACTGAAGCCGGACGTCGTCTTCTTTGGGGAACCCATACCCTGGGAGGTCCAAACCAGGTCCTTTGAAGAGGCGGGGACGTGTGCGTTGGTTTTAGTAGTAGGGACCTCGGCAGTGGTCTATCCTGCTGCGGGGATACCTCCGTTAGCGAAGCAAAACGGGGCCAAGGTAGTTGAGATAAATACGGAGCCCACCGCCTTAACTGGTTTTATATCTGATTATCTCATCCAAGGGTCTGCCGGCACGATACTCCCGAAGATCGTGGAGGAGGTCAGGAGGCACGTTTCTTGAATATATCATCTATGTGTTTGGAGATGAAAAGGCCGGGTTTTGCTTCGAAACCCATTTGGTATTGCAATCAGCGAGTTATGATGCTATAATAAGCCTCAATTCCATGAAAACAGTATCGTTCCAAGACCTCTATCTCCCCTAACCTATTCCCTGACCAGGAAAAGTCGCTATGTGAACAGAGACAGGATGACGTCTTACGCATAGTAAAGCATCAGGGAGAAGGATATAGAGGGAGAAAGAAAAGGGGCATTAATTACAGATGAACCTACATTTTGATGACGTCGAAGAGGCCAAGGCCCTGTTTGGCCCCCATAATGACCACCTGAAGGCTATAGAAAGAAATCTTGAGGTAAAGGTCCACACCAAGGGGGGAAATGTCGTCATCGAAGGGGATGAATTAGATGTTGAGCTGGCCGGCACGTTATTAAGGGAACTTCAAAGGCTCTTGAAGCGGGGCTATCCCATCTATGTCAGCGACATCGATCTGGCTATCCGGATCCTCTCTGGAGACCGTTCGATCAATCTGGAGGATATATTTCTCGATGCGGTCTATATCTCCTCTAAGAAAAAGGTCGTCACCCCCAAGAGCGTGATGCAAAAAGAATATATCGATACCATGAGGACGCATGATATGGTAATCGGCATCGGCCCTGCTGGTACGGGGAAGACCTATCTGGCCATGGCTATGGCCCTTTCCTCCTTGATGAAAAAGGAAGTGAAGCGCATCGTATTGACCCGTCCCGCTGTGGAGGCAGGGGAAAAGTTGGGCTTTCTGCCCGGTGATCTCTATGAGAAGATTAATCCTTATCTGAGACCCCTCTATGATGCCCTCCATGACATGTTGGACTTCGATCAGGCGTCAAAATTGATGGAGAGGGGAATTATCGAAGTAGCTCCCTTGGCCTTCATGCGCGGCAGGACGCTGAACGATTCTTTTGTCATCTTAGATGAGGCTCAAAATACCAAGCCGGAACAGATGAAGATGTTCCTCACCAGGATGGGTTTTGGCTCCAAGGTGGTGATCACCGGTGATATCACTCAGGTTGATCTGCCTGATGGAAGGACATCAGGCTTGATCCAGATTCAGGATGTACTCAAGAAGATTCAAGGGATAAAATTCGTCTACTTCAGTGAGAAAGACGTCATCAGGCATCCCTTGGTCCAGGATATCATTAAGGCCTATGAGGAGGCCGAGCAGCAAGACAAATCCACGGAGAAGTGACGAACGAAATGGATAAAACGGACCAGACGAGAAAGAAAAGGGGAGGCTTCTCCCTTTTGCTATTATGGGGAAAAATAAGGGTGCGACCTTTCTTGCGCATCTTCAAGAGTCCCCATGTGCAGCGATGGCTTTTGTTGATCATCGCATCTTTGTCTATTGCTGCCTTCCTATCTCAAACCTTGGAAGAAGTTCCCCCGGTCTACCGGGTAGGAGATGTGGCCACGAAAGATCTTAGGGCAGATCGCGATCTCTTGGTAAAGGACAAGAGGGCTACCGAGAAAAAGATGGAGGATGCGGCACGTAAGGTCATCCCGGTCTATGATCATGCGTCTTCTGTCCTCCCGGAGATTGAAGGAATTATAGATTCCGCTTTCTCGGTGATGAGGAGACGTAATGCCGAGGAAACGCAGAAGAGGGAAGTGGAGCACATTCTAGGTTTTGAACTTACCCGTCAGGAATTTCAGGCTTTAAAGGCCCATCGCTTCGATGAAAAGCTAATAAATCGTGTAGAAGATCTCACTGCCCCCATAATAAAGCAAGGTATTGTGAGTGACAAGGAGCTCCTCTTGCAAGAAGAGGGGATTGTGGTGAGAGATATCCAAACTGGGGAGGAAGTGACCAGGAGGGATCTCGATTCCCTCCTTGATTACCAGGAGGCCAAAGGGGCTGTTAAAAAGACCCTTGAAGATCTTCAAGTAAAGGGTATCCCTACCGATCTCAGGGGGGTGATGGTAAAGATCATCAATAATCTCATCTCTCCCAATCTCATCTTCAATAGGCAGGAGACCAATAGAAGGAGGGAGGTGGAGCGCACGCTGGTAAAACCTGTCTTCTTCCCGATTGAGAAGGGAGAAATCCTGCTAAGAAGAGGGGAAAGGGTGACAGAGGAGAATTTCCTCAAACTTGAAGCCCTCCGTGAAGAGCGGAGCAAGGGTGGAACCTTGGTAATGGTCGTAGGGTTTGTCTTGTTAACAGGTTTTTTTGTTGCTTCTTTTTACCTCTTTTCCACGAAGAACATCAGGAAGGTGTCACCCACCAACAAAGACATACTCTTCTTTATACTCGTATTGATCTCCTCTTTGGGCATGGTGAGAATTTCGGTCGTCGTCGCCGAGGGTCTCGCCGGTGCCTTTCCAGGGGTTCCCCTCAGTTCTTATTACTACTTTTTTCCCGTGGCTGCCGGAGCTATGCTGATCAGGATAGTCCTTAATTCCGAAGTAGCCTTGGTCTATTCCATCTTTACTAGCTTCTTCACAGGCCTTCTCTTTGGGGAGGGGATCTTTCTCCCTATCATTTATCTCATCGGAAGTATTGTAGGAGCCCACAGCGTAGCCCGTTGCGATCAGAGATCCCAGCTGATTAAGGGTGGTCTTCTTGTAGGATTGACCAACCTCCTGCTCATCTCCTTTCAGGGGATGAGCACTGCGAGCCTCTTTGCGGTGGATATCATGTTTGGCCTCTTGATGGGATTGGCAGGGGGGATTGTTGCCGGGTTCATCGTAATGGGGATAACGCCGGTAGTGGAATCGATATTCGGTTATACGACGGACATCAAGCTCTTAGAGTTGGCCAATTTGGATCAACCGATCTTGAAGGATGTGCTCATGAAGGCCCCGGGGACCTATCATCACAGTATGATCGTCGGAAACCTGGCTGAGACAGGGGCCAGAGCCATCACCGTCAATCCGCTGCTCGCGAGGGTGAGCGCCTACTACCATGATATTGGTAAAACCAAAAAACCTCAATACTTCATCGAGAACCAGATGACGGGAAACAACCGACACGACAAGCTCACCCCGAGTATGAGTAGTTTAATCCTCGTTTCCCACGTGAAGGATGGAATAGAGCTGGCAAAAGGGAACAAGTTGGGTAACAAGATCATCAACATTATCAAACAGCACCACGGGACGAGGCTCATCAACTTTTTCTATCAAAAGGCAAAAGAGCAAGAAGATCCAGAGGTTCAGGAAGTAGACGAGAGGGACTTCAGGTATTTCGGCCCTAAGCCACAAACCAAAGAGGCGGGGCTCGTGATGTTGGCCGATGCCGTTGAGGCCGCCTCGCGCACCCTGGATGATCCCACCCCTGCCCGCATCCAAGGGTTGGTCCAAAAGATCATTAACGATATCTTCATCGATGGGCAACTCGATGAGTGTGAGTTGACCTTAAAAGATCTCAACGCGATTGCCAAGAGTTTTAACATCGTCCTTAATGCCATCCATCACCAACGCATAGAATATCCAGAGTCTCAACCAGAAGGGGAGCGACAGACGAATGGAGGTAGTGGTCCAAAGTCGGCAAAAGAGGCAAAGGGTAAGGCCGGGAAAAGCAAAGAAAATGGCCGAAGGGATATTAAACGACTTGGGGTATCATGAGTGTGAACTGAGCATCCTCCTGGTCGACGATGATGAGATGACTCAACTCAATCGCGAATACCTCTCCCGAGATCACCCAACTAATGTCCTCGCCTTCGCCATGAGGGAAGGAGAAGATAAGGATCTACACCCTGCTCTCTTAGGCGATGTGGTCGTATCGACGGAGACGGCCCAGCGGGAGGCCCTTCAGAGGGGCGTGACCTTAGAGGAGGAAATGGCCCTGCTCATCACCCATGGGATCCTCCACCTCCTGGGCTATGATCATGAAGGTGCTCCTGAAGAGGCTGTCAAGATGGAGGCCAAGGAACAGGAGATCCTGGCTCGTTTAGGCTTGACAGAGAATAAGCTTGCAGGGGAATAATCCTTCACTGTGTTATTGAATACTGATTACCGACACGTACGATACGTGCGAGAGGGGGGCAATGACAAGCTACCAAGAGCTACCATTATAATATAAAACTAAATCTCCCCTGCATTTTCATCATGTCTCAACTCGTTATGACCCTTCGAGCCCGCGAAAACCCTGGCAGTAGAATATGGAATAGCCATTCACAAGTTCGTTTCCCGCGTAGATCTTTACTGTTTTTATCTCTTCTACCCGATCAAAAGCGCTGGCAAAGCTATCAGGCGGGCGGCGATCCAGCTTGGTGATATAGAGGGCGTTAAAACCGATCTTGTCCTCAAACCCTTCCCATAGGTCATACTGGCTTT
This sequence comes from Deltaproteobacteria bacterium RBG_13_52_11, assembly GCA_001797745.1. Taxonomy (GTDB): domain Bacteria; phylum Desulfobacterota; class B13-G15; order B13-G15; family RBG-16-54-18; genus RBG-13-52-11. The sequence goes on from MGQF01000067.1 coordinate 18,613, forward strand.
CAATGCGGCCGGACAGATTCAAGGTGTATACCGTGGGGTGCCCATCTACATAGAAGGCAAGTTCGCTGACATAATCTCTCCTATAGCTGATAATAAAGATATGTTCTCTCCCCACGTCATTGAGGAGCTTGGTAACCTCCACCCCAAGTTCTCGCCATCCCGTCAATCTATTTGTGGGGAATTTTGCGGCCGGGATATTAATCCCAAGACCTACTGCCAGGCCCCTCATCGCATCCATGGTAAAAAGCAAAGAACAGGTAGCTATACCCACGAGCAACGCCATGGCCAAAACCCGTTTCTTCACCTTTGTTCGCCATTGCCCTTCCCACACTACCGCAACAGCCAAGATAAAGGCTGTAAAATAGGCCGGGGCAGCCCAATTCACATAACAGACTGAAAAGAGACTCAAGATAAGGAAGAAACCCAAGAGAGGCATGGAGTGCCAAAAGAGAAAGAGCAAACGATCATCATGATGGTAGAACCCCTGTTTACCTCCCCGCCACAGGCCATAGAATACGAGGAGAAAGGTGATGGGTGAGAGGATACCGGCTTGAGGTCCGAAAAACCAGATGAAGGTTGTGAGGCTACTCAGGTTTCTATCATCCACCAGTCCGGCGGGTTGTTTAATGGAGGGCCAGTGGTTGACATAATTCCAATAGAGGTTGGGGGATAAGATGAGGAGGCCGATAAGTATGAAGAGGTATGGCTCCTTTTTTCTCAACCAAAATCTCTTTGTGGGAGAGAAAGCGAGATAGAAGAAGAGAGAGGGTATCAAGGCAACTATGGTATACTTGCTGAGGAGTCCCAGCCCTAAGCTGACTCCGGCCATATACCAGTATCTTTTCTCCTCCCCTGACAAGGCGCGATGCAGCAGAAAGATCGTGAGCCCCCAGAAGAATATGAGGGGAGGGTCGATGGTCATGATGACGGAGCCCACGGCGAGGCCCGGAGCGGCATTTGCGATGGCAAAGGCCCACCATCCCACCTTTGAGTTGAAAAGTGCTTTGCCAAGGTAAAAAAGGCAGACGCTGCTTCCCAGAGAAAACAGGACTGCCCCCACGCGGACGAAAAAAGGATGGTCTCCCCCGAGACGAGTGAAGAGAGCGATTACCCACGCCACCAGGGGGGGTTTGCTGTAATAACCTAACGCGAGGTTTCGGGACCAATCCCAGTAATAGGCCTCGTCAGGGGCGAGATCAAAAGGGGTGAGCCAGATATAGAGGAGGTGGAAGAGGAAAAGTCCCAAAGCCAGGACCCAAAAGAGCCGCTCATATCCTTTTTGAGTCATGATTGTCTTTCGGCCTTCAGTCTTCACATGTTCTTTCATATCTGCAGATCAACGGCAGGTTCCGTATGCCCTTCTTTTTTGAGACGGCCCATGGGGGCAGAAGCCTCTTGACGGAACAGTTTTTCCCACCAAAGTCGACGATCAACCATGCGTTTACCTGATGGTCTCTTCTATCTCATACTTGAGATTGCGTTTCTTCATCCAACGGACGGCCAAGAGATCCGCAAAGGCCCTTACCATTCTATTGGTGACATTGTACTTTGTCGTCCCGAACTTGCGGGGTCGGTGATTCACCTTGACTTGCGTTACCGTGAAGCCCTCCATCTTTGCGAGGGTGGGGAGGAACCGGTGCATGCCGTTGAAGAGCTTCATGTCTTGCAGGCACTCACTCCTAAACGCCTTCAAGGAGCAGCCGGTATCGACGATTTCCTCGTCGCTCAGTTTATTCCTGACGAAGTTGGCTATTTTAGAAGAAACGATCTTGATCCACGGATCCCTTCTTTTATGTCTCCATCCGCAGACCACATCGAACTCCCCTATCTTTTCCAAAAGGTGCGGTATATCATGAGGGTCATTCTGGAGGTCGGCATCCATGGTCACCACAATATCACCTTGGGAGGCCCTAAAACCGGCGTCGAAGGCCGCTGTCTGGCCTGTGTTCTTTCTAAAGCGGATTACCCGTATTTGCGGATCCTGCGAAGCGGCCTCCTTCAAAATCGCAAAGCTCCGATCCCAACTACCATCATCCACGAAGATGATCTCATAGGACTTGTTTACTCCATGTAATGCTTCCCGCAATTCCGTGACAAGGGGCTTGAGATTGTCTTCTTCATTGTAGACCGGAATCACAATGGAGATATCTCGTTTCGACATATTTCTCATATAAGCTGACTCCCGTTAGTATTTCAAGAGAAATAGCATTATAGACCTATCCCTATTTTTTTCAATTGAGAAAAAGCGATCAGAGGACGAGAAAATAGAGAAAGGATTGTCCCAGCACCACGGTGAGGAGGGGAATGAGGAAGGGCCGCCTTACCCGCAAGTCATATTTTATATCCCCTTTTAACTCAAGCCACCAATCATTATCCACCTTGACTACTGAGTCTTTTAGCCCTTGCCCGTTCACAGCAATTTGTATGTAACCGTAAGAGGGGTTAGAACACCGCGTCCTTCCTCCTGCCGAAGGGCAGCCTATGTAGGTAACTCCATTGATGACCTTCCTGAAATAGCAATGAATATGACCACAGAAGACATAGTCGACCCCATATTTCTCCATCAATGCCATGAATTTCTCGCCGTCGCTTTTTGGAAGGCAATAGTTCTGACCCTCTCGGGGGTCGAAAGGGGGGACGTGCATGGAGACGAAGACATGGGTAAATTTTTTGCCAACCATCTGCAGGGTGTCTTGTAACCAAAGAAAATCCCCGTTTGTTAGCCTCGAATTGGAGTCGTTGACAACCACGAAGGCGGCATCTCCCCACGAAAACCAGTAGTGATCACGGCCGCAATACCTCCAGAAGTTCTCCAGGCTATATTCGGCGTTATAGCCGTAGTCATATACATCATGGTTTCCGGGGACGAAATAGAGGGGGGTCTTTCCCCTCACCTCTGCCAGTTCCCTGAAGAAAAAAAGATATCTATCCTCTTTGTTCTGAGCGACGATGTCGCCTCCGATGATGGCAAAGGAATACCCGTCCCTCGCTATCTCCTTCATAATGGGCTTGAATACTCCCCATCCCTTATGGAGATCGGCAAGGACTGCGAATTGAAAGGGGGCAGAGGTGCCTTCGTCTTCCCTTTGCAGGGTTGGCCCATAGAGGGGAGAAGGCCCTTCTCCCCTCAAAAGGCCTATAAATAAGAGGGAGAGCGCCGCTAAGAGGGCAAATCCCCTTATGTAATCGCGTCCTCTTAATTTCTTTATCATAATCACCTACTCCATGCGGGCCTAGCCAATGCACTGAGCGTTATAGGATTTTTGGGGAAACCGCATAATAAATCCTTATGATTTTTTATGGACTGCCCATCACGTAAGATCTGAGGGGCTCAGAAGCTGTATTACGCATATGCAACCCCGTGAGTAGAAACGATCGCTCTTTCTTCTTCTTGTCTTAACGGCGGTTCATAAGCCCAAAAAAAATAGCACGGGGTATATGAACAACAAATACGTATTGTTCGACAGCAGGTAGAGGCTGGAATCCATCAAGTAGTTGGCCCTATTATTAATAATGTAGTGCCGGATTCCAATTCTGGAAAAAGCGGTCCATTGCAGATGTTTTGCCTATAGGAAAATGACCATACAAAAGGGATAGTTGTTTTCGGGCCTCTGATTTTGGTTCTTTATCAACGATAACCTTCCACATCGCCGCAACGAGCCCCGATCTATCAGAGCCTCCTTTGCAATGTATCAAGACGGGACGGGGGGCGTTTTTAAAAATTGCCGCGAGTTCCCGGACATCTTCTTCAGTAGGCTCATGGGTTGCAGACAAGGAAACATCGTAGTGTTTTATATTGTGCTCCGCGCTGACCTGCATTTCTTCCCTGTACCAGGGTGTACGCGGGTGCTCACCAAGGAGATTCACTATACTTTTGATTTTATGCTTTTTGACGTAGTATTCCAGTTTGTCCCTGTCGAGCATGGCAGACCTATAGGCCTCTCCGCGTGTAATCGGATGAAAATTACCCTGCACCTGCATGTACAAACCAAAGTAGCTTGCCGGTAAGAGAAGTAATAAAGCTAGTGCTGCAATAGAAATTTGAAGTCTACGGGAAAAAACTAATTTCATGTTTCGTAAGCTCCTCCTGAGGGAAGCCGCCGCTGAGAGGGATAATCCTCTTATAAAAGCAAACCCTGCGAATTTCCTTGTCATAATCACCTACTCTTTTTGTTGCCGTTGGAAGCTTGGATGAAATTCCCCCTCTGACATGTACCCTTCTTACGGTGCTTGACGATTGCTGATCACAACCAAGCGTTTGTGCCCCGCCTGCCCAGTGGCGACCACGGAGAGAGAAATGGTGGGGTCTTCTGCCAGCCGTTTATAATCCCTCTCTCGCATGATACAGAGGACCCGTTGGGGCGAGTGGAAGAATTCCTTGAGCTTCCCTTCTTCTTCAAGCCACCTCATCTGGTTGTAGCCCGTATAGTATATAAGATTCGTTCCCTCCATCTGATATAATCCGAGTTGGTCGCCTGGCCTCATCGCGCTGACGATGGCCTGAGAAAGGGGACGGGCGGATTTATACCTGTCGATCTCCGGAACGATGCGTGTCGCTCCATAGAGGCTCAGGGCAAAGACCGTGGCGACGATGATGTAAAAAGGGAGATCGCGGCGGCGATAGTGATGGGCGAGAAAGGCGAGGAAAGCGCCTCCACCCAAGATGAGGGCGGAGATCAAGCCGATCTCCCAGGGGTGCTCCAGATAGAAGCTCCCCTTTAAGGCCGTCACGATGGGGAGGCTGATGGCCGTCAGGGCCAAGGCGATGATCAGGATATAGAGGGGAAGGGAGCAGATGCGCTTTTTGGCCCCTTCTGCGCCGAGGGGGAGTTCCGCCAGCAGATTGCCCACCATCAGGGAGACTGCCGGGTAGAGGGGTAAAAGGTAGAGCTCCCGTTTGGCCTTGAAAAGGCTGAAGGAGACGAAGATGACCACAAACCAGAAGAAGGCGAAGATAAACTCCTTCTTTCTTCCCTTGGCAGAGAGGCCGTAGATCATGGCCGAAGGGAGGAAGATGATCCAGGGGATGAAGTTGGCGGGAAAGTTCGCCAGGTAGTAGTACAGGGGTTCTCGATGGGAGGTCGTTTCAAAAAGTCTCGAAGCGGTCTTTTGATAGAGGAGCCCCCTCAGATAGTCTTCCCCACCGGCGAGATACGCGAGGGCAAGCCATCCCCCGATCAAGGCTACAAAGAGGGCAATCCCCGGGATGTGGGCGGGGTCTTTAAAGAATCTTCCCTCCCGTTGCAGGAGGAAGTATCCACCCACCACCAAGAGGGGCACGATTACAGCGACCTGTAATTTAGCGAGCACCCCCAGGGTCATGGCACCATAGGCCAGCAAGTAAAGGATCCACTTCCCTCTCTGCCGATAGAAACCCACGTACAAGAGGGTGATGGCCGCTGTGGTGAAGAAGGTGAGGGTGGCATCTATGTTGGCCCTGCGGGCGAGCCAAAGGAATTCCACATTGGTAGCTAAGATCAGGGCTGCCAGGAAGCCCACCTTTTCACTGAAGAGTCTCTTGCCCAGGAGGAAAAGGAGCGGGAGGGTGAGCAATCCGAAGAGGGCAGAGGGGAAGCGTGCCGCAAACTCATTCATGCCCCCTATGGCCGTGGCGGTGAAGGCGATGAGCCAGAAGAAAAGGGGTGGTTTGTCGGGATAGACCTCACTGTTCAAATGGGGGATGATCCACCCCTCACCCTGCAGCATCTCCCTGGCGACCTGGGCATACCGCGGTTCATCTGGGTTCCAGAGATCCCACCCCCCCAAATTGTAGAAAAAGAGTATGCCCCCAAAGGCAACCAATACGATGACATAAAGAATCTGTTTCTTCATTGGCAAATACCTCCACACATGAAGAGAAAGATATCTCTCACTACATTTTTACCGGCCATCAGCTCGCATCTTGAGGTATAGGGGGACTATCAAGAAACTCAAAATCTCCATAACAATCACTCTGTGATACAAACAAGCCGATACGATCGCATTGGTTATCCCATACATAGCATACAATTGTAGAAACTCCAAGATTAATTAAGGATGAAGATAAGATGAAGATTTCTTCATGTTGGAGTTGGGAAATGGGGGAAATTGTGCATAAGGGCGTTCAAGATGACGCCATGCGTTTCTTCTTGTTTGGGAACGATGAAGGTGCTTAGCAATCAGGTACCTCTATCGCGATTGACGGCGCCTCAGGAGTCTACGAAGTACCAAAGTACAGCAACAAACAATTATCAGATTCAGTGTTATTGTCGCCCACACATTCTTACTCATCCATGAATATACATCTGCTATGGCCCAACGTTCCAGTATGTCTTCAAATTCCTCGGCCCTCTTGGTAAAAAGTATTCGTTCTGAGACAGCCTGCGGGCCTACCGTGATCAGCACCACATGATGAAAGGCGCCTGGCTTTTCCTTTTCGAGATGGCCTCCCCCGCCACCGGTCACAAGATATACGGTGTCTCTGTGTTGTACCCTGGCATACCCGTGGTAGTCACCCGCAATGATATAATCTACCTTGAATTTGTCACATAGGGCGATAAACTTATCGGGGTTCTCAAATTTTCTCGCTACAAAATCCGCCGAGACAGGAGGAGGGATGTGCATAAAGACAAAGACCTTTTTGTAGTCGCGCCTGCGGGCGGAGAGAATGGATTCCAAAAAGGCAAGGCTTTCCTCCGTGGAGTAGCGAGGCTTATCTAATATGCGGAGCACGATAAACAGACACCCCTGATAATCAAAAGAAAAATTCGTTGGCCCGTACATCTCCTCGAAACGGCTAATGGGGAATTCATCTTTGCTTACGTCGTGATTCCCAACGACATAAAATGTAGGACAGGGCATTCGCAGCTCTTCGGCTAGCTCTGCCCGAAGGTATTGATGAAAGCCTGGGCGCCCATTGCGGACACAATCACCAAGAAGCACCAGGAAAGAAATAGGTTCCTCCTTTAATAACCCAGCAAGTTTTTCAAAGGTGCCAGTTCCCTGTGTGTCTCCGGCAACGGCAAAGGAAAATGCTTTGCGTTGTCCATTGTCTGCTAAAAGTGCCCTGACTCGCTCGAAGTTTCCAAACGTTGCTGGCAGGGCTGCATTACCCTCAGTATAAACTGTGATTAATGTATAACCCTCAACAACAAGCACGAGGATGAGCATCAAAAGAAGTAGTAAATGAACCCCCTTCAGGGAAACCTTCCAAATTTTCGTTGAATTATAGTGCATTGACCTATTCCTCTCTTTTACCTGGCAAATCTTAAACGGAATTTCCAAATACTCGCAAACAGCAAATTCTTCCCTAGGGCTTTATTTGATAGAATACCCCTCGGTGGAATGCGGAACCTGATACTATGAGCTTCAATTATAACGATTCTGAGATTAATTGAACATTAAAAGAAAATGAAGATTTCTTCATGTTGGATGGGAAATGAGGTAATTTAGGTGTAATTGGCGCGGTCAAAAGCATGGTATGTGAAGAAGGGATATCCAGCTTTTTATGCTATTCAGGGAAGTGGTTCTTAACTGTAGGAGTTCGAGGTATGGGGGGGATAAGATGGGTACTTTACCGTGAAGGACTCTTGTTCAGTACCTCTACGGCAGCGTTCGAGAAACGGATAATTACATGTATGCTCATTTCTCGGCTACAAGGGGTAATGAGACGACAAAATGGCTTCCTTTCCCCACTTCACTCTCCAGCTCGATTTTTCCATGGTGGGCCTTGGCAATCCACTGGCAGATACTCAGCCCCAGACCCATTCCGCCGCCCTCCCTGCCCCTTGATTTATCGACTTGGTAAAATCGCTCGAAGATATGCTTGAACTCTGCATCTGGAATTCCTATACCTGTATCCTTAATCGATACCTTGGCAAACCCTTCATCCTTTTGCAAAGACATATCAATACGGCCACCGGATGGGGTAAACTTAATGGCATTATCGATGAGATTCGTGAACAATTGCTGTAATCTGGTCCGATCCCCCACAACATCTACCTGTTCAATCTCCCCCAACGTGAATCCTATCCTTTTTTGTTCGGCCAACACCTTAAAAAACTCCCACAGATTGCTCAAAAGCCTATCCAGCTTGATTTGCATCATCGTAAGCCCTGCTTCGTTGGAATCGAATTTGGAGAGGAGTATAAGGTCGTCGATCATTCTTGTCAGGAAATCAAGCTTTTCGATATAGGTGACCAACGCCCTCCGGTATTCTCCTGAGGGCCTCGGCTTGGAGAGGAGCAGTTCGGCTTCACCCCTCATCGCGCTTATGGGGGTTCGAAGTTCATGGGATACATCGGCAGTCAGTTGGTTCATTCTCTTGAAAGAATCCTCCAGTCGCGATATCATCTCGTTTATCGTTGCGATGAGGTGATCTATTTCATCGTCGCTCTGCCTTGGGTGTAATCGGTTTCCAAGATTAGTTGCCGTGATTTTCTGCGCCTCCTCTGTGATGTAGGCGATCGGAGCAAGGCCCCTTCTCGCCAGAAGCCAACCCCCAATGGCCCCCAGGACAAGGGTAATGGGGAGTGCCGTGAGGATATTCTCCCTGAGATTGCCCAAGGTCTTTCTCATGGACTTCATCCCAGTCCCGATTTGGACCACGTAATCGAATCTTTTATCAACGGTAAGACGAGAGCTGAGAAATCGAAACGGGGTCCTCTTTCCAGGCACCTTAACTGTCTCAACGTACCTACTTCCTAACCCTATGCCCCTTAGCTTTTCTTGGTTTATGGGATAAATAAGTTCGGCAAAATTCTGCGAGGTGGCAACAACCCTGCCATCTGCGTTCAATACTCTAAAATAAATAGGGTAGTATTCCCTTGTAACAATATCTCCCTCATATTTCCTTATCACCACCTTGAAATTCATGGGGGTCTCCGATATCTTAAAGGCAAATTCTCTCGACTCATCCTGTAAAAATCGGTCGATTTCTTTAATGAGGTGGTGTCTGAGCCTCAGGTACATAAAAGTACAAATGATTAAGGTCGTCACTGTAAAAGTAAAAATATACCACAGGGTGATCTTGAAATCCGTCCGTTTATAAAATTTAATCCCTTTTTTCGAGGACATAGCCTACCCCTTTTATGGTGTGAAGGAGGTTGGGTTTAAAACCTTTATCGATTTTATTCCGGAGATGATATACGTGGACGTCGACGACATTGGTCAAGGAATCGAAGTGGTAATCCCATATGCACTCGGAGATCATCGTCCGGGTCAAAACCTGTCCCTCATTTCGCATTAGATATTCCAGTAAGGCGTATTCTTTGGGAGTGAGATCAATCCGCCGCCCTCCTCGGAAGACCTTATGGGTCTTGAGGTCCATGGTCAAATCCGCCACCGTAAGCGCTGAAATCCCTTCGGTCTTGCCCCGTCTGAGGATAGCCCTTACCCTGGCCAACAATTCATTGATGGAGAAGGGCTTAACCATGTAGTCATCGGCACCCCAATTCAACCCCTGCACAACATCCCTTTCCGCGCCTTTTGCCGTCAGGAAAATGACCGGTGTGCCAATACCCTTCTCCCGAATAGATTTCAGGACTTCAATACCATCCATCTTTGGTAGCATGATGTCCAGGATAAGGAGATCATATTGCTCATGGAGGGCTAGGTACAGGCCCTCCTCACCATCATAGGCCGTGTCTACGGCGAAGTAGTTTTCCCTGAGCCCTTTTTTGACAAAATGGGTTATGGTTTTGTCGTCTTCTACGAATAAAACTCTCATGGGGTCAAATACATAAAAAGTCAGGATTATATTTATGCCTTTAGGTGAATCATCTTCTTTAACTGAAGTCCCTCATTTTGATTAAAGTAATAAGAATTCCAAAACGAGGCCTCCTTCTTTGTTGGGAGGAAGACGTAATATATCTTTTTGTGTATATCAGAAACCCCAAGAAGCCAATGGACAGTATTCCCCGAAAAAGCAGGTATGTTGAACCTTGAAACATAGCAAACTCTTTTATAATCTCAAGGTTTTCTTCAGGCGCATTCATTTTTACGAGCGATCCCTGAGGGCCTTGAATATCCTCACTGGTAGGTCATCGAAATGCCCGCTGCTCATCACCACGATGACATCCCCTGGCACCGCCCCTGCAACACAGTGGGCGACGATCTGGTTCGATTCTTCCAGGTAGCTGGCTGCGGCGTCCCCTTTCGCCTCCCTGATCTCCTGTACAACCCTGTGGGGGTCCAATGCCTCCCCCTGAAATGGGGGTGAAAAGATCCGCCCGATCACCACGCGATCGGCCTCCCGCAGGGCCGCGGAGAGTTCTTCTTGCAAGACCCTCCTGCGCATGGTCTGGCTCCGGGGCTCGAAGATAGCCCACAGGCGCCTGTTTGGATAGCGGGATCTCACTGCTCGCAGGGTCTCTCTGATGGCGGTGGGGTGGTGGGCAAAGTCATCGATCACCGTTATCCCTCCTGTCTCCCCGATCACCTCCATCCGGCGCCTGACCCCCTGAAAGGTCCGTAGGCCTTCTCTTATCTGAGCGATGGAAAGACCGATGAGGCTGGCAGCGATTGCCGCCCCCACGGCATTTTTCACGTTGTGCTCGCCCCAGAGGGGGACCTCCAACTCCTCTAGATCTTCCCCGTCCCGCTGCAGGCGAAAAGCAGTTCCCTGGGGAGTGACCAGCGTCCCCCGGGGGGACCATTTCCCCTTTTCCCCGAAGGTCTCCACCCGGTACTTTACCTCGGAGATTATCTCTCGAATAACTGCATCATCAATACAGGCGATGAGGATGCCTTCTTTGGGGATGATGGCGAGGAGTTGGCGAAAGGCGCTCTTTACCTCCTCCAGGTCATGGTAGATGTCGGCATGGTCGTATTCAATGCTCGTGAGGATCACGATCTGGGGCAGGTAATGGAGGAACTTGGGCCTCTTGTCAAAAAAGGCACAGTCATACTCATCACCCTCCAGGACGGCCCATTCCCCCTTCCCAGAGCGGTACCCCCGACCGAAGTTCAGCGGGACCCCCCCGACGAGAAACGAAGGGTCGAATCCCCCTTGGGAAAGGAGCCATGCCAGCAGAGATGTTGTAGTGGTCTTTCCATGGGTGCCGGCCACCACCACTGAGTGCCTTCCATCCAGAAGGCATTCCCGTATCAAACCAGGGAGGGAAAGGTAGGGTATATTTTTATCCAGGACGGCCTCCACCTCTGGGTTCCCCCTCGAAACAGCATTACCGATCACCACCAGATCGGGAGGGGGGAGGAGATGGGCGGCGTCATACCCCCCCTTATCGACCACGATGTTACCCTCTTGCAGAAGTCGATCCGTGGGGGTATGGAGGGAGGTATCTGATCCCCTCACCACATACCCCATCTCCTGCAGCAGGAGGGCGGCCTGGGCCATGGCGATCCCGCCTATGCCGATGAAGTAGACGTATGCACCCTTTTTTAGCATGGTCTCTGATTTATTAGAGAAATGATTCGTGGCGGGGATGCCCTGACCCCATCACTGATCCATTACCCCTCCCCGTGAAAGGTCACCACCCCTTCGTGCACCTGTACCGGCACACCGAGGGGAATGGTTAGATTGCGGGGGCCGTGGCCGGAGGGGAAGCCGAAGAGGATCGGACCTTGGATGTCCTCTAGGGCATCCACAATCACCTCGTGCAGGAGGCCCTTTTCCGCATCGCACCCGGGCATCTGGCCGAAGATAACCCCTGTCACCCTTGCCAATTTTCCCGCGCTCTTTAAATGGGTGAGCATCCGGTCAATCTTATAGGGGGGTTCATTTACATCCTCCACAAAAAGGACCTTCCCCTGCAGGTTCGGATCATAGGGGGTGCCCAGTGCCGTCACCAGAGAGGAGAGACACCCCCCCATGATCTCTCCTTGGGCCTCGCCCCTGCGCAGGACAGTGCAGGTAATCTCACCGATAAAGGGAGAAGAGGTAAGAGCTGCCTTAAGGGCACGTGCCATCTCTTTGTCCCCTTCCACAAACTGGCGGGTGGCGACGTTGGGGCCGTGAAAGGGGATTACAAAACACTGTTCCAGCAGATAGATGAGCAGGACCGTGATATCGCTGCACCCCACCAGGAGTTTGGGATGGCTTCGAATCACATCGGGATCCAGATAGGGGATGATCCGCTGGGCACCGTAGCCGCCCCGGGTGCACAGGATGGCCTTGACCTCAGGATCGAGGAACATCGCCATAAGCTCCTGGGCTCGCTCCTGGTCCTTCCCAGCCAGATAGAGGTGCTTTCTCTTCAGGAGGGAGGGGAAACACCTGATCTCAAAACCCATCTCCCTCAACCGCTCCAGCCCCTGCTGAAGGTATTCCTCGTTCTCCCTCGGGATGTGGCTGGCCGGCGCCACGATGCCGACGCAATCACCCGGCGAGAGGAGGGGAGGCATTATCTGAGCACGACATCGCTTCATATCCCCTTGATCTCCTCAAAGACAACTTTCCTTAATTTTTTATAAGGGTTGAAGCACTTATCTTGCAGGATGGTCCGTAGGCTCTTCAGGGCAAGGGGAATGTATGGCCGAAAAAATTCTAATCCTCTGGCCTTGATCAGAAATGCAAAAGCCCCCAAGATCTGCATATTGCGATGGAGGGCCACGAGGGGGTACTGTTCTTGAAAGCCCTTTGGGTCCAGCTTGACCCGATCCTGTATCCGCCCCAGGTAATAGGCAAGGAGCTCTTCCTGCACACCCGCATCCAGTTCCACATAGGGATCAAGCAGCAGGGAGGCCAAGTCATACTGGAGGGGGCCTAACCTCCCCCCCTGGAAGTCGAGAAGGCCCAATCCTCCCTCCCACACCATGATATTACGGGATTGGAAGTCCCTATACAGGAAATACCCACCCAGCGCCTGCGCCGCCTGCCGGGCCAGGTCCTCCATCTCATCCCTGAGCTCCTCGTCGGGGATGTCGAGGCCGAGGTAGTCCGCTAGGAATGCAAAGTGGAAATACCCCGACTCCCACGCCAGCATAAACCCCTGATCATACGGCGCATTGTGGGTCCGGGCAAGATCAAATCCCTTGCGGCCTTCGACCTGAATGAGGACCAGGCAGTCGACAACCCTTTGGTAGGTCTCGATTAATTGCCTTTGATTACCCTTAATGCTCATGATCTCGGTCTGGAGGTGGCAATCACCCAGGTCCTCCATAAGAAACCAGCCCCTCTCTATGTTATGATGGTAGATCTCCGGTACAGGGACACCCTTTCCCCTTAGATGCTGGCCGATGTAGAGAAAGGAATCGTTCTCCGTTACCCCGCGTTTATCCTTGGGAGGATGGCTGCTGACCATGGCCACCCAGCTCTTCCCTTTCCCCTTGATCCGATAAAAGAGCCTGCCCGAGCCTTCTCCGGCGATCTCCTCCCACGCAAGCTCCCGTGCCGAGAGGTATGCCTCGACAAACCGGATCAGGTCCGGTGAGGGGGTGGCTCCCCTATCATCACTCTTCCCTGGAGGCATCGCTCACCCCGGGATCAAGGCCTCCCCTTGATGCCGGCCCGTTACCTGCGTCCTGTCACCTACGACACAGCTCTCCAGAATACTCCCTGGGTCAATCACTGCCTCGTCCCAGATGATGGAGTCTTTGATGAAGGAACCGACCTTGATGTAGGTTCCCTTCCCCACGCAGATGATCCCCTCCATTTGAACGCCCTCCTCGATATGGGCCTCCGGATGAATGATCGGCTCTCTCTTCACGCGCAGGAGGTCCTCATGCAGGGCCCTGTAGTCTTCCACCCTCCCGATATCCCGCCAATATCCCTGCTGCATCTGATATCCTTTTATTGCCCCCCCTTGGGAGGCGAACTCGATGTAGAATTCCATAATATCAAAATATCCGGCAGAGGGCATGTAGTCCAGGAGTCGGGGTGAGATGATGTGGATCCCCGTAAAAGTCAAGATCTGGGCAGGCGAGAGGGGTTTTTGTACCTCCCGCCCCCTGACGCTGACGATCCGCCCCTTTTCATCGATCCCTACCTGGTTGAAACGGGGATCATCGCAGAGGATCAAGGTGACGAGGTTCTGCGCCTCTGTATGGTAGTGAAGCGCGGGGCTCAGGTCAAAGGTATGGTAGATGTCGGCGTTGATTACCACGAAGAGGGAGGCATCATAAAAGAAGTCAGCGCAGTTCTTGATCCCCCCGCCGGTGCCCAGAATTTCAGGCTCAACCCGTACCTCCACCCCTAAACCCCATTGCCCCCTGCCCACGAATCGCTCCACCTGCTCTGCCAGGTGATGGGCGTTGATCACGACCCCCGTTGCCCCCATCCCCCGTAGCTGTTCAATGGCGATACCGAGCAAGGGCCGGTTCAGAACAGGGAACAAAGGTTTTGGCCTGATGCTCGTCAGCGGCTCCAGCCTGGTCCCCAAACCGGCTGCCAGTATCATCCCCTTCATTGAGTGCCCGACAAGGGAAGGGAAGGTTCAATACCGGGTCCCGGCTGCCCCTGAGCTTGCTCCGGGGCAGCAAAAATGAGGGCCCTGGAGAAACCAGAAAGGGTTGCCACGATCACCGTGGGGAATCGCTGGCGATAGGTATTATATTCCCCGGCCACCTCGTTGTACCGCATACGCTCCTTGGCGATGCGGTCTTCGTTGTCGGCCAGCTTTCCCTGGAGATCGATGAACGTTTGATCGGTCTTGAGGTCAGGATACCGTTCCGTCACCAATAGCAACCGATCCAGGGCAGCGGTCAGCTCGTTGTTCGCCGCTATCTTTTCGGTTAGGAGCATCCTCGTCGAGACCTTGAGATGCAACTGGGTAACCGCTCCATAGACCCCCTGTTCGTGCGGGGCATACGATTTAACCGTCTCGACGTAGTTGGGGATGAGATCCATCCGGCGCTGGAGCTGGTTTTCCACCTGGGCCCAGGACGCCTTAACCTTCTCGTTCATGGCCATCAACTGACTACGGGTCCCCTTGATAGAAGGATACAACAGGAGGCCCACCACGCCGACTATGACCAAGACGAGCAAACAGCCCTTTTTCCCCCCTGCCATCTCACGCTCCTTTTCTTTTCCCCTACCTCTTATCCACCCAAAAGGTAAGGCACCTCACCTCTGCGATGTAATGCTCTCTGAGGCCCTCCATCTCCTTTGCAGGGAATTTTGGTTTTCCCTTTTTTTTACCTCCAATAATCGTATGAAGGGGTCTGAGTTCAGCCCCGTCTCAACCGCTATCGCCTTGCAGAGGATAAAAGGAACAGGCTTATTAGAACTGGACCTTCGGTGGCTTCTTGGCTTCCTCTGGGGCCTCAAAGAGGGGGGCCCTGGTGAAGCCGAAGATCCCCGCCACGATGCTGTTGGGGAACCGCCGGATATAGACATTATATCCCCTGACCGCCTCGTTGTACCTCATGCGCTCCACGGCGATGCGGTTCTCGGTGCCGGCCAGCTCGTCTTGGAGGCGGATGAAGTTTTGATTGGCCTTGAGGTCGGGATAACGCTCAACCACTAACAGGAGTCGGCTCAGGGCTGCTGTCAGCTCATTGCTGGCCGCTATCTTCTGGGATGGGGTCACCGACCCTCCGACCTTGGCCCGCGCATTGGTGACCTCTATAAAGACCTCCCGTTCATGCTTGGCATACCCCTTGACCGTCTCCACGTAGTTGGGTATGAGGTTCATCCGGCGCTGGAGCTGATTTTCCACCTGGGCCCAGGCCGTCTTGACCCCCTCGTCCATTCTCACCAGAGCGTTATAGGTCCCCGTAACATAAGAAAAAAGCCCGATGCCCAAAACCAAGAGGACGGCTACGACAATCGCTGCAATGATCAGAGCAATTTTTGTCCCTCTTCTCATTTCCTCCTCCTTTCTTCTCTTCTTTTCTTTAACTTCCCATCTTATCTAGCCAAGAGGCGAGTCGATTCACCTCTTCGATATAGCTCATCATAAGGCCCTTCATCTTCTTCGCAGGGAGCTTATTTTTTCCCTCCTTGACCTCCAATAATCGCACGAAGGGCACTGCGTCCAATCCCGTCTCCGCCGCTATCGCCTTGATGACGTCACCTCTCTGATGGGGGATTTTTTTACCCCGCAGGGAGAGGATCCCCTGGAAGATGGAGAGAAGGGCAGTGAGGGATTGCGAGGCAAGGGCCACGAGATTCCTCCCCCATCCCTTGCTGGCGAGATACGCCCCCCTTAATTGGAGGAGCTTCCCTTTTACCTCCCTCTCCAATTGGAGGCGGAGCTGCTTCTGGTGGATTTCGATCCCCGCCAGGGGATCTACCCCCCACACCACCTGGTAGTGCTGCGTGATATTCAGAAACTCCAGGGGGAAGGTGTCCAGCGAGGTGGCGATGTACTCATTGGTCATAAAGAGGGGGGTGGCCACACGGCGCCTATGCCATTTGGTAACTACCTTGAAGGCCCTGCCGAGCCCTTTGATCCCTTCCTCGGTGAGGACGATGAGGAAATTGAGATCCGACCGCTTCGGGATGTAGTCCCCCCGGGCCCCACTTCCATAGAGGACGATGGAGATCAGGGCTTCTCCGTAGATCTGTTGATAATCGTTGGTGAACTCAGGAATTATCTCCTCCGGGCTCTGAGGTGCCCTTATCTTCTTTGCCCTTTTTTCAAACTCATTCTTCAGGGTTGTCCATATCCGTCTCAAGAGTGACTTTATCATCGTTACCTTCCTCTCAAAAACCCCTGCTGGCCCCGCCGCCGCCGCTCATCCCCCCGCCAAAACCGCCGAACCCGCCGCCAAAACCGCCGAACCCGCCGCTGCCCATCCCTCGGCCACCTCCCATAAAGATCCAGGGGAGGAAGAAAAAGGGAAACAACCCCCTGCCTCTGCCCAAAAGGCCGAAGATGATAAACAGAAAAAAGAGGAGGGGTAAGAGACCAACTGCCCGCCTTGCCTTGGGTTGCACCACTGACCGAGGTGCATAGCGGTCCAGATTGAGATTCACCCCTGCATCCTTGGCCACAACCTGGGCTATGGCTGCCATCCCGTTGAGCAAGCCCTCACCGTACTCATCACGGCGCAGGAAGGGGACAACGTATTGATCCAAGATATCCCCAATCTTTGCGTCCGGGAGTATCCCTTCCACCCCATATCCGGTCTCAAATGTCACCTGTCTCTCCTTCACAGCCACGAGGATCAGAACCCCTTTATCCTCCCCCTTTGTGCCGATCCCCCACGCCTCATAGAGCTTGTTGGCGAATATTCGAGGGGTTTCTCCTCCCAGATCACGAAAAGTGGCTACTACCACGGCGGTCCTTGTCTGATCCCAGAGGGCCTTGGCAAGTTGATCCATCTGAGCCTCATACTCAGGTGGGATTACTTCTGCGTAGTCGTTGACCGGGACATTCGTTTGGGGGAATTTCAGGACCTGGGCCTGAAGGGGGGTGAGGATGAGGACGACGAACAAACCCACAAGGGGCCATATCTTCATATATCTGTTCCCGTATCTCTCTCCTGTGCGAGGCATTCTTCAATCAGGCCGCAAAAGTTTTACCCTTATAGCATCTTTGCCCTTCGGTTGCAAGGGGACTTCTCAGAAAATAGGGCCTTAAGATCTCCTCTCCCCACTGGCGAGAGAGGGGAAATATATTTTCATAAGTTGAGGTTGACGATACCATCATGGGGATTCATTCTGTTATCCGAGCCATTGCCTTGAGGGCCTGCAAATCTGCCCGGGTCAGCCCCTCCCATTGACACGGCAGGATCGTGTTGTTGTGCAGCAGCGGCTCGTGCGCCAAGTCGAAGGGAGAGCACTGCACAGCCGCCTCCCACAAGGAAGTGCCGGGAATCGGTGAGTACTCCGCCAGATAGGGTCGGGCCCCGCACGCCTGAACAAAGCGGATGGTCTCCTCTACCTCTTCCCGCTCCTGGCCCGGGAGCCCGGCCAAAATATAGGTCCCGATCTCCCCTGGGACATATCCCGCTCGCTGGAGGTTCTGCATTGCCAATTGGAACTCTTCATTGTTCACCTTCCCCCCGGTTGCCAACTGGCGCTCGTGGCTGGAGGTCTCCAGACCGAGGCGGACTGTGGCAAAACCCACCTGGTGCATCAGGTGCGCTACCTCATCGGTGACCTCTCGGGAGTGGAGCCCATTTGGGGCGTGAAATCGGGCTTTTATACCACTTACCCCTATTCCCTGCAACAAGGCGATGGCGAACTGATGGTCGATCAAGAGGGCATCGTCATAAAAGGCGATGTCCTCTACCCCATACTCCACCACCCACCGGGCAATCTCCTCAACCACCTGGGCGGGACTGCGCTTGATAAACCGGGGGTTGAGGAGAGGGGAGGCGCAGTAGGTGCATTGAAAGGGGCACCCCCGAGAGGTGAGGCAACAGCAGTAGTCGATATGGGGATAAAGACCATAGGCCGGTGAGGGGAGGGTGTCGAGGTTATTCAAGTCGGGGAGGGCGGAGGGGGCAATACCAGTCAGCCCCTCCAGGAGCTCTAGGACCTGAATCTCCCCCCACCCCCTGCAAATGAAATCCGCCCCTGAATTCCCCTCTGCATGCTCCGTGCAGAGGGTGGCGTAGTTCCCCCCTAAGATCGCTGGTACCTTCGGGAAGGCCTCTTTGACGGCTGTTATGACATCCTGAACCCCTCGATACCAGTATGTCATCCCTGAGGTGATGAGAATGGCCTGGGGTGCCGAAAAGGATCGGAGGGCTTCCCTAAAGGCCTCAGGGGGGAGGCCAAAGCGGTAGAACCGGCGGGGGATCCCCTGCAGAGGAGAGGGCTTATCTACCTCTTCTCGATAAAAGTGTCCCCGGTGATCTGGTCTCCGCTTGGGTTCTTTGATGCTGAGGGTCTTCAGGGCAGGGTGGTGGACATCAAGACAGTCGATATAGTGTATGGTCCAGCCATTGTTCTCCAGAAGGGCGGCCAGGTAGAGGAGCCCCAGGGGCTTGGCCCAGAGGTCATAGGCGGCGAAGTCGTAGACCCACGGGTTGATCAGAAGGAGATCTTTCCTTTTTCTTCCCAATGGGCCTCCTCACTGGTCAAGGTGATCTCCGCAAACCCCATCCGGCGGAACAGCTTTACTGCTGGCGGGGGTTCTGGTTCATGGGCATCGAGGAGTTTCACATCAATCAAGATCTCTCTCACTCCCATCTGCCACCACCCCCCCCTCCTGTCTAGAGGATTACCCTCTCGCAGACCTCAGTCAGCATTTCCATGTCATGGGTTGCAATGACCTTGGCGAACTTCAGGTGGTGTAAAAGGCCGATCAGCCCCCTCCTGGCCGCAGGGTCAACATTGCTCGTGGGCTCGTCCAAGAGCGGGATCTCCGGCTTCATGGACAGGACGGTTGCGATGGTGATCCTCTGCTTCTCCCTGTAGCTGAGGTGATGCGGGCACCGCTCCCCGTACCCTCCATGCCGACTAGCCCAGGGCCTTTGTCACCCGCTCCCTAATCTTTTCTTTAGGATGGCCCATGTTCAGGGGCCCGCAGGCGACATCCTCGAAGACTGCTCCTCAACTGAGGAATACTCCAAAGGCTATTTGCCAAATAAACTAACCACTTCAAGATTACTGCGATACCAACGACAAGTCAATGAGATAACAGGCGCCGCAGCTTTCGCTGCTCCCACACCTCATGAGGCTCCATTCGCCCCGCTGCCAGCCACATGTCCTCTCCTCAACTTTCATTGACACTCAAAAAATAAACTGTTTTCAAGAAGGGCTCGCCCACTATACCGCCTGAGACAAAATAAAAGCTTCGATGTCTCGGCGGTATACCGGGTCTCCTGTTCACAATGCTTGCAAGCCCGCACATAAGATTCTTTCAGCGGTTGGATGATTGGATAAAGAATGAATAAAAACTTTCGCTTGACGTATAATCCATATTATGCTACTTATTAAAAATTAGTAGCACTTGGAGAATTTATGTCAAAAGTTGTAAGATTTGGTGTATCACTAGATCAAGAGTTATTAGAGAAATTTGACCGCCTTGCAAAAGAAAGAAACTATACTTGTCGTTCCGAGGCATTTAGGGATTTAATGCGCCAGGAACTGGTTCAAAAACAATGGCAAGAGGGTAAGGAGATCGCCGGTGCCATCACGCTCATTTACGACCATCACAAAAGAGAGTTGGTAAATAAGCTTATGGATATCCAGCATGATTTCGGCGCGCTGATTATCTCTTCTCAGCACGTTCATTTAGATCACCGCAATTGCCTGGAGATCATTGCATTCAAGGGTTCTCCACGAGAGGCACAAAAATTGGGCGACAGCTTGAAATCAGTAAAAGGGGTGAAACATGGAACATTGAGCATGACAACTACTGGCAAGGATATTTAGGGGTATTATTTTTTTGCCCATAAGTAGCACTAATTTAATATTAGTAGCACTAATGGGATTTACAAAAAAAGGTGTTAGAAGCATGGCGCGAGAACTCATAACTCTAGGTGGAAAGTATTAAGAAGAAGGAGGAAAATCGTTATGTTTCCAGTACTAGTTTATAAAAAAGAAAAGAGAACCACAATGATACACATAATATTTACGAAGCGATTTGCTTTGGTATTAACTCTGTGTTTCATACTGACTCAATGTTTAATTTTTTACGTGGGTGCACACGAGGCTCCTCGGCTAGAGCCGCGCACACCTGTCGTGATGAAAGAATTCCCCGTAGATCCCGCACTATTCAAAGAGGATGTCAGACCGTATCTACAGAAGATCATTGAGAGACATGGTCTTGAGGAGTGGAAGGCGTGTGTCTTGACCAACGAGTTACATCGACACCTGGGGATCTACTCTCTTGTTGGAGCCAAAATGGGGGTCAGGGCAAGGGAAATCTTAGAAGCCCCTTTTGATACGGTAGATGTCATCTCGTTGGCCGGAAACCAACAACCCCTGAGTTGTATGAACGACGGACTTCAGGTTTCCACAGGAGCAAGCCTGGGTCGTGCAGCTATTACCATCGCTCACGTGAACCAGCCTGCGGCGATTTTTCTCTATAGGGATAAAATGGCCACCCTAAGGACAAAAAAGGAAATAGTGAATCAGATACAGGGAGATATTCAGGCGGCCTTGAAGAAGTATGGAGGATTAAACCCTGAATACTTTGCACATATTAGGAAGCTATCACTCGAATACTGGTTAAAATGGGACCGAAAAGAAATTTTCGAGGAGATCATTGATTAACATTATATGCTGGCCTTGCGATCAGTTTTAAATGCTGTTAGGGTATAAGAGGTTGCTATCGGTACTAATTCGGATGCGAATGATTCAGCAGCTTTAACCTTTGTCTACACATTTTAGATTGAACAAGGAGAAGAAATGCATATACCAGACGGATATTTGGGGCCGGCGTCATGCGGTTTTTTCTATGCGCTGATGCTGCCGATATGGACAGTGGCTACCAGGATAGTTAAAAAAACCCTTAAGGCAAAGCAGGTCCCCCTGTTGGCAATAGGCGCTGCCTTTAGCTTTGTCATCATGATGTTCAATGTCCCCATACCAGGAGGTTCAACCGGGCATGCAGTCGGGGGTGTTTTAGTGGCCATCCTTCTTGGGCCGTGGGCGGCATGCATCGCAATAACCGTTGCCTTGGTCGTTCAAGCACTATTATTCGGAGACGGTGGTATTACGGCGATAGGGGCGAATTGTTTTAACATGGCCTTTGTGTTACCTTTTATAGGATACTATCTCTACAAGGCCCTGAGTTATAACGCCCCCCTTGATTCAAACAGAAGGGTGCTGGCGGCAGGGGTGGCTGGTTATATTGGCATTAATGTGGCTGCCTTTTTAGCAGGGGTTGAATTCGGGTTGCAGCCGCTGTTGCACCATACTGCTGATGGCCAGGCCCTTTACTGTCCTTACGGATTGAATATCGCGGTGCCGGCAATGGCAGGCGAGCATCTCTTGATATTCGGCTGGGTCGAGGCTATTGTAACCGCCCTCGTGATAAAATTTTTACAGAAGCAAGCGCCCGAGCTTCTTAAAGAAAAAAAAGGGAGGGGATAACTATGAAAATTGCGACTAAATTGTGGATAGGATTAGGTGCGTTGATCGTCCTTTCTCCCCTCGGGTTATTGCTCCCCGAACATTTTAAGGCAGGTGCTGCATGGGGTGAGTGGGGAATGGATGAGATAAAGGAGCTCGCAGGATATGTCCCCAAGGGGTTAGAAAAACTCGCGCCATTATGGAATGCGCCTCTACCTGATTATGCCTTGAAGGGATGGGAGGAAAAAGGTTTATCGCATTTAAGTTTTGCGTATATTATATCGGCCATAGTAGGTATGGCCATTACATGCATTGCGGTATTGCTTATAGGCAGGCTGTTGGCCAGGAAGGGCGATTAGTAGTGTTTAAAAACAATAATTTCATAGAGCGCTCAATCATGGGCGCTCTATCTTTTTTAAAGGAATCGATCTTTGCTGAAGAATATGCATCACGGAAAAGTTTTTTGCAATCGTTAGATCCAAGGATCAAGACCTTAACCTTCCTCCTCTTCATCATGCAAGTACTTCTTGCCAAGAATCTCTTCATTTTGTTATGCCTTTATGCGTTATGTTTACTGCTGACGCTTTGTTCTAAGATCAACCTGGGATTTTTCTTGAAACGGACGTGGATATTTATACCCCTGTTTTCGCTCCTGATCGCCATTCCTGCCTTGTTTAATATCGTTACCCCCGGGGAACCGTTCATTACTTTCAAGATAGCCGGACAAAAACTTAGTATTACCCGCCAAGGATTATTTGGAGCACTATTTTTTATTATGCGCGTGATAACTTCCGTATCGTTTGTTGTTCTTTTAAGTGTTACGACGAAGCATTTTGAGCTGCTCAAGGTTTTACGTTTTTTTAGGATACCACAAGTCTTTGTGATGACCATCGGAATGTGCTACCGATATATTTATCTTTTTGTTGAGATAATCGAAAACACCTATCTCGCCATCAAGAGTCGGGTAGGAATAACGGTTCACTACAAAAAAGGACAGCATATTGTTGCGTGGAACATCGCCTATCTGTGGAATCGCTCGTACCAACTCAATGAAGAGGTGTATAAGGCAATGCTTTCAAGGGGATATAGGGGAGAGCCGGTTGCCATGAATGATTTTAAAATCAAACCAAAAGATGGGTTGTGGTTATGTTTAGTCGTAATAATTTCTGCTTCGATGATATATTTAAATTATCGGCTAAAAGTATGAAAGGGTATTATGGATAATCTAATCTTTGAATTAAAGGATGTCTATTTCGCGTATCTTGGGAAATATCCCGCCTTATGCGGCGTAGATATCAATATCCGGCAGGGAGAACGGATAACGATTATCGGCGCAAACGGCTCTGGGAAATCAACGCTTTTACATATGTTGGATGGGCTTATTTTCCCTGACAAAGGCACCATTAAAGCCTTTGGCAGGGAATTAAAAGAAGGTCGCTTTAGCGATGAAAACTTCTCAATGGATTTTAGAAAGAAAGTAGGATTGGTTTTTCAGAATTCCGATGTCCAGTTGTTCTGCCCAACCGTAAAAGAAGATATTGTCTTCGGCCCGCTCCAGTTAAGAGTTGGTAAAAGGGAGATTGAGAGGCGTCTCGACGAGCTTATTAATATTCTAAACATTAAAGATTTATTGGATAGATCCCCGCATCAGTTAAGTATCGGTGAAAAACGCAAAGTTGCGATAGCATCGACTTTGATGATTGATCCCGATGTTCTTATCGTGGATGAACCGACATCTGGATTAGATCCTTTGACAACCAGGCACATCATTGACATGCTCCTGCAGGCCAATGTCGCTGGTAAGACAATCATCACCTCTACACACGATCTGCATATCGTTGAGGAGATATCCGACGTGGTTTACGTATTCGGCCACGAAAAGAGAATAGTAAGGTCCGGCAGTCCGCAGGAAATCTTGGAAGACAACCAATTGCTTGAGGTCAACAACCTCATACATATACATAGCCACAGGCATAAAGGGAGAACACACTCTCACCCCCATCTGCATTTATATCATCATGATGAAGGTTAACCAATTATCTCACCGCTGAAAAAATCTTACGTGCTGGTTCGCAAGCATTGTGAGCAAGAGGCTCGGCATGCCGCTGTCAATCCCGGAAATCTAAAAGGCGTTTATGCTTGTTGACTCATAAATAAATGTTACCCTGGGGGATCGTTGGTAGAGGGGTGTGAGGGGTAGCAGGA
>MGQF01000068.1:0-1250 GCA_001797745.1 Deltaproteobacteria bacterium RBG_13_52_11
CCAATCACTTCCATAGAGAGGCTCCTTCCCTAACTCCTACCCCTCTACTGTACCTCATTCCTGTCTCATATGTATCTGGACCAGTTCATGGAAGAGGGAGATCTATGCGAGGGCAAGAATAACCACAAGGGGATCACATGTGCAGCTCGATGATATCGCCGTCTTGGAGGGCGTAATCTCGTTGCACCCGCTGGCCGTCGAACTTCCCAGATCCCCAGATCCTGGCGAACTGGAGCTTGGCGACGAAGTCCTTGTGGATCTCCTTGGCGAGATCGAGGATTGTGCTCCCCTGCTTTAGGATCACCGGGGCGCTCAGCTCTGGTGCGTGCCCGGGGCGTTTGGAGTAGACCCGCAGGATGTCGAGGAGCGAGAAGAGCTGGGATCGCAGCCCCTCCACCTCTGTGCCTTCTTTGGCGGATACCATGGTGAGGGGGAATTGTTCATTGTAGAGTTCTTTGAAGATCGCGGTGTTCTCCTCTGCCCTTGGCAGATCACTTTTGTTCCCCACGAGCAGACACTTCTTGATGAAAGAGCCGGGTTCAACATCTTCTTTTTCATCCCCCTTGAGGATGATGCGCTGGCCTTGCAGCAACTCACGGATGGTCTCCAGTTCCGACACGGGATCTTTGCTGAGATCAAGGACCAGGAGGAGGCAGTCGGCACTGCGCAAGATGTTGAAGACCCAGGGCTCGGTGTGCTCCGCAATCAGGGGTGGGAGATCCACGAGCTGGATCTGGATATTCTCAAAGGCCATCATCCCGGCTTGGGGCTCCTGTGTGGTGAAGGGATAGTCGGCCACCTCGGGCTCGGCGTTGGTGAGGCAGGTCAGGAGTTGGGATTTGCCGGTGTTAGGGCAGCCCACGAGGGCCACCTGCCCAGCCCCCTCGCGCTTCACGCTGAAAAGGGCTGTCCTGCCACTCCCTTTCCTTTGCTCCTGCTCCTCCTTGAGCTTGGAGAGCCTTCTGCGCAGGCCGGCCCGCAGCTTATCGGTCCCCTTGTGGTGGGGCATGATGGCGAGCATGGCCTCGAGGGCAGCAACCTTTTCGGCGGGGTCCTTGGCATCCCGAAACCTCTTTTCTGCGTCATAATATTGGGGTGGCAGGTTAGCAGACATTGGATCTCCTCGAAGTCCTCGGAGAGGTCTTTATAATATTATATCCCCCTAAGATACCGTGTCCCAGGGGAGGATTCAAGGATTCCGCATTTTGAAGAAACCCCTTTGTTGGATTTGCAAGGCAGTTTGGCCAATT
>MGQF01000068.1:1379-4143 GCA_001797745.1 Deltaproteobacteria bacterium RBG_13_52_11
CCTGATAGAGACCTTGTTGCGCTGGCGATCGAACCCCTCCCAGACCTCCCATCCTTTGCTGAAATACCCCTCGTGATCCTTGTCATCTGTCAAAAGGGGGAATTCCGGGTGGATAAATTCCACGGCATCCAAGGAGATTGGCCTGCACGTCTGCCTCTTCGCGCTGGTTATTGACTATAACTATCGAAATCTCCGCAGGAAAGTTTTTCTTTGAGAGTCTTTGAACGACAATCTTGACAGATGAATAAAAGGGTAATAATATGATCTAAAAAATGAATCAATTAGATTAAACGCATCCCCAATCACAGGAGGTATACCATGGAAGACAAGGTTCGGTCTGCATGCGCCGCGTGTTCAATCAAGGATCGAATTTGTGTCACTGAGGGTGGCAAGGGACCGAAATTTTGTTCGACCATAAACTACCGCGCAACCATCGAGAAGGCACTCCAGGAATATAAGAAACCGGAGATCAAAAAGTTTGCACGGATGGCCTCGATCCAGGAGGGTGAGTGTTATGCACATCGCCACGTCCAGCCCTATATATTTCATCCGGTCAAGCCCAGGGTCCAGGAGGTGTGTGAGTTCGCGCAAAAGATGGGTTATACGAAGTTGGGTGTTGCTTTCTGCGGCGGCCTCCATGCAGAGGCGCGGACATTATCCGATATACTCAATGCCCAGGGGTTTACGGTGGCATCCGTGATGTGCAAGTGCGGAAGCGTTCCCAAGGAAGCCATCGGAATTCTTGATGAAGAAAAAGTCAGGATCGGACAGTTCGAGCCTATGTGCAATCCCATCATTCAGGCGACCATCCTCAATGAGGAGAAGACCGATTTCAATATCCTGGTGGGACTTTGCGTGGGACACGATTCCCTCTTTTTCAAATACAGTCTGGCATTCACGACGGTGTTGGTCGCCAAAGATCGCGTCCTCGGCAATAACCCGGCTGCGGCCCTCTATACCACGGGGAGCTACTATGCCAGGTTGCTTCGTCCCGGGTTCTAGCGCATTGGCAATGAGGAGAAATGGGGTCTGACATCGGCAAGGCGTATTTCTTGACTCACCCCCTGAAATTGGATAGGTTACTCCATATCGTGGCAAAGGAGGAGGTTTGATGGCGGAGATTAAGGAAGTGACAAAGAAAATTGAAGACAAGGTCAAGCTGAAGGGAAAGCTCGTCTGGGATCGATATGACGGCAACCAGGTTGAAGAAGCGTTTGAGTTTGCAGAGGGGTATAAGCAGTTCTTGAACAAGGCAAAGACCGAACGAGAGGCAGTAGCAGAGATTATGCAGTCGGCCCAAAAAGCCGGCTTTGGCGCTGTCTCCCGGAAGGGTAAGGATAAGAGGATATACCGCCTCAATAAGGACAAGTGCATCGGTCTGGCAGCCGTGGGTAAACGGCCCATAGAGGAGGGCATCAGGATTATTGCATCCCATGTTGATTCACCGAGGCTCGATTTGAAACAGAACCCCCTCTATGAAGAGCTTGACATGGCCATGTTACGGACTCACTACTATGGTGGGATTAAAAAGTACCAGTGGGTAGCCCAGCCCCTGGCCCTCCATGGGGTAGTCATTAAAGAGAGCGGAGAGAAGGTAATGGTACGAATCGGCGAGGAAGCAGAGGATCTGGTCTTCACCATCTGCGACCTCTTGCCTCACCTCTCCCGAAAGGCGCAGGAGGAAAAGAAGCTCAAGGATGCTATCGAGGCAGAAAAGCTTACCATTCTGGCAGGTCATCTCCCCTATCCCGATCAGGAGGCCAAGGAACGGGTCAAGCTCAGGATTCTGGAGCTTCTGCATGAGCGCTACGGCATCGTGGAAGAGGATTTTTTGAGCGCTGAGCTCGAACTGGTACCTGCCAGCAAGGCGAGGGATGTCGGGTTCGATCGGGCCTTTGTGGCCTCCTATGGGCAGGATGACCGGGTCTGTGCCTATACCTCCCTCAGGGCGATGGAGGAGGTTGCCAGCCCGTCCTATACCACCCTGGCCCTCTTTCTCGATAAGGAGGAGACCGGTAGTGAGGGAAACACGGGGGCGAAGTCGCGCTTTCTTGAACACTTTGTGGCTGATATCCTCAGGGCCGCCGGCAAGGAACCCACCGATATCCTCATCAGGGAGATCCTCCTCACATCCAAGGCGCTCTGCGCCGATGTCATGGCGGGGATAGACCCCAACTACAAAGATGTCCACGAACCCCAGAACAACGCCAAGATGGGTTACGGGGTCTGTTTGAGCAAATTTACCGGTGCCGGGGGAAAGTACTCAACCAGCGATGCCAATGCCGAGTTCGTAGCAGAGATACGAGAACTCTTCAACCGGAAGGGTATCGTCTGGCAAATGGGTGAGCTCGGCAAGGTCGATGAGGGAGGCGGAGGGACCGTGGCCAAATACCTCGCCCTCTATGGCATGGACATCATAGACTGCGGCACGCCGCTGCTCAGTATGCACTCCCCTTTTGAGGTGGCCAGCAAAGGGGACATCTATGAGACCTTTCGGGCCTATCGGTTCTTTCTTGAAGGAGAATAGGTGAGGTCCTTGCGAGACAAGATAAAGGAGAGGAAGGAGCTGCAGGGGATCGTCGAGGGGTTGAAAAACGAAGGGAAGCGTATCGTCTTCACCAATGGCTGTTTTGACATCGTGCACCAGGGACACGTGCTCTATCTCGAAGAGGCCCGTCAAAAGGGTGATTGCCTGATTGTGGGGGTGAATACTGACTCTTCGGTGAAGGAGATTAAGGGGGAAGACAAACCCATCATCCCTCAA
>MGQF01000068.1:4168-5981 GCA_001797745.1 Deltaproteobacteria bacterium RBG_13_52_11
CCCTGGAGGCCGTCGACTATGTGGTACCCTTTGATGAGCCTGACCCCTTGGAACTCATCGCATGCCTTCGCCCCCATGTCTTAGTCAAAGGTGGGGATTGGGCAGAGAAGGAAGTGGTGGGCAGGGAATTGGTGGAACAGACGGCTGTCGTGCCCTATATCAAAGGGCATTCGACCTCCGGAATCATCAAGACCATTCTGCAGAAATATTCGTCATAACAGGGTCTCGTTTCCTCCTCTTTCGGCACACCGGTAAGGAAAGACCGTTTGCTATTTCCCGAGGAGTGAAAGGATGTTGGTCTACAAGATTGTGGAGACGAGTATCGTGACCGAGGAAACCTTAGAACGGATCCTCAACCAATGGATGCAACAGGGGTGGGATTTCGACAGTATCCAATTTGTTATCAGAGATGCATCAAAGAGACCATCGATGGCCTTTCTCTTCTTTGTCAAAGAAGAAGTCCGCGAAGAGGATCATTCCCTCCCCGATGATCGAGGGGCAGGATAGGGCCTTACCCATGGGCAGCCAGAGTCTCCCCCGCTTTTTCCCTGGCCTCCTTATGCCATGTTATTAAGTGATGTTTTTCTAAAAGGAGATACAAGGGGGAATTCTTCCTGACAATCTCGTAGACCGCGGTCGCTTGACGGCGCTCAAACCCCTTGAATACTAATTCCCCGCCGTAGCGCACGAGGTCAAATTGTAGCTGGCCATTTACCCGCTCAACACTGACGAAGAATTTTAGTTCCGACGATGGAAAAAAGAAGCGTTGCTGAATCTCTCGATGGAGTTCCGTGACCTTCACTGTCTTATCAAAATAGTACGTATGGGGGCTTATTTCCTTCTGATAGGCCTGGAGGGCCTCACCGCTCATCGCCTCTCCGAGGTTATAGATGTCGTTGAAATAGGTTAGGGTTTCCCAGTCATCATCACCGGAACCCCTCATCCCCTTTCCAATATCGCTCATAAAGAGGGAAGAAGCGGTTTCCATCACAAGCTGTGCTGTTGCTTTATCTCTGCTCTGAAGGATCCTTTCTACCATGGTGCTCAAGTCCGACCGGAGGGACAACAAGTAACTTCTGTCGATGAATACATAGAAAGGATATGTCAAAGAGGGGTTCCCCCTGGCGCGGCGGGCATTTCTGAGGAGCAGATCCAATTTTTTTCTGATGTCAGGATTTCGCCCCGTCCCTCTGGCCGCCTCGTTGAGCTTCTCTGCAATGGCAACGTTCATCTTTCCCCAAAACGGGTCCTCGAAGGCGATGGTCTCGGCAGCATCGCCGTACGATATAAAGAGACCGTACTCTATCCCCGCATCTTCCCCGGATGCAATCTCCATTTCATAGGCACTGTTCAGCTCCGATTCCTTGTCGTACGATTCCCTGAGCAGCCGTCTCAATCTCTCCAACTCGTCCCGTTCCTCTGAGCAGACCAAACGGAATATACCATTGAGATCATCCTCACCGATGGAGCTGATACTCTCCGTCAACTCCCTTTTGTGCTCATTGATCCCTTCCTTCAGGGTCAACAAATTCTCTTGCAGCTCGATGAGTTTGTTTTTTCTCTCAAGGTCCTCCTCGCGCTCAATCTCGTGAGGCAGGTCGACAATCTGCTGTTGGTAATGGGTGAACTTGGCGTTAAACTCCTCCTCTTGGATCTTGATGAGGTGTACGGGATTGAGGAATTCCTTGAGCTTCAGTTCCCGTTCGATCCCCTGGATGCTTTCCTCAATATAATTCCTCTCCTGGAGAATGGCCTTTCGCTCCCGCTGATACCGTTCCCCCATGGCCCTCATGTCATCCCTCTCACCGAACAG
>MGQF01000068.1:5990-8247 GCA_001797745.1 Deltaproteobacteria bacterium RBG_13_52_11
AAATCTCTTTGGATCTGCACATCCTCTGTGTGAAACCCCGCAGATCCATAAAGAGGTGCCCTTCCTTTTTAATGGTGAGATCCTGTAAGATGGGGCGCGTATCTGTGGCGAGGCGGTAGATACGTCCTCTATCATATTCTTCTTCTAACTCATCTCTCTTTTTCAAGACCTCCCGGTCATCCAGGTACTGCAGAGACTCGTCGAGCCATTTATCCCATCTGGTATCGAGTTGATACAGAAGGAACCCCTCGCATACTTCTCTCAATTGCTCTTCTTCCCTTGAGCTGAAGAAGAGCCTCTTCATGACCTTCCCCCTTTTTTGAGACTTGAAGGAGGTTTCGATAACCATCGCCCGCTGAGCCTGCTCTTTATCCACGGAACGCGAGGTCTCAGCGATGAGTTTGCTCAGATCTTCCTCAAATTTCTTACCTACTTCATCATTGACAAGGGTACTTTGGATCACCTTATTCCTCTGAAAGAGGTTGAAGAGCCAGAGGTTTCTGCCCCCGCTGTAGTCTTCATAGTCTTTCAGGTAGTTAAAGACCGCCTCACGAATCCTATTGATTGACCAGAGTTCGATGAGTTTTTCTCTCACCCTCTTGTTCCTCTTGGCGCGGTTCACCATGGTTTTAAGGCTTTCTTCGAGATCTTGGAAGTCAAGGTCAATTTTATGGGTGAGGGCCTGCAGGAGGTCAAACCCCTCTTGATCGAAGTGATAGGGGTTGAGGTCATTTTTGAAGAGGGTAGGTCTTATGGCCACAAAGGTGAGGGGGTTAGTGCTCCCTTTGATCAGATGTTCTATCCTCGAGATATCTAAGGTGAGATCCTTATAGCGAATCTCATTAAAGACCTCGACTTGGATCTCCCGTAACAGAGAATAGAGCATTTGCCCGACGGCCTGTTCCAGTCTTTCATAAGAAAATCCCTTGATGCTCACCTTCTTGAGGGTATTCTTGACCTTTTTGAGGTAGGCCACCAGGCTGAGGTGGGTCAGGTAAGCGATATCCGCCCAATCCCCTTGCTTTATCTCTTCTTCTATTGCCTTCAGATAAAGCCTCTTGATTGTCCAGATCAGCTTGCCGGGCTCTTTGTACTGCAGAAACCATCCTTCGACTATTCCGGCGTCGAGGTAGGGATTGTGGTAGATGGCATCTTCTGCAATTCCCTTTTCCAAAGGTCGTGCACTCAGATCTCGCGTGCAGAGGTACCGTTCCATGACATCTTTCGGTCGCTTGGGGGGAGTTAACGTCATATAGGTCTGAAGGGGAGATCGCGTCTCTCTTTCGTTTCTCTTCTTGATCAAACCTACTAAGTGCTGCACAGAGGCGGAGATGGTTTCCGCAACCTCTCGATCAAAGAGAAAGGGCACCTTTCCCTTTCCCTCTCCAAGCTTAAAAGGTAATCTCTCTATCCTCAGACGCAGATATGTTTGGGGTTCGATCTTCTTTTGCCGACAGAAATGTGTGATATCAGCGAGGAGTTTTAAGCGAGAGGTCATGGACTTCAACTCCCTTTTTTTTCAGTCCTCACCCTCCCTTAGATTTTCACATAACTTTATAACATGTTATGCTGGACAGTGCAATCGATTTGTTCCTTCTGCTTGACTTCTCAAGGATGGGGAGCATAGAATGTGATTGCCCAGGGATAGAAATGGACCCCAAAAAATTGGAAGCGATATTACAATCTATTCAACAGGGAAAGCTCACCGTCCAAGAGGGGATGCACAAGTTAAAGACCCTTCCATTCGAAGATATTGGGGAGGCCATGATAGACCACCACCGCCCTCTGCGCAAAGGCTTTCCTGAGGTGATCTTCGGTGAGGGGAAGGACGCTGAACAGGTGATCAAGATCATGGAGAGGATGGTGGAGGTGGAGGTAAACATCCTGGTGACGAGGTTAGAGGAAAAGAAGGCGAAGGCCGTTTTACAGCGCTTCCCCAAGGCCAGTTATCACCAGAGGGCGAGGGCCATCACCTTACGGGCGGGTGAGGTAGAAGAGGGGGGTAGGGGGGGCATCCTCATTATTTCAGCAGGGACGTCGGACATTCCGGTCGCCGAAGAGGCAGCAATAACCGCTCATATAATGGGCAATGAGGTGGAGACCCTCTACGACGTCGGGGTCTCAGGGATACACAGGCTGCTGAACTATCGGGAGAAATTGATGGAGGCCAATGTCTTGATCGTCGTGGCCGGTATGGAAGGGGCATTGCCCAGTGTAGTGGGGGGATTGGTGGCTCGGCCTGTTATCGCCGTCCCTA
>MGQF01000068.1:8277-10695 GCA_001797745.1 Deltaproteobacteria bacterium RBG_13_52_11
GGTTGGCGCCCCTCCTGGCCATGCTCAACTCCTGTGCCTCCAATGTGGCAGTGGTGAACATCGATAATGGATTTGGTGCAGGATACGTAGCCAGCTTGATTAACCGGCAGGTCGGGTCTGTAGATGGATAGGGTAATAAAGATCTGCATCGGCGATTCCGTTGTACAGGGTGAGTTGAATGAGGGCCCTACAGCGACCCTCATCTGGGAGGCATTACCGATCAAGGGCAAGGCAAACCTCTGGGGTGATGAGATTTATTTCAGCACACCCGTGGCCGCTGAACTGGATAATACGGCACGCGATGTGGTCGAGAGGGGGGACCTGGGTTACTGGCCTCAGGGGAGGGCCTTGTGCATCTTTTTTGGACCTACCCCGGTGAGTCAGGGGGATGAGATTCGCCCGGCCAGTGCCGTGAATCTTGTGGGCAAGATCAAGGGAGGCCTCCAGATCTTCAAAGAGGTGCAGGAGGGGATGACAGTGCGTTTGGAAAAGGAGCAATAGGTGACATCATGACTAGTGGTACTTTTTGGGAGATGATTCTGGATTTTTTGGCCCCTGTTACACCTCGTGTTCAGGGTATGAGGCCCTTTGACCCTTTAATATCCCTCTGCATTTTAGGCCTTCTCGCCTACGTCCTCATCAGGGGGCAGGGGAGGTACGAATTGTTGCGCATGGAGACAGAAGCCCTGGTTCGGAGGTATATGATCTTTCGGGGAAAGAGGCATGGTACCGTGGGTAAGGTCCAAGCCCAAAGGGGTACGAGCAAAAAGGTCCTGAAATCCATCTCGCGGAGCTGGTATAAGTTTAAGGAATACTATGTCGAGAAGAGAGAGCTCCTCGAGAGGAACTACAGATGGATGCGGAGGGGCTTTATCGTCGGGTGCTGCCTCTTGGTCCTCAATACCCTCAGAGAGGGGATTACCGGGCTGCTGCTCACCGAGCTCCCCTCAGGCCTCTTTTTCGCTCTCTTCCAATCCCTGCCTTCCTACCTCTTGGTTGTAGTGGGGATCGCCCTGCTGCACTCGCAGAAAGAGGAGGTGTACGGCTCCCCATCTCACCAAATTGACCCCACCTTGGAAGCCGTTTTTGCTGACTTCGACCAGGAAGATCCCCGCCTTTCAGAGGAGTTCGACCCCTTGGAAGGGGAGGAAGAGGGGGGTTAGGACCTTATATTATATTTCAAAGGGAGTTGCTTGTTTCCGCCATCTCTTTATCTGTGCCCGATGGCGCTTGACCGCCAATATATGTTCCTTATATGAACGGGGGATCGAGGTGGGGATACGCGGTCTCCTTTTTTTCCCGAGGGCGTGCACCTTCAACTCGAGGCGCCGGAGGGCCAATGCCTTATTTCTGGCCTGGGATCTATGCTCAGTTGCGAGGGCGGTGATACCCGAGGGGAGGTGGCGAATGCGCACAGCCGTTTCCCGCTTGTTTCTATGCTGCCCGCCAGGGCCAGAGGCCTTAAAGGTCTCCACCCTGATCTCTTCAAGGGAAAAGGATGGTCTTTTCAATCTGCCATTCATGGCGCACCTTCTATGACCCATTATAGTCTTCTTGAGACCTTGAGGCCAGGGGTTGTTAAGATACTGGTAAGGAAATTTGACAAGAGGGGAATATTTTGTAAAATGAGGCTGATTTTGATGAACACAGAAAAGATGTGGGTATCCAGCTATTCCATGGGCGTGGCTCGAACCTTTGGAAAACGGCACAAAGGAGAGGGATTACGTGGCATCAAGGCGAGGCAGAAGGGATGGATCTGAGGGGAGGAGTCTTTCTCGATCGGGATGGCACCATCATAAAAGAGGTAGGTTATCTGAGCGACCCCGAGGCTATAGAGCTCATCCCCGGGGCAGCCCGGGCCATTTGCCTGATCAATTACCTCGGCCTTCAGGCGGTGGTGGTGAGTAATCAATCGGGGGTGGCGAGGGGGTACTTCCCCGCTTCTCTCGTTGAGGAGATAAACAGGCGATTGAGGCTCCTGTTGGGGCACGAAGGGGCCCACGTGGATGGGATGTACTACTGTCCTCACCACCCGGCGGATGGTTGCGCCTGTCGCAAGCCCGGGCCCGGTATGTTGAGGAGGGCAGCAGAGGAGTTGCACATAGACCTCCCCTTCTCCTATCTGGCAGGGGATAAGGCTGGCGATATCGGGGCGATCCATAGGGTAGGGGGGACGGGGATATTGGTCTTGACGGGCAATGGCAGGAGGGAGCAGGGGGACTGGCAGGGGGATCCACCGAATTTCGTCGCCCAGGACCTCTTGGAGGCCGCCTATTGGATCCTCGTACAAGAAGGGACAAAAAGGAGGAAAGCGATGGCTATTAACAAAGAGTTATTGGCGATCTTGGCTTGTCCCAAGTGCAAGGGGGACATCGTCCTGACGAGAAAGGGAGATGGGCTCATCTGTAAGTCATGCAA
>MGQF01000068.1:10709-10819 GCA_001797745.1 Deltaproteobacteria bacterium RBG_13_52_11
TCAAGGACGACATCCCGGTAATGCTCATCGACGAAGCCCTTCCCTATAAGGAGAAGGATTGACGGAAGTAAGGGTATCTTTCCCCACACAGGACGGACTGACGCTCGAGG
>MGQF01000068.1:10879-15688 GCA_001797745.1 Deltaproteobacteria bacterium RBG_13_52_11
CAGGGTGATGGCCCCCACTATCTGGCGGGCTATTCCTTCGGGGCATACGTGGGGATGAAGGGTATTGCAGCGGATTCTAGGGTGAAGGCCCTCGTCTGTATCTCCCCACCGGTGGCAATGTACGATTTCACCTCGCTCAGAGAGGAAGGAAGACCGAAGCTCATCGTCGCTGGGGAGCGGGATTTTATCTGTCCTGTACCCCAAGTGGAGGAACTCTTTCTCTCCCTTTCCCAGCCCAAGGTGCTCCGCATCTGCCCTGGGGCTGATCACTTCTGGTGGGGGATCGAAGATCGAGTGGCGGATTCTGTGATCGATTTTCTCCAGGGTCTATGACGCGGATAGAAGATCCTGGCGATCCACCACCCCCATCGATACATGAGGTTATACCATTGATAGTGCTCCAAAAAGATTTTTATATAGGGACGGATCTCTTGATCCCCAGTTGCATAGGCATGGCAGAATATACCCTTGTCCCGTCTGGGCAGGGAGAGTCCATGCCCCTTGAGTTTTTCCGCGGACCTGTCCAGCCTCTTGAGGTTTTTCATCCTCCGTGTGGGGTTCAGACGGGCGAAGACCACTGATTTGTCAAAATCTATGAGATAAACCTTTACCCCCTTCCCCTCTTCCACCAAGAAGTTCTTGAGGTGAAGGTCGGCGTGATATATCCCCGCCTGGTGTATCTTTCGTACTGCCTCGGCGGCCTTCTCGATGACCTCCCGTCTCCTTGCTCGCCCCTGCTGCTGGGCGAGGTAGTGGATCAGATCTAAGGCTGCGGGGAGATATTCGGTGATGAGGTACCCGCGGTACCACCCCCCCCATCCCCTCTCCCTGATGGCAGCCAGGATCTCAAGGGTGTATACGCCAGCCGACCGCGCCTCCTCGGTGACAACTACCTCCTGAAAAGGGCGGGAGCCGAAGAAGAAGAGGTCGCCGGTGAGGCGACGCAACAGCCCCCCGTGCCGGTACTTTCTGATGGCTACTTCACCGCGGCCTCCCTTTATGATGAGCACCTCACCCCTCCCCATTAGATGGTTCTGGTGAGAGGCGTTTTTCCAGAGCCCTGCGGGGTTCAGTAATCCCTCACGATGCAGGCTGGCCGCGTAGCCCTCGCGTATCAACATCTCTCTCTCCCCCTCTCGCTGAAATTGATAATGCGGTGGGGGGATAAATATTGTCTTTAACGGTGAGTTCCAGATCACAGGTCCTCTTTGTTTAGGTGAGGATTATTGCGGCGCTTCAATGCGAAGCTCGTGTCAGGGCATTCCCTTATCAGGTATTCTCCTTATTTGCCCTTTCTTGCCCTCTTTCACTCTCCCCCTTTCAGCCTGGTGTAGATCGCCTTATATTCATCCTCGAACCCCTCAAAGCAGATCTTGCATCCTTGACACTCCTCACTATCCTCATCCGGTTCTTCCACAGCGGAGAGGGGTTCAAGATGTACCTCGAAACCGGTCTCCTCATACATCTTGGCCATCTCGCTCAATCTGGGCTCTGAGGTGACAAAACGCCTCTGCCATCCCTCTTTAATCAGTTCTTCTTCTCTCTTGGTCATGGTATTTCCTCAACCAACAACCAATGAAATCCCCCTCGGGGAAGGTGGCCATTCATGTCTTTTCTAAGATATATTTCTCAGCGGCGTCTGCGGCGAGGGCGCCGTCGCCTACAGCGGTGGCAATTTGCCGCAAACCTTTCTTTCTCACATCGCCAGCAGCAAATATGCCGGCTACCGAAGTAGCACAGTTCTGATCGGTGATGATATTTCCCTTGTCGTCCAAATCGATTACCCCGCGGACAAAATCGGTATTTGGTCTCTGGCCGATGGCGATGAAGATCCCACTGACTGCCAGCTCTCTTTGCGCAACATTCTTGATGTTTTCGATTATTACGGTCTTCACCACCCCTTGCCCCTTGACCTCTTTGACGACACTATCCCAGACGAACACGATTTTAGGTTCCTCCAAGGCCTTCAGCTGGAGGATTTTTTGTGCCCTGAGCTGATCGCGGCGGTGTATCAGGTATATTTTCCGAGCGAGCCTACTGAGGTAGAGGGCGTCCTCTAGTGCGGTGTCTCCTCCTCCTACCACGACTACATCTTGGTCTTTGAAGAAGGCACCGTCACAGGTTGCACAATATGAGATACCCTTGCCGGCAAATTCTTCCTCGCCTGCCACCCCCAGTTTATTCCACTGCCCCCCGGTGGCGATGATAAGGGCTGAGGCTGAAAGGTGCTTTCCTCCGGCCATGACCACCTTTTTTCCCCCTGTTACTTCTATTGATTCCACCTTGGTGAATGGGAGAATTTCCAGGCCGAATTTTGTCGCCTGCTGGGTGAACCGCTCGATCAACTCCCTTCCGGAGATACCATCCGGAAAACCGGGATAGTTTTCAACCCGCTCCGTCATATAGGCTTGACCGCTGGGGATCATGGCCTCCAAAAGGATAGTCCGCAGCTGAGCCCTGGCTGTATAGAGACCCGCGGTCAACCCTGCTGGCCCTCCACCAATGATGATGACACTATACTCTTCCATAGATTGTTGCCTCCTCAATAATGCAGGAACATTGTTTCGAAGCGTATTATTATAGTTCTACGATAATATTGCAATAAGGATAATCTTATTTGCACGCTTCGACCAAGTGAAATTCCGCACGATGCTGTCTCGTTAATATTGACAGGTATGAGAAGTTATGGTATTCAACGCAGTATCACAGTATAAAAATAGGGGAGGATGCATGATAAAAAAAGGGGTTGTCGATGCGTTACGAAAGATAGTGGGAAAGGAAGATATCCTTATTAAGAAAGAAGATCTTGCTTCCTATGCCTATGACGGGACAAGCTCCTGGATCCACGAACCGGATGTTGTGGTTTTTCCTACCTCGACTAAGGAGGTATCAGAGATATTAAGGCTTGCCGACAAGGAACGGACCCCCGTCACCCCCCGTGGGGGAGGGACCAACGTAAGCGGTGGTTCTGTACCGATCAAAGGCGGAATTGTCCTCTGTACTACCAAGATGAATAAGATCCTTAAGATCGACAAGGAAAATATGACAGCAACGGTGGAGCCGGGTGTGGTCCTCATGGATTTCAACGCTGCGTTAGCAAAAGAAGGGCTCTTTTTCCCGCCAGATCCTCAGAGTTTCTTGGGGGCCACCTTGGGGGGGGTAGTCGGAGAGAACGCCGGTGGCCCCGCGTGCGTCAAATATGGCGTTACGAAACAGTATGTCCTGGGCCTTGAGGTGGTTCTGCCTACTGGTGACGTGATGAATGTGGGTAGCCTGACCATGAAGAACGTGCAGGGATACGATCTCACTATGCTCTTTACCGGTTCAGAGGGTACCCTCGGCGTTATTACCAAGGCGCATCTCCTGCTCAAACCGATGCCTCCGGCGAAGAAGACGTTGATGGCGGTTTTTGATGACGTTGCAGTTGCGGGTGAAAATGTCTACCGTGTGCTCTCAAGCGGTGTCGTTCCCGGCAAGATTGAACTCCTGGACAATTGGGTGATAAAGAGCATTGAGCGGCTCGCCCCCATGGGGCTTCCAAAAGATGCCGATGCTGTGCTCATATTTGAGGTGGACGGAATCCCCGAGGCCGTAGAGAAAGAGGCCAAGCAGGTGGAAGAGGTCTGCAGAAAACACGGTGCGAAAGATGTACGGGTGGCAAAGGATCAGGCAGAGGCGGATAAGTACTGGGCAGCCCGACGGGCGGGATTCGCTGCTGTCTTCGGTGCTGCGCCGACGGTCATGGCTGAGGATGTGACGGTTCCTCGGACGAAGATCCCCGATTTCATCAGGAAGGTAAAAGAACTTTGTCAGTCTCGAGGGATTGAGTACAACATCATTGGTCATGCGGGAGATGGTAACCTCCACCCTGCTATTTTGACCGACATCAAGAAAAAGAAGGACTTCGAGCAGGCTGAAAAGACCATGGAGGAGATTATCTCGTACGCTATTGAGCTAGGCGGTGTGGTGTCCGGGGAGCACGGCATCGGCCTTGAGAAAAAGAAATTTCTCAAGAAGGCCATGGATCCCCTGGCCATCGAGATGATGAAAGGCATCAAGCGGATCGTCGATCCCAATAATATCCTTAATCCAGGCAAGATCTGGGAGGAGTAGGCTGCGGCATAATTCCTGGTGTGCCGGTGAACTGAGTGAAAGAATATTTATACAGCACATAAGGAGGACGTGTTATGACAGTCAGCAAATGGATGCATGTTGGGACTGTTCTGAAGATGAATGCCATCCATGCTCCAGACAAACTCGGATGTCAGGATAAGGACAAGAGCTTCACGTTCAAGGAGTGGAACGAAAGGGCATGTCGGCTCGCCAATGCATTGGCGAAAATGGGGATAGGATACCAGGACCGTTTTGCCATCCTCGCCTACAACCGGGTGGAGTGGATGGATATGTATGTATCGTGTGCCAAAGGCGGCCACGTCATGGTCCCCCTCATGTTCCGTCTCGCCCCCCCTGACTTTGAATACATCATCAACCACTCCGATAGCAAGGCACTGATCGTGGAGGAACCTTTTATTGAGGCCATCAACGGCATCCGCGAAAAACTCCCCATCCCGAAGGAAAATTATATCTACCTGGGCGAGGG
This sequence comes from Deltaproteobacteria bacterium RBG_13_52_11, assembly GCA_001797745.1. GTDB lineage: Bacteria > Desulfobacterota > B13-G15 > B13-G15 > RBG-16-54-18 > RBG-13-52-11. The sequence continues at coordinate 15,480 of MGQF01000068.1, forward strand.
GAAGGCCCCTGATGGCTATGTACATTATGAAGATTTGTTAGTTGATGCCTCTCCTGAAGAGCCTGATCTCTTGGTAGATGCCGCTGATATATGGACCATTATGTATACGTCCGGTACTACGGGGCGCCCCAAAGGGGTGGTCAAGACCCACGAATCCGTTTTTGGCCAATATTATAACAGCGACGTCAACATGGGAGTCCTGCCAACGG
>MGQF01000068.1:15706-21104 GCA_001797745.1 Deltaproteobacteria bacterium RBG_13_52_11
TGCCGATGTGCCACATCAACTCTGTCTATTATTCCTGCGCCTATACCCTCGTAACCGCTCCGGTGATGGTCTACAACATGGTCAGTTTTGATCCCGAAGATATGTTGCGGACCATATCTGAGTATAAGATTACTTTTACATCTCTGGTTCCCACACACTACATCATGATGCTGGCCCTGCCCGATGAGGTGAAGAAGAAGTATGACGTGAGCAACATCCGACAATTGCTCATCTCCTCTGCCCCGGCCAGGAAGGATCTTAAAGTGGCCATCATGGACCATTTTAAGAACGCCGAGCTCTGGGAGGCCTATGGTTCGACCGAGGCTGGTCTGGTGACGCTGTTGCGCCCAGAGGATCAGTTCAAGAAACTCGGCTCCATCGGAAAAGAGATCTTTGGGAGCGACCGGATCAAGATCCTCGATGAAGAGGGGAAAGAGGTGCCTGATGGTGGGGTCGGTGAACTCTATTCCCGGACCCCCTCAATCTTCAAGGAGTACTGGAAGGATCCTGATAAGACCACGTCGGTCTTCCAGGGAGAGTGGTTTAGCGCTGGTGACATGTGCCGAAGGGATGAAGATGGGTACTACTACCTCGTTGATAGAAAGGCGAACATGATTATTACCGGTGGCGAGAACGTTTATCCCTCAGAGGTCGAAAATTGCGTGGGGGGGCATAAAGCGGTCAAGGACGTTGCCGTCATCGGGGTGCCCGACAAGAAATGGGGTGAGTTAGTGAAAGCGATAGTGGTCCTCCACGAGGGCTATGAGCCGAGCGACAAACTGGCCCAGGAGATCATGGAATTCTGCAAGGGGAAGATTGCCGGCTACAAGCGACCCAAGTCCTTGGATTTTATCAAAGACGCGGAGATGCCGCGAACCGGCACCGGTAAGATTTTACACCGGATCTTGCGGGAACGGTATGGCACATGGAGTGATCAATAGAAAATAGCTGTCTCGAGGGAGAGATATCCAGTGTGTCGAGGGGCCCTGTATGGTGCAGGGCCCCTCGTTTATGAATCGTTCTACTCACTCTGCAGAGGAGATGATCGAACACGTCGCCCAGGCTACGGGGGATTGCTTTTTGAGGCGGTTTTGTTTATCATTCTTTTTAATCGGGTTTTCAATGAAGAGGAGATCATGAAAAAGGTTTTAATTATCGGCGCGCTGGGGATGCTGGGGCATGATCTCCTGAGGATCTTCGCCAAGGGATACGATGTGATCGGGTTAGACAAGGAGAATGTGGACATCACCCGTCAGGGAGCAACACGCAAGGCCATCAAGGAGATCTCCCCTGCTGTGGTGATCAATGCTGCTGGCTACACCGATGTCGATGGGTGTGAAAAGAAGATGCACAAGGCCTTTGTCATCAACGCTGAAGGGTCGAAGAATGTTGCAAAAGGGTGTCGGGATAACGGGGCCAAATTGGTCTACATCAGCACCGACTACATATTCGATGGAGAGAAGGGGAGCCCGTACCGGGAGGATGATCCTGCCAACCCTCTCAATATATATGGTGAAAGCAAACTGATGGGTGAGCGCTATATTGAGGAGTTGTTGGACGACTTCCTCATCGTCAGAACCCAATGGCTCTACGGAAAGCATGGTCGCAATTTTGTCGAAACCATCCTCGCCTTAGCCGCTGAGAGGGACATCATTGAGGTGGTGCACGATCAGCGGGGCTCCCCAACCTATACGACTGATCTGAGCAAGGCCATCGCTGCCCTCGTGCGCAAGGATCTCAAGGGCACCTTTCATGTCAGTAACAGTGGGTCTTGCTCGTGGTATGATTTCGCCTTTGAGATCGTGCGGCTAGCTGGTGCATCGGGGGTGGAGATTGTACCTGTCTCCTCTTCATCCCTCAATCGCGCCGCCAAGAGGCCGCTCTATTCCGTCTTCAATCGCCAGAGGCTTGAGCAGGAAGCGGGTATCAAGATGAGGCCCTGGCAGGAAGCCTTACAAGATTATTTTTATAGCAGGGGGAGATAGATGAAGATCTGCATGATCGGGAGCGGCTACGTAGGGTTGGTGACCGGTGCCTGTTTGGCTGAGTTCGGCATGGAGATCATCTGTGTAGATAGCGATAAGGCCAAGATAGCGACATTGGAAAAGGGGGAAAGCCCATTTTATGAACCGGGCCTGGAGGATTTGATAGAGAAAAACATGAAGGATGGAGGACTCTCCTTTAGCACCGATACAAAGAAGGGTGTCAGGGCCAGCACGGTGATCTTCATAGCGGTGGGCACCCCTGCCAACAGCGACGGCTCACCCGATCTCTCTCATGTAGAGGCAGTTGTCAGGGAGGTCGCCAGCTACATGAATGAATATAAGATCATCGTCCTCAAGAGCACCGTCCCCGTGGGAACAGGTAAGTGGATCAAGGGGGTAATTGAGGAAGAGGTGAAGGGGGCTTGCACCTTTGATCTGGTCTCCAATCCCGAATTTTTGCGCGAAGGGGCAGCCGTAGAAGACTTCTTCAGACCCGATCGGGTCGTCATCGGAGCAGAAAATGAGAAGGCCATCGAGGCGATGAAGGAGATCTACAACGCCCTCTACCTGATCGAGACCCCCATCGTCATCACGACGATAGAGACTGCGGAGATGATCAAGTATGCCTCCAATGCCTTTTTGGCTACGAAGGTATCGTTCATCAACGAGATAGCCAACCTGTGCGAGCTGGTGGGGGCGGATGTCCACGATGTGGCCAGGGGCATGGGCCTCGATGGGAGAATCGGGCGGAAATTCCTCCACCCGGGGCCTGGTTTTGGTGGCTCGTGTTTTCCCAAGGATACCAAGGCATTGGTCCATATTGGAAGGGAACACAACTGTGAGATGGAGATCGTCCAATCCACCATTAGGGTCAATGAGAGGCAGCGGGAGCGGATGATCGAGAAGATCGAGCAGATGGTGGGTGATGTGCGAGGTAAGACCATCGGCATCTTGGGCCTTGCCTTTAAACCCAATACCGACGATATGCGGGAGGCCTCCTCCATCCCCATCATCCAGGGGCTGCAGGCGAAGGGGGCGCGGATCAAGGCCTATGATCCAGAGGCCATGGAGGCAGCGAAGAAGGTCTTCAAGGATGTGGTCTACTGCAAGGGACCCTACGAGGTAGCGGAGGGGAGCCATGCCTTGGTATTGGTCACCGAGTGGAACCAGTTCCGCCTTCTAAACCTCGAACGGATCAAGGGATTGTTACTGGAGCCGGTCTTTGTTGATTTACGCAATGTCTACGAACCTCTCCATATGCGTGAGATGGGATTTCGGTACTGCGGGGTGGGGAGGTAATGGAATGGATCTTTGTCGGCGATGCCCACTTCGCCTTCGGGGACGGGGACGGGGAGCGACGGAAGCACTTCTTTCGTTTTATCCAAAAAAATAGATCACGTCTCGACACCCTGGTCATCATGGGGGATTTCTTCGACTTTTGGTTTGGCTTTCGCAATCTCTCACCTCTGAAAAAAGAATACGGTGATATCTTAGGATTCTTGGCGGGGCTCAGGGCAGATGGCGTCAAGGTGCTCTATCTGGAGGGGAACCACGATTTCCAATTGGGCACATATATCAGCGAAAAGTTAGGGATAAAGGTCTACGACCATCGTGCGGTGATAGATCTCAATGGCAAGCGAGTCTATTTGGCCCACGGCGATAGGGTCTCTCCGACAAAGGGCCATTGGATACTTACGTGGCTCATGCGAAACAGGGTTACCTATTGTCTGTTCTCTCTCCTCGGCCCCCGGATCGTCATCGCCATCGCCCGGCGATGGAGCGCATCAAGCAGGGGGCGAAACATGGAGCGATCCCCTGAGGTCATCGCGCGACTGCAACGGTTTGCCCGGCATAAAATGGGTGAAGGATTTGACGCGGTGATCCTCGCCCACACCCATCTTCCCGAGGCAATCACCATGAAGGAGCAGGGTAGGGAGGGTTACTACTTCAATGTGGGGAATTGGATCAAGGATTTTTCCTTTCTGAGGTATAACGCAAAGCAGGGCTTTTCCCTCGAATACTACACGATTGATTAAGAGGGGGCCGAGTGAGGAAGAGGAATGTCAGAACGAATTAAATTAGTCAAGCAAGACACCAACTTCCTTTCAATTTTCCTTCCGTTTCTCTATCTTCCTTTGTACGCGACTGTAAATACCGCGTCTGCTGGCTGGCGTTATCTGTTAAAGAGGAAAAATTAGTAAAGGTACTATATGTTTGGTCATAGCGATTCCTATAAGAACAACCAGTCTCATGAAAGCAAACACCGACACAATGCCCATGTCAATACTCACGGTGCCATAGACCCTTCTATTTTTACCACTCAACGGGGCATTAGGGCCATCAAATGGTCGTTTTTTGGACTAACTGCCACCGCACTCTTCCAGATTGTTATCGTCAACCTTTCAGGGAGTGTTGCGCTTCTTGCTGACACAATCCACAACCTCGGTGATGCCGCTACGGCTATCCCTCTCTGGATCGCTTTTATGCTTGCACGGAGGAGGCCAAGTAAGCGATTCACCTATGGGTTCGGTCGTGTGGAAGATCTGGCGGGTGTTGCCATCGTCTTTACCATCCTGTTCAGTGCAATCGTCGTTGGTTATGAATCCGTGGACCGCCTCCTTACCCCCCGTCCCGTGGAATATTTATGGGCAGTGATCGTAGCATCGATAGTCGGTTTCCTTGGGAATGAGGTAGTGGCACAATTCCGCATCAAAGTGGGAAAGGAGATCGGCAGTGCTGCTCTCATAGCAGACGGATATCACGCCCGCGTGGATGGATTGACCAGCCTGGCTGTCCTGTTCGGTGCAGTGGGGGTCTGGCTTGGATATCCACTGGCAGATCCTATTGTTGGCCTTCTTATCACGGCTGCTATTCTCCGGATTGTATGGGATTCCGGGAAGGCTGTTTTCACCCGCTTACTGGATGGGGTGGACCCAGAGATGGCAGAAGAGATTAAACATGCGGTGAATCATATCCCGAATGTTCGGGGCGTAACGGAAGTGCGGGTAAGATGGCTGGGGCATCGGCTTCACGCAGAGTTGAACGTAACTGTGAGCCCGGAACTGTCTGTGGAACAGGGACACGAGGTTGCCAAACAGGTACACCACCAACTCCTTCATCATTTACGTTATCTTTCCAATGCCACAGTCCATATTGATCCCGTGAACGCATCCGGTGAGGAATATCATCGCTTCACGGAACATGTCCACGGGAATCTCCCCCCTCATTCGCACTGAAATCTTTTAAAATCTAAAATCGCAGGAGGGGGCCAGGGAGTACAGGAAGCAGGAGGGAAGACATGCAAGAACTTTTTTTGGAGATTTTTCTTATTTTCATACTCATCCTCTTTAACGGTTATCTTGCCGGGATAGAGATCGCAGTGGTGACGGCAAGGAAAAGTCATATTAAACAGA
>MGQF01000069.1:0-182 GCA_001797745.1 Deltaproteobacteria bacterium RBG_13_52_11
CTCTCGAGACATCGAAGGAATCAATCGCCCTAGTGATATGGAGATAGGAATTGGCATCAAACCTTTTTACAAAATGATCCCCCCGGTTCTGGAGGTAATCCTCCACCTCAGAACCCGCGCTGAATTTGTGCGGTTTCTCATCTCCAGTGCGCCTTCCGAATTTCTCGGCCATTGAGATCTCG
>MGQF01000069.1:334-501 GCA_001797745.1 Deltaproteobacteria bacterium RBG_13_52_11
TGGCGCAGTGGCGATGACGATGGCACTCTTCAGCCTATCGGGATAGGCAATTAACCACTCTAAGGCCTGCATCCCGCCCATGGAGCCGCCTGCCACGGAAAGCAGCTGGTCGATCTTCAGGTGATCGATGAGTTGCTTTTGCACCTTCACCATGTCTGAAATGGTAA
>MGQF01000069.1:600-12792 GCA_001797745.1 Deltaproteobacteria bacterium RBG_13_52_11
ATCTCGCCGCTCTCCAGCATGAGCTCATCAGGAGGAAGTGCAAATTTAAAATAGTTTTTTTGCACAATCCCCACGCTATTATCCTTATTAGCTTCTAAACATTCCCCAAGTATACCTGCGCTTTTATGAGCTGCCTGCTTGACATTCGGTTTCTCTCTCATTGAATTTAACCCCGACATACTTATCTTCTCACACCAAAATGTTATATTGTCGGCAGGCCCGCTTCATCAAAAAGCCCTTGGAAAAGCGGCCCGCTGAGGTAACGCTCCCCGGAATCAGGGAGAATGGTCACGATTGTCTTTCCCTTGAATTCCTCCAGCCTGGCAAGCTTCAGCGCAACGGCAATCGCTGCGCCGCTGCTGACGCCTGAAAGAATTCCTTCCTCGCGGGCCAGCCGCCTCGCATGCTCGATCGCCTCTTCGCTGGTAACCAGTTCCACTCGATCCACTATGGATAAGTCCAGTGTATCTGGAATAAACCCCGCCCCTATCCCCTGGATTTTATGCGGCCCGGGCTTGAGCTCTTGACCTGCCAAGCGCTGTGTAATCACAGGGCTCTCTGTCGGTTCGACGGCGACGCTGATAATCTTTTTCTTCTTTTCTCCTTTAATGTAGCGTGACACCCCCGTGATCGTGCCCCCTGTCCCTACTCCTGAGACAAGGACATCTATCCCGCCGCTTGTCTGCGCCCAGATCTCCGGACCCGTTGTCTTGAAATGGATCTCCGGGTTGGCGGGATTTTTAAACTGCTGGGGCATAAAGTAGTTATGATTCGACGCCGCAATCCGCTCGGCCTCTTCTATTGCCCCCTTCATGCCTTTGGCTCCGGGGGTGAGGATGATATTGGTTCCGAAGATGGCAAGCACCTTCCTCCGCTCCATGGACATGGTCTCAGGCATGCTGACATTCAGTTTATATCCTCTCGCAGCCGCCACATAGGCCAAGGCGATGCCGGTATTGCCGCTGGTCGGTTCGATGATCTCCATCCCTGGTTTGAGGAGCCCTTGCTTCTCTGCAGCCCAGATCATACTCGACCCTATCCGACACTTGACCGAATACGAAGGGTTACGGCCTTCGATCTTTGCCAGGATCGTGGCCTTGAGCCCTTGGGCCATTCTGTTGATCTTAACCAATGGCGTATTGCCGATAGACAATGCGTTATCATCAAAATACCCTGTCATGTTATTCTCCTTCCTTATGTTAATTGGTGGTTTTATGACAAATTATCCTGCTGCCCTCTGTAAGGCTTGGTCGATATCCTCCTTGATATCCTCTATATCCTCCAAGCCGATGGAAAGCCGGATAAAATCCTCTGTTACTCCTGTCTCCTCTTGCTCTTCACGCGTTAACTGCTGATGGGTTGTCGAAGCAGGATGAATGACCAGGCTTTTTGCATCCCCGATGTTGGCGAGATGGGAAAGGAGCTTCACCGCTTCAATGAACCTTTTCCCGGCCTCCAACCCGCCCTTAATCCCAAAGCCCACCAGACCTCCGAAGTTCCCCTTTAGATATTTGACTGCCAACTTATGGCTCGGATGCTCATCCAACCCCGGATAGTTAACCCACGTCACCAAGGAATGCTTTTTTAAAAATTGTGCGATCTGCAACGCATTTTCGGAATGTTTCTTCACCCTGAGAGGGAGCGTCTCTAATCCCTGAAGGAACAAGAAGGCATTGAAAGGACTCAGGGGTGCTCCCAGATCGCGGAGGAGCTGTACCCTTACTTTGATGATGAAGGCAACATTCCCCAAGCCGGGAAAATTCCCAAAGGTTCCCCAGAATTTCAATCCGTGATAGCTCGGATCAGGCTCGGTAAATTCGGGGAATTTGCCGTTGTCCCAGCTGAATTTTCCTGAATCGACAATGACCCCTCCGATCGATGTTCCATGGCCGCCGATGTACTTTGTGGCTGAAAGAACGGTGATATCCGCCCCAAAATCTATCGGCCTAACCAATCCGACTCCTACCGTATTATCCACGACAAAAGGAATGCCTGCGTCGTGAGCAATTTGAGCAATCGCCGCAAAATCGGGCACATCGAGCTTGGGATTACCAATCGTCTCTGCATACACAGCCCGTGTTTTTTTTGTAATTGCCTTCTTGAATTCATCGGGCTTTGTTGAATCGACAAACTGCACCTTTCTTCCCAATTTGGGAAACGTGTAATGAAATAATTGGTATGTTCCACCGTAAAGGTTGTTGGCTGATACGATCTCATCACCCACTTGGGTAATGGCTAGGAGCGCCAAGGTCTCGGCAGCCTGCCCTGAAGCTACTGCCAAGGCACCAGTGCCTCCCTCAATGGCAGCCACCCGTTTCTCGAAGACATCAGTGGTTGGATTCATGATGCGGGTATAGATATTGCCTAGTTCTTTAAGGGCGAAAAGACTTGCTGCATGATCTGTACTTTTGAATACGTACGACGTTGTTTGATAGATAGGCACCGCCCTTGATCCCGTGGTTGGATCAGGGGCTTCCTGACCGGCATGAAGTGCTAATGTCTCAAATCCTCTTTCTGACATTTGTCCTACCTCCTTTTTTTGGTAAGTGCTAGAAATTAATTAAAAAAACCCACTTGCCGTTCTTCTGGTAGTGGGTTGCCTGGTGTAAAAAATGTCCCGATAACGTTACATGGGCAGGCCTCCCTTACCATGCTGACAACAAATGGTCGTACAACACATTATCATAGAAGGGTTACCTCTCTTCTCTAAAAAGGCTATCTTATCGTTAAGGTCCATAACTTTCATTAATAATGCTTCTCCGACGACATGCTATACCACAATGTGGTACTTCTGTAATATTAGCAGCCTTTTCTTTTTTGTCAAGTGTTTTTTAAATATTTTTTATAAAATATTGACCGCCCGGATATCTCATTAAACGCTCATCACGATCCAGAAACAGGTTTAGCGCTCCAATCACCCGGCGATCTTTCGCGATCCAGATATGCCCACATTGTTCCTGAATACCTTGCACCTCCGGCATATGTTTATTTTACTGCTCCAGCTGACTCGCGGTCTCCCCTCGCAGATGGTCCCATTGATAAACCAGCAGAGATGACCCGCATTGAATCCCCAAGCGGGACAGCCCCGGCGTCTCTCCGGGGGGCAGTCCTGGACATCCCAGCAGGGCTGGACCCTTTTCGCCTTTCCCTTATGAAACGCGAGCAGAAAAAGCATTTGCCTCTCGATATGCACGGGAACCTTCCGCCATCCCTGTTCAAAGCTCTGAATCGCCTTGAGAGACGTTCCCAAGAGTTCAGATAGCTGTTTTTGGGTCTTTCCGAGTCGCTGGCGTGAAGTCTGGAATTCTTCGTTGTTCATCGAAACCTCTTTTTTTTGTCTAAACAAAACATCTTGAATATTATGCCACAATGTGGTATATTTAATCAAGGTTTTTTTGAGTAAATCCATTATCGTCGAACTACTAGTAAAAAAGGGAGAAATCAGCCGTCATGATCGATAGGTATTCAAGACAGGTCCTCTTCCCAGACATAGGGAAAGAAGGGCAAAGGAAATTGGGCAACAGCTATGCGGTCATCATCGGGTGCGGGGCCCTGGGATCGATGATCGCCCTCACTTTGGTCCGCGCAGGCGTAGGGAAGATCAGGATCATCGACAGGGATTTCATAGAATATCACAATCTGGCCCGGCAGGCCCTTTTTGATGAAGACGATGTAAGGAACCAGATCCCAAAGGCGATCGCCGCTGAACGCCATTTGAAGAAGGTAAACTCCTCGATAGTGATCGAGGGGATTGTCGCCGATGTAAATTACACCAATATCGAGGGTTTTATTCGGAATGGCAATATCCTCATGGACGGGCTGGATAATTTTGAGACCCGGGGCCTGATGAATGATGTTTCCCTCAAGCATAAGATACCCTGGATATATGGCGGCGCCGTTTCCTCTTTTGGGATGACCATGGATATCATTCCCGGACAAACACCCTGCTTACAATGCGTCCATCCCAACATGCACCAAGGAGCAGGATTGCATACTTGTGAAACGGCAGGGGTGATCGGCCCGGCCCCTTTCATCATCGGCTCTCTTCAATCTGCTGAGGCAATCAAGATACTGGTAGGGTCAGAAGACATCAATCGCGATCTTATCTTTATTGATGTTTGGCGAAACCAATTTGATCGTTCGGAGGTACAGCGGCGTCCGGACTGCCCAAGCTGCCGGGGTCAGTTCGATTTTTTAGAGGCAAGGTTTGGGACAAAAACCACCTCCCTGTGCGGACAAAATGCGGTTCAGGTTTTAAATCCCAATAGAGGAGGGATTTCTCTTGAAAGGCTCGCAACGCACCTCAGTCCTATAGGACAAGTGAGTTATAACGAATTTATGCTTCGTTTTAAAGTTGATCATCACGAAATGGTCATCTTTCCTGACGGACGAGCGATCATAAAAAATACGAATGACGAATCCTTAGCAAAAGGACTGTATGCAAAATATATCGGTGTGTGAGGGAGCTTTGTGATCTATCTGGATAATGCAGCAACCTCCTGGCCCAAACCGGAGAGTGTCTATCAAGTCATGGGAGAGTTCCTGAGGACGAAGGGAGGGAACCCTGGACGTGGCAGCCATACCCTAGCTACTGCAGCGGCGGAAGCCATTAAAGAAACAAGGATATTCATCGCACGCCTGATTAACGCTCCGAGAAGGGAGCAGGTGATATTCACCCTCAATTGTACTGATGCATTGAATATGGGGCTCAAGGGGCTGCTCAAACCCGGAGACCACGTGATTACGAGTTGTATCGAACACAATTCCGTGGTTCGGCCGCTCACCAAACTTGCGCGTCGCGGCGTCAAAATCACCAAAATACCTCCTTCGAAAGAGACCGGAGTGGTGTCCGCTCATGACATCGAGGAGGCAATCACCAAAGACACCAAACTGGTAGTGATTACCCATGCCTCTAATGTGACAGGGATCATTCAGCCTATTGAAGTATACGGTGAGCTTGTTAGGAAGCGTGGCTTGATTTTTATGGTAGATGCGGCACAAACCGCTGGTACATATCCTATAGATGTTCAGGCGGCAAACATTGACCTACTCGCCTGCTCCGGACACAAAGGCCTATTCGGCCCCCCGGGCACGGGTGTGCTCTATATAGGTGACCGAGTTGACCTTGATCCATTACGTGAGGGTGGCACCGGCACACACTCGGAGATGGAGGAACAGCCGGATACTCTACCCGAGAGATACGAAAGCGGGACATTAAATAGTGTCGGCATCAGTGGGCTTGGCGCAGGGCTGAAATATATTTTCGCTGAGGGTCTGGAGAGGATTCGTACCCACGAGCAATATTTAACAGAGAGGCTTATCCAAGGTCTGTTAAATATTCCTGGAGTTGCTCTCTACACAGCTAAAGACCTAACCAAACAAGCATCCATCGTGTCACTCACTATTGAGGGATACGAGCCTGGAGAGGTCGGCGTTATCCTTGACCAAACCTTTGATATAAAAGCAAGGACAGGGCTTCATTGTGCACCAGCGGCTCACAGGACATTGGGCACCTTTCCATTGGGTACTATTCGCTTAAGTCCTGGATACTTCAATACTGTTGAGGAGATTGACGCAACGCTTCAGGATTTAGATCGGATTGCGAGGACAGTCGCCCCAAAGGTGGCGGATGCACGAAAAGGGTAGGGAGAAGATACAGCCTACATGAATTTTCAGTGAGAGAGAACTATATCAAATATCCAAAATGGGGAAATAGAGCAAATCAAGGTTAAAATAATGAATGTTTACGATATATTGGAAGAGTATCTTAATCAAGGGAAAAATGGAGTACTTGCTACTATTGTGAAAAAAAGAGGAGCAACTCCTCAGGTGGCGGGTGCAAAGATCTTTATAGGCGAAGACGGAAAGATATTCGGCACTGTAGGCGGCGGCTGCGTTGAGGCCGAAGTCTGGCAGGAAGCCCGAAAGACCTTAAAAACCAAGGAAGCCGTTATCGAGCATTATGCCCTAAACGGCAAGGATGTGGAAAATGAGGGCATGATCTGCGGCGGGAACATTGACGTCTTTCTGGAACCTGTTTTTGAAAAATATCGCGATCTTTACCGGAATATTAGCTACTTTCAAAAAAGGGGGAAGAGAGCAGTAAGCATCACCCACTTTGGAGATGGGGTATTCTACAAAACCCTTTTAACGATGAACGGTGATGTTATCGGCGATGCTGCAGGTGAAAGGGAAGAAGTTGATGAGGCACTTTTTTATGCAAAGGCACCAAGGGTGCTGGAAGGTAAAATCGTTGAGCCGGTGCTCATCACATCAACCCTGTATATGTATGGGGCGGGTCATATATCGCAATTCATCTCAAAAGCGGCAAAGACAGTTGATTTCAACGTTATAGTCATGGACGACCGGGCACAATTTGCCAATCGAGAGAGATTCCCTGAGGCTGATGAGATTATTGTCGATGAATTCGAAAACGTCCTCAAATATGGCAATGCCGATGTTGAAGTATACTCGGTGATAGTCACGAGAGGGCATAAACACGATGCCCTGGTCCTAGGAGAGGTTCTCAAGAGAAAGAACAGATACGTGGGTATGATTGGCAGCAAAAGAAAGATCAACATGTTATTCGATTATCTACAACAAAAGGGCTTTGACAAGGCACTGTTAAAAAGCGTCCATGCGCCCATCGGTCTTACTATTAACTCTGAAACACCCCAGGAGATCGCCTTGAGTATCGTCGCCGAGTTGGTGAAAGTGAGGGGAGAGAGAGTGTAGAAGGGCCTTCTGTCCTCTCCCGGTCTGATTATGAACAGTAAAGCAATCTCCTTGTTATCCGGCGGCCTCGACAGTACGCTTGCCACAAGGCTCATTATGGAGCAGGAAGTGGAGGTGGTGGCCCTCCATTTTACGTCCACCTTCTGCAATTGTTCCAAGGGCGGCCACGGGTGCGGCATCCAGGCGGTGAGGACCGCCGACGAGTTGGGCCTCAAGGTGATGGTAAAGGTCAAGGGCATGGAGTACCTGGAAATCATAAGATCTCCCAAACACGGACACGGCAAGGGGTTAAATCCCTGCATCGACTGCAGGATATTCATGCTGAAAGAGGCAAGAAAAACCATGGACGAGATCGGTGCGGGATTTGTCATTACCGGCGAGGTCCTCGGTCAGCGGCCCATGTCGCAGCACAGGGCCGCCTTGCGGTGTATCGAGAAGGAGAGCGGCCTCGAGGACTTGATCCTGCGCCCCCTCTCTGCAAAGCACCTCGAGCCTACCCTGCCCGAGCGAGAAGGCATTGTCGACAGGGAGAAACTTCTCGACATTACAGGGCGATCACGGAAAACCCAGTATGAGCTTGTCGATACCTTTCATCTGAAGGAGTTCAGTTGCCCCGGGGGTGGCTGCTTGCTTACGGAGCCACTTTTCGCGAAGAAGCTGAAAGACCTTTTCGATCACAGCGGAGACTTTACCATGAAAGACGTGGCGCTGCTCAAGATCGGCAGGCATTTCAGGCTGTCGCCAGATACCAAACTGATCATCGGAAAGAATAAGGAGGAGAACGACCGACTTTCGTCACTGTGGTTGGCGCCGCAGATGCTCCTGGCGCCGCAGGGTTTTAGGGGCCCCCTGGGACTGCTGTCCGGGGTTGCCAGCGATGAGCATATCGGCTTAGCCGCAAACATTATCTCCCATTACGGGAAGAACGACATCTACCCCGTCACGGTGGAGTTAAATGACGGCACAAAGAGGCTTCACAAGGCCGAATGGAAGGCTGTGGCCTGGGAGAGCCTCAGAATATAGGGTGAGAATCGCGAGGTGTCTGCGGAACAGATAATAGAAAGACTGAAGCAACGGGCCGTCGAAAAGATGGATGTCGGTTTTGAAGAAGGGCTGGCCCTGTTCCGTTACGGCATGGGAAAACCCTTTGTGCTCATAGCGGCGGCAGCGGAGATACGGGAGCATTTCAAAGGCAAACGGGTAAACCTCTGCGGTATCGTCAATGCAAAATCTGGACTCTGCCCCGAGGACTGTAAGTTCTGTGCCCAGTCTGTCCATTACTGCACCGACGCCCCCGAATATCCCTTTATCGGGAAAGAGGCGATTATCGAAGGGGCACGGCGGGCGAAGGCGGCGGGCGCCCACATGTTCGGCATCATTACCAGCGGCACCAGGGTTGAGAGCAAAGAGGAATGGAATGAAATCTACGGGGCCGTGAGTGAAATAAACAAGCTGGGAATAAAACCCTGCGTTTCGCTCGGTATGCTCGACATTGACCGGGCCCGCAGACTCAAGGAGGCAGGTCTCTTCCGTTATCATCACAATCTTGAGACGGCACGGAGTTATTTCGACAATATCTGCACAACACACGCTTATCAGGAAGATATTGAAACCGTTATGGCAGCAAAGAGCGCTGGTCTTTCTACCTGTTCCGGCGGGATCATCGGCATGGGTGAAACGAGGGGGCAGAGGATCGAGTTTGCCATGACATTAAAGGAACTCGCTGTGGACTGCATCCCCTTCAATATCCTCGATCCCAGACCTGGAACGCCGCTTCAGGATATGGAACATATTTCGCCCATTGAGCTTCTCGTTACTATCGCCATTTTCAGATTCGTTCTCCCTGATAAAGATATAAAACTCTGCGGTGGAAAAGAGACGAATTTAAGACAGCTTTTACCCCTTGGTATCGTTGCTGGCTGCAATTCCCTCATGATCGGCAACTATCTGACGACACCAGGAAGAAGTCCTGAGCTTGACATAGAAATGGTGAGAGACCTTGGTCTTGATCCTGTTTTTGAGTGACGCAGAGGAAGGCCTCATGGGGGAATATACTGACAAGGCAAAAGACCATTTCATGAACCCGCGGAATGTCGGTAAGGTAGACGATCCTGATGGTATGGCCGACGTCTCTTCCATGGCCTGCGGAGACGCACTAAAACTGACTTTCAGGGTGGATGAACATGAACGGATCATCGATGCCAAATGTGAGGTCGCAGGATGTGTAAGCTCCATTGCTTCCGCATCTGCCCTGACGGAAATTATCAAAGGTCTTACCATTGAAGAGGCAATGAACATTACCGACCGGCATATCGCCGATTATCTCGGCGGCCTGCCTCCCGGAAAGACGCACGCTTCTGCGATGAGCCAGGAGGCTCTTGAAAAGGCTATTGAATGGTATAAAAAGGCATTCTCACTCTGAAGGAGTATTCATGCTTCCTGTCCTGTAGCCTTTGAGGTCAAGGACGACATAGAGAAATCCATATTGATTGAGTACCTCAGTTATTTTTTCCCTGTTAGCCATGATGACATCAAAATCTTTATCGAGGACTTCGATACGCGCAACGTTACCGTGATATCTTACCCGTACCTGTCGTATACCAATGCTTTGAATAAAATCCTCGGAACGTTCAATCTTTTTCAGGATTGTCGTATCAATAGCCGTGCCGTAAGGAACCCTGGAAGAAAGACAGGCAAAGGAGGGTTTGTCGTGGGTCGGCAGGGAAAGCGCTTCCGACAGCTCTCTGATCTCCCCTTTGGTAAGTCCCGCCTCAAGCAGCGGACTTCTTACTCCCTGTTCTGAGCAGGCCTTTCGCCCGGGCCGGAAGTCATCCATATCATCGAAGTTCGATCCTTCGACGACATGGATAAAACCTCTTTGCTGTACTATTTCCCGGGCCTTGACGAAGAGGTGAGTTTTGCAGAAGTAACACCGCGAGGTATTATTTTCAATGAAGCGAGGGTCGTCCATTTCGGATGTTTCTGCTATGATGCAGTCCACGCCGATAAGCGCCGAAAGCCTTTTCGCTTCAGCGATTTCTCTTTCGGGGCATGTGGGAGAAAGCCCTATGAAGGCCAATACATTTTCCCTGCCGAGAACATCGACACAGACCTTCAGAAGGAAAGTACTGTCTACGCCGCCGGAAAATGCCACGACAACCCTTTGAAGGTCTTTTATGATTGCCTTGAGACGGCTATATTTTTGTTTGTTCTTCAAAATGGCAGTATATCTCCTCATTTACGAAATGTTAGACGCACATGCGGGCGTTTAAGAAGGCTTGAGACGAGGATGAGATCCGTCACCGGGCGAATCTCTTGATCCCCTCTTCGTACAGATCTTTGCCAAAGCAATCATTGATCACGACAACCGGAAAGTCTTCTACCTCTAAGCGCCTGATGGCCTCTGGCCCCAAATCAGCGAAGGCAATAACCTCTGCTTGCTTAATACGTTTGGAGAGCAAGGCCCCTGCCCCGCCGGTAGCGCCGAGGTAGACTGCTTTGTACCGTACCATCGCCGCCCTGACCTCCTTGGAACGCATCCCCTTGCCGATCATCCCCTTGAGCCCTTGCTCGATCAGGCGAGGGGCATAGGCGTCTATCCTGCCGCTGGTTGTTGGACCGGCCGAGCCTATTGGCCTGCCCGGTTTTGGGGGAGTGGGGCCCACATAGTAAATAATCCCCCCCTTGATATCAAAGGGGAGGTCTTTGCCGGTATCAATAAGCTCGATGAGCCGTTTATGGGTAGTATCCCTTCCGGTGTAGATGACGCCGGTTATGAGGAGTTTTTCCCCTGTATGGAGACCCTCGACCACCTCATCGCTCAGGGGGGTGGTGATCCTCCTAGGCTCAACTATCCCTTTCCCCATGGAGCTAGATCACCCTTTCTTTATGCCGGTGGGCATGGCATTGGATGTTGACTGCCACCGGCAGGCTGGCAATGTGACAGGGGATCATCTGCACGTGCACTGCCAGGGCAGTAACCCTTCCCCCATACCCCTGGGGGCCAATCCCCAAATCGTTGATGCTGTCGAGGAGGGAATCCTCTATCGCGGCGATCTCGGGATCAGGGTTTTTGCTCCCGACAGGACGCAGGAGGGCCTTCTTTGCTATCAGGGCCGCCTGGTCAAAGGTGCCGCCGATCCCGACACCGACAATAATAGGGGGACACGGGTTCGCACCTGAGTCTTTGACCCGTTGCACGGCATACTCCTTAACCCCCTTGAGCCCTGCAGCCGGCGTAAGCATCGTTACCCTGCTCATGTTCTCGCTGCCGCCGCCTTTCGGGAAGACTATAACGCGCACTTGATCACCGGGGACTATCTCCAGGTGGGTGACGGCCGGGGTATTTGCGCCGGTGTTCTGACGGGTAATGCAATGGCAGATTGATGGACGCAGATAACCATCGTGACAACCATGCCGCACCCCCTCATTGATCGCCTCGATGAGATCCCCTCCCTTGAGATGTACATCTTGTCCAAGCTCTATAAAGACCACTGCGAATCCCGTATCCTGACAGATAGGTACCCCCTCCTCTTTGGCAATCCTGGCGTTCTCGAGCAATTGTTTAATGACCTCCTTGCCAATCGCAGACTCCTCCACTTCGAGGGCCTTATGCAAGGCCGCCATAACGTCCTCACCCAGGTTGCAGTTGGCGTCGATGAAGAGATCTCTTACTGCATTGGTGATCTCACGGCAATCAACCTCTCTCATCTCTTATCCTTTATCGTCTCGATCGGGAAATGGGAGTAACACCTCGCCTTTAAACTATAGGGTTCAATCCCGCCCCTTAATTTAGATTTTATTGGCTGCGGGATCCCGCAAAGCGGGAGGATTCGAGGGTTCTATCCCGCCAAGGGCGGGACGCCAAAAGGGGGACACAGGGCAAACTTAACTCCCCTTTGTCTTTATCTTCTCCATATTGCTCACCACTGCCTCCCCAAATTGGAAGCAGCTGAGGAGGGTGGCCCCAGGCATCTGCCGATGGAGGTCATAGGTCACGGTCTTGGCGTTAATAGTCCTCTGCATGCCCTCTTCGATGATGCGGGCAGCCTCAACCCATCCGAGGTACTGCAACATCATTGCCCCGGAGAGGATCATGGAGCCGGGGTTTACCTTGTCCTGGCCGGCATATTTGGGGGCGCTCCCGTGGGTCGCCTCAAAGATGGCTACCTCATCCCCGCAATTGGCCCCCGGGGCCATCCCCAGCCCACCCACCTCAGCGGCACAGGCATCGGATAAATAGTCGCCGTTGAGGTTCGGCATAACGAGGACATCGTAATCCTCCGGCCGCAAGAGGACCTGTTGGAACATGGCATCGGCAAGACGATCCTTGACTATGATCTTACCATCGGGAAACACACCGCCATCCTCCAGCGCATCTTCCCTGATCACCTTTTCTGGAAATTCCTGCTCTGCCACCTCATACCCCCAGTCTCGAAAGGCCCCTTCCGTGTATTT
>MGQF01000069.1:12862-13101 GCA_001797745.1 Deltaproteobacteria bacterium RBG_13_52_11
CTCACCAGCCGTTTGGTGGCAAAGGGGCTCATGGGCTTTATCCCGATGCCTGAGCCATCCCTGACCTCCACACCCATCTCTTGGTACAAAAAGCGTATTACCTTCTGACCTTCCTCGCTCCCCCCTTGCCACTCTATCCCAGCATAGACATCCTCCGTGTTTTCACGAAAGATGACAAAATCCACCCGCTCGGGGTTTTTCAGGGGAGAGGGAGTACCTTGGATATACCGGATCGGCCT
>MGQF01000069.1:13144-30216 GCA_001797745.1 Deltaproteobacteria bacterium RBG_13_52_11
AGGCTGCGGAATCCACCGGCTATGGGTGTCGTCAAGGGCCCCTTGATGGCTATCTTGTAATGATTTATGGCCTGCAGGGTCTCTTTGGGGAGGGGGTCATTGTATCGCCGAACAGCCTCTTCACCTGCCCACGCCTCTTGCCAAAGAATCTTTCTCCTTCCGGCGTAGGCCTGCTGCACCGCGGCATCCATGACCACGACGGCTGCCTGCCAGATATCCGGCCCCACGCCATCCCCTTTGATAAAGAGGACCACGGGATTGTCCGGCACCGAGGTGATCCTGCCGTTCTGTACCTCTATTATCCCCTCCATCTCTCAGGTCAGATCCTCCGCCTTGATCAGTTCCTCAAACCTGAGATCCATGCCCAAGATCCCCACCATCTCCTCATCCTTGTTTCGGATGGGAGCGGACACGGTGATGCAGAGTGCGCCCGTGAACATCGAGGTATAGAAATTAGTCACATGCACCTTTCCCGTCTTTAACGGCTCGATAAACCACTCCCGATTAGAGTAATTTATGTCTGAACCGATCTGTTCGTACTTCGCCCGGTCTTCCGGACGGGTGACATTCCTGGTGATCTTGTGCCCCTTGACATCGGTGACATACAGAAATTGGATAAAGGGGTTCTCCTGCTCGACCTTCTCCAAGAGGACCTCTTGGCGAGCTGGATCCATCGACCTGATCGCTGGATCATCTACCACCTCTTCGATAAGGTGAGCGGCCATCTCATACGCCCGCTGCTTTATCAGGTCGAAATCGGAGATAAAGAGCTCGGGGAGATACTTGCGGGCCTTTTTCACCATCTCCTCTGAAGAAACATCGGTGGTTCTCCCCTGGGCATACTCATCCTTGATCCACTTGTTTATCTTGGCCGCGCCGGGGTGCCTCTTGTCCACGCGCTCCTCGCCGGTCAGGACGAAGTAGGAATTGAGCCACTGGGCGATCCCCGAAGTCCCCGATTTGTCGTTAATGGCCACCGTCAGGGGCCTGTTGAGGATCTTTGAGGTGTTGAAGATATTGTAGATCTCCTCGTTCTTGAGGATCCCATCGGCATGGATCCCCGCCCTCGTGGTATTGAACTCCGCACCGACAAAGGGGTAGTTTTTGGCTATATGTTCACCGATGACCCGCTCATAGTAATTCCTGATCTCGGTGATGACGGTGGTATCGACCCCGTTCTGGTCTCCCGTCAGGCTGATATATTCGATGATCAATCCCTCGATAGGGGCATTACCGGTCCTCTCACCAAACCCAAGCAAGCTCCCGTTGCTTGCTGAACAACCATAGAGCCACGCAGTCGTTGAGTTAATGAGGACCTTATGGAAATCATTGTGGCCATGCCATTCGATCTCTTCAGGGGGGATCCCTGCATCATCGACCAAGGCGCTTACGAGCTTCGGCACACTCCGGGGCAGGGCGGCACCTGGATAGGGGACACCCAATCCGAGGGTATCGCACAACCTGATCTTCACCGTCATCCCACCCTCCTTGGCCAGGCGCATGAGCTCCTGTGCCAGGGGGACCACGAATCCATAGATGTCAGCCCTCGTGATGTCCTCAAAGTGGCAGCGCGGCTTCACCCCCTCGGCCAAGGCCTCATCGACAACCCGGAGGTAGTCAATCAGGGCCGACCTCCTGTTCTTGCCCAGCTTCAAAAAGATGTGGTAGTCCGATACAGAGGTGAGGATCCCCGTCTCTTTGAGCCCCATCTCCCTCACGAGCTTAAAATCACCCTTATCCGCCCTGATCCAACCCGTGATCTCCGGGTACCGATACCCCTTTTCGAGACACTTGTGAACGGCCTCTTTGTCCTTATCGCTGTAGAGGAAGAACTCCGACTGGCGTATGACGCCGTTAGGGCCTCCGAGCTTATGAAGCAAATCATAGAGATCAACTATCTGCTGTGCCGTATAGGGGGGCCTCGCCTGCTGGCCATCGCGAAAGGTGGTATCAGTAATAAATATCTCTTCCGGGGGATCTATCAGCTCAACTTTGTGGTCGAATTCAATGCGACATACCTCTTCGTAAGGGAAGACATCACGAAACAAATTGGGCTCATCTACATCCTGGAGCTGAAACCTCATCCTCCTCTTGGTCCGAGTGTCGAGGAAGCTCCCCCTCTTCATAACAACCATCGCTTGCCTCCTGACCTAGCATTTAGTAACAATAATATTCATAACGAGAACAAGTGTCAACATTTTTGCGTCCCGTCTTCCCTCTTTTTTTCTCACGATTATACGGCAGATGAAAAGACTGCTTTTATTGCCAGTTATCGGTCTGGGGTTGGGGTAGCTGATAGGACATCAAGTGTTGGATGTATTGCTTAAACCCATCTGCGCCGCGCTTCTCCAGTTTTTCAATCTCGGGTAGCAATTGTTCCATCACCTTCGGGTCCTTGACCACATTGATCGGGTGCTGCAGAGATGGATTCGATCGTTGCAAGAGAGTATAGGCCTGCTTCTGCTCCTTGGTGAGCGAGAGAAAGGCGTCCAGCTCGTGCAACATGGCTGCCTTGTCTGTGTCAAGATATCCATCGACCTGCATCAAGAGGTTTAGGCTAAAATCACCACAGTGAAAATAACTGTGCATCTCGTCGAGATTTGCCACGAGCAGCCTGATCTCAGCCACGATTTCATCATCGCTCATCGGAACGAACACCCCCTCCTCAACCATCTTGAGCATGGGTGACTGAGGGTGCATGGCAAAGGTGCGCACCCTGATGTGATCCGGTCTGATCGTGTTGAGGAGCTTGGCAGTCTCAAGGGCGTGCTCGGTGCTCAGGGTTCGCCCGCCAAGGCCCGGCATGATGTACTCAGAAAGCGAAATACCCCCTTCCTTGACCCGCAGCCCTCCGGTAATCATATCCTCCGGGGTCGATCCCTTCCGCACCATCTGCAACAGCGCCGCAGAGCCGCTCTCCATCCCCGTGTGGATCCTGGTGAGGCCTGCCTCTTTGAGCGTCTTATAGTCGTCAACACTCTTTCGCTTCAAACTCTGTGCGCGGGCGTAGGTAGTTATATTGGTGATGTTCGGAAACCGCTTTTTAATATGCTCAATAATCGCCACCAATTCCGTTGTTGGAAGAAGGAGGCTGTCGGCATCCTGCAAGAATGCCGAGGTGATCATCTGGATATGAGGCGCATAGTCTTCTGCCATGGCATCGATATCGCTCATAACCTCCTCAACGCCCCTCTTGGAAAAGGTCGTCCCCTTGTATGCGGGGCAAAACAGACACCTATTCCACGGACAATTTCTCGTCACCCGCACCAAGAGGCTCGACGCCTCGCTGGGCGGTCTGATAACCCCCTGTTCATACATTGATAGTACTCCTTACTTTCTCCATCTCCTGATTCCGCCTGCTCAACGCAATCCCAGATCTTTTGAACCGGCTACGACAACTTCATAAGGCGGCGGGATTGAGTTTAGCGTGTGCCACACATGGGCCTGTAGACATGTCTAATGTAGTTATTGTATGGAAAAAATCAAGTCCAGATGCCATTCTCGCAACAAATAGTGATATTCGCATCGCGATAGATATTTCAATTACCTGCCCGTAATACCTCTTGACTGACTACCCATATACTCTATAGAATTGCTTAATATACCCAGTGGAAGCATTATAATTGTTTGACGGCAGAGTGAGCACAAAAGAATTCAAGTACTGCAAGCTACCGAGCAACATCTCTCCATGCATGATGCCGTGGAAAAACTAATGCCTTACCACGCGATGGCCCTTGAGAGAGGCGCTGATCATGTGAAGACTATCGCGACCTCGAACATTATCACCGCCCCCTGGGTGCGGCTCAAGTGCCAATTCGGATGTTATGGATATGGCAGAAGTCTCTGCTGCCCTCCATACACCCCTACACCTGAACAGATGCGTCGGACCCTTGACTCTTATACCCACGCCCTTTTGCTCCACCGCCATTGGCTAAAAGGTTATAACGTTTTGGATGAATTCAATGAGATGGTGGTTGATGTTGAAACCGCCCTCTTTCTCGACGGCTATTACAAGGCGTGGGGCATGGGTAGCGGCCCGTGTAGAAGGTGTAAAGAGTGCGATACCGATGGCAAATGCCTACACGCGGATAGGGCACGGCCTTCGATGGAGGCCTGCGGGATTGACGTCTTCACAACGGCACGGGGTCACGACCTTCCCATCCAGGTTGTCCGAACCCACAAAGAGGAGCGAGATATCTTCGGCGTCGTATTAGTAGAATAGGCGCCCTCTTTAAAAAAAGAAGATTCCACCTTTGGCCTTTTACCAGTATATCTTATTGAGGTGTTCCCGAATCATTTTTCCATAATTAGAAAACAAAAAAGGACGGTCTATAGATTTATACCTCCAGTTTTCCCCCCCGATAGGACTTAATAAAATTCATACAATATTTATCCCTTCCAGCCAATGCCTCTGCAGCGAGGACACAGGCCATCATCGGCTTATCGAGAGGGTCCAGGATGGCCGTATCGAGCCCCTTTGCAATAGCCATGGCCATAAAGGTCCGGTTCAGGAATTTCCTGAGGGGGAGCCCAAAGGAAACATTGGATAATCCGCATATGGTGTGAATGGCGGGGAAACGGGACATGATCTGTTCGACGGATTTCAGGAACTCGCGTCCGAATGTTTGATCCGTCGCCACAGGCTGAACCAAAGGATCCACATAGATATTCTCCAGTTTCACCTGGTGATCGAGAAGGAGATGGATCAGTTCGTCGGCAATCCGAATCCGGTCTTCGGCCGTCCTGGGCATTCCCGAATCACTCATGCAGAGGGCGACGACCTTAAGGTCTTTCCCAATCACAACAGGAAGAAGTTTCTCTCGTCGCTCCTTTTCCAGGGAGATGGAGTTGACCATGGGGATTCCCTTGTGGACCTTCAGTGCGGCCTCGATGGCTGCCGGCTTCGGGCTGTCGAGACAGCAGGGGAGCTCTACAACCTCTTGAACGGCTTCCACGAGCCAGGTCAGGTATTCTATCTCCCGATCCTGGAAGGAACCGGCATTCACGTCGATATAGTGGGCGCCCGCCTCCGCCTGATCTTTAGCAATCTTCTGAATCGTCGCCCTGTCTCCGGCCTTAATAGCGTCAGCGATCGCCTTCCGGGTCGAGTTGATAAGTTCTCCGATGATAATCATTTCCTATCTCTCCTTCTCATTTTAAAGATTAGTCTTTGTTGTTTTACATCCCTGGAACACATAAAAAGTTCAAGGGATGGCAATAAATAATGTAAGGCAATCCCCTCTCCCCCTCATACTTTTGTTAAAGAACTCATGAGGACTTCTACGGTTAAGACAAAAAATTATCCTCTAATTTCTCCCTATATTCAACTGGGCAAATATGGTCTACCTTTCCAGTTTTCTACCTCCGCACCGGGCCTTGTACCCTGGGCCCCCAGAACAGCTATGATGTCCCACTCCACACTGGTTAAGTGTGTATAGGATCTGTTCATAATCGCTGAAGGTATGATATTATTCTAAGTGTTGCACTTGCTTATTGAACTGGGGTTCTGTTATTTGTATACACCGTATTCTTTAGTGAAATCAATCATAGCCTTGACATTTTCAGGTTTTGCCTCGTCAGGTATGCCTATGTCGCCATTAAGAATATAGCCGCCGCCTTTACCAACCACATCTATAAGACGCTTGCAATAATCCCTGACGTCCTGCTGACTGCCGGTGCACAATACTGAGGAAGGCATGAGCCCCATAATGCATACTTGTCCATCCAGTACTTCTTTAGCCCTTTGCATATCGGTGCGCTCGAACCAGTATACCGCCTTTCCCCTCGGTATGTCGGCGATAGTCTCCAAGCGCGAAGTGCAGTCCCCCTCCCAGAGCACAATAGGGCAGATGTTCCGGTCAATCAGTGTTAGTATCAACTTTTTCAGAGAGGGCCAGTAGAAGGTATTGAACTGCGTGGGTGACATAAACCCATCAAGCCCCTTATGCAGGGGTATGAAACACTTGAGTATGCCTGATTGCTGTGCCATCTCAATGGCACCTTTGATTATGACTGGTGTTATCTTATCTATGGCTTCAAGGAGCTTATCAGGACGCTGGTACATGTCGAGCATGACGCCTCGGGTGCCCCGGTAAAAGTCCCCTATGTAGTCAAAAGGAGCCCAACCAACTGAGCCGAACATGGGTGGATAGCCGAGTCCGGCCATTTCCTGCCTGAACGCCGCGCTTTTTGAAAACACCTTGAGACTTTCTTGCCCAGCCTTGGCCAGTTTTTCTAGCGCCAGGAAGAACTCCGGCATGGCAAACGGTACAGGTAGTAGCAGATCTAGAGCAAGATAGTAAGCCCCGGGTAGATAAGGCAGCATCTTCAGCGGCTCCAGCGCTCCCAACACCCTCGGTATATGCGTTCTTAATACATAGTCGGTAGGGTCATTGATGAAGGCATCATATTCATCTGCTGTCATGTACTCTCCCTCGACATACTGGTAGGTGGCGTCGACAGGGACTCCGTGGCCAGGCCATTTGACTCGCTTATCGTCGAGTATTTCCAGCATAGGCCCCAGAGAGATCGCGCCGAAGGGGTCATTGTATAAATCTATGTCAAAATCCACGATTGCTTTTCGGGTAGCTGCTTCCAGCTTATCTAAATCATACATGGCTTCCTCACAGGTGATCCCCCCATATTTGGCTCCGAAGAAGTTGTAAAGTAGTGCTATGGGAACCCTGTCCGGCACCTTAAGCTGGGATGGCATCATTGACCCTCTTCTCTCTTTCCTGGTAAAGCTCCTCAGGTGTTTTCCCCATGGTTACATACCTCCTACCCATTTTTTGGCAAGGGATACTCCTGCCATGGCGTCTTTACCAAAGGCATCCGCGCCGGTATAGTTCTTGACATAATCGTCAATCTGGCCCCCTCCGATCATGATTTTTACCTTGTCCCGAAGCCCGGCCTTTTTGATCGCCTCGACGGTCTCCTTCATGGAATCAAATGCCAAGGTCAAGAATCCGCTCAGCTCAACCACCGTACTGTTGGTCTTCTTTATCGCATCCACAAATTTCTGAGCCGGAACATCAATGCCCAAATCCGTGACTTCAAATCCACTGACATCAAGCATGAAGACGACGAGGTCCTTCCCTATGTCGTGAATGTCACCGGCCACCGTCCCAATGATAACCTTGCCCAAACGCTTGGCCTCCTTACCTTTGGCCGCCTTGAGCTTGGGCTCAAGCTTTTGGACGATGCCCTTGAGGATCTCTCCGGAGAACACGAGGTCCGGGATAAAATATTCCCCCTTGGCAAATCTCTGCCCCACGATATTCACATCCCCTCCTTGGCATCCGCTAAAAGCCCCTCAGGATCAGCCCCCTCCCCCAGCGCCTTATCGACAAATGCTAAGGCCTCTGCTTCCTTCAAATCTGATAACAATGTCATCAATTTCCCTGCCATAGCTATACTCTCCTCTGTAAATGGTTGATAAAGAACCTCATGCCATTAATTGGACACAAGGAAATGGCCGATGTATATGTTGACTGTCTGATCAGCGGTAAACGCCATACTCTCCGGCAAAAGCATCATGAAACTTCTCTCAGGCGTGGGCCAGGTTGTCATACAGGTGGTGTGCGGGGGCATTCTGATATTTTTTGCAAACGTTAAATTCTCAGAAATGACATTCGGTCTCCGGCCCATCCCTCACTTATACACACCATATTCTCTTGAAAAGTCTATCATGGCCTTGACATTTTCTGCTTTGGCCCCCTGCATACCAGCACCGGTTGAAAGGATAAAACTACCATCTTTCCCGGCCGTGTCGATCAGATTTTTGCAATAGTCTTTCACGTCATCGGGCGTACCGGCGCAGAGCAGGGTCAGGGGTACATTCCCCGCAATACAGGACACCGTGCCGACAGTCTCCTTTGCCCGGACCATGTCCGTTGCGTCGAACCACCAGACAACTTTACCCTTAGGGAGATCGCTAATGACTTCAAGACGCTGATTATAACCTCCCTCGGCAAATAGCTGTGGGACCATCCCTTCATCGATCAAACCGATGATAACCTTCCTTAAGGTCGGCCAATAAAAGGTCTTGAACTGCTCGTCTGACATAAAACCATCAGCCCCCTTATGAAGCGGCATAAAGGGCATGATATGACCGGCGGCTCTGCACACTGCTGCACCGAGTTTAATCATAAAAGGTGTTATCCTTTCACAGGCCTCTATGAGCTTATCCGGGTTGCGAAACATGTCGGTTAATACACCTCGCGTTCCCCTGAGGCTGTCGCCGATGGCATCAAAAGGCGCCTTCGAAAACCCCGCCGAAAAGGACGGGTATCCTTTACCCATGATCGATGCACTGACGCGGCTCATAACGGAATGCCACTTGGTGGTTTCATCCCCCGCCTCACTAAGCTTGTGGAATACTGATTTTACATCCTCCATGCCAAAAGGTATGACTGCCGGCGGCACAAGTGGCATCTCATGTACGGGCGGTAATAGTGGCATTTTCTCCAAGGGCTTTAATTCACCAAAGATCCGTGGGAAGTAGACAGTGAGGAAAAACCCAGTCGGATCATCGATCAAATCCTGGTACTCTTCTGCCTTCATATACTCGCCTTCTACAAACTGGTATTGCTGGTCTTTTCTTAGGCCATTCCCAGCCCACCGGTACAGTTTGAAACCCAGCATATCGAGCACCTTTCCTGGGACAACAGTCCGAGGACTATTAAAGAAATCGGGGGCAAAATCATCATGAAACTTCTCCCAGGCGTGGGCCAGTTTGTCATAATCATACATGGCCTCGTACCAGCTGATGCCGGCATATTCGATGGGGAAATGCCCTACTGAGGGGCATATGGGAATACGCGCGGGCACCTTGTTCATTTGAATCACATCTTTGATAAGGGTTACTCGTTCCTTATAGGCCGCTTCAGCCTCTGGGCTTTTAAATGGGATATTCCCCCCCGATAGCCAGGTCTGAAATCTTTCTTCTTGCTTTTTCTCCGCGCCAGGAGACAGTTCCATCCATCGTTTCTTCATTTTATTTGCCTCCCATTCACTTTTATGCCAGGGGTAACACCCTCCATGGTATACTTGTCAATAGCATCGGACCCGCCATGCTGTGCTGAGTTTATCACAAGGGCTCGGGCCGAAAGTATGAAAGCTCGATCTTATTTGATTCTTTCCTGGGCAGCGTTTTCAGATAAGGATTTTAAAAGTTCCTCTTGAATATTCTCCTATGTCACCTTCACGTTCTGCCGTATATGCTCTCATCTCATCTGTAGAAAACCGAAGGAAGCCAGAGAGCCAGCTGTGGAAAGAAAAACAACAGACCCCAAACGAGCATGAGGGAGATCAAAAATGGCATGACACCCTTGTAAATAGTGCCCAAGGGTACCTTGGTTATATTTTTCACCACGAATACGCAGATGGCCACCGGCGGGATGACAACGCCGATCATGAGGACAACGGCGATCACCATCCCGAACCATATAGGATTGAAGCCGAGCTTGAGGACTGCAGGATAAAAGATGGGGGTAGCAACAATCATAAAGGTCAGGTCATCAATGAAGGAACCCCCAAGTAGGTAAACAATACAGATTAAAATCAAAATCAGGTAGCGGTTGATGGGGAGCGTCACGAGCGACTCTGCGATTTGTTGCGGGATGTTGGTTATAGCGATAAAGTGGCCGAGTATGGTGGAGCCGGCGATGAGCATGAGGATCATTATGGCGGTGCGGAGGGCCTCTCGCACTGACTTGACGTAGCTCTTGAAGGTTAAATCACGCTTTACGACCGCCAGCAGGAGAACCGCAAAGGTGCCGACTGCTCCTGCCTCCGTGGGGGTAAAAAAACCTTGCACGATCCCGGCGACGACCAGGACAAAGACAAGGAAGACCCAGAACACCTCGGGGAGGGAGCGTATCCTCGCATTCCACGTGGATCGTTTGGACGTGCGCGCGATACCGGGATTGATTTTTACCCATCCGTAAATGGTGCCGATCCACAACAGGGCAATGATCAGTCCCGGGATGATGCCGGCGAGAAAGAGCTGTCCGATGGACTGTTCTGTGATAATGCCGAATATGATGAGCGTGACGCTCGGTGGTATGATGACGCCGAGGGTCCCAACGGTTGCAACGATCCCCGTAGAAAGCTTTATGTCGTAACCATACCGGTTCATCTCAGGGATCGCGACGCCGGCAAAGGTTGCTGAGGTAGCTGCTGATGAGCCGCAAATAGCTTTAAAACCTGTTGCTCCTATAACGGTGGCCATCGCCAGACCGCCGGGGATATGGCCGATAAATTTGTTGGCCGCGTTATAGAGTCTGCTAGCTATGCCGGCATTGAAGCCGATCTGCCCCATCAAAATGAAAAGCGGAAAGACCGTATACCCGTAATTTGTTATGACCTCATACACATCTCGCGAGAGAAGGCTCGTCGCGGAATGAAAGCCGTTGAGGTAGCCAAAACCCGCAAAGCCGACCAGCGCCATGGCAAAGCCTAACTCTATCCCCGTTGCGAAAAGGAGGAGCAGTACCGTAAGACCTATGATGCCTATAATCATCTCATTCATATTGACCCCTCCATATCCTTACGATTTCGAATATAAAGACTAAACATTCAAGCAAACAACAAACCCCGACGCCGTAGACGATAGGGTAAAAGGGCAACTTGATGGTGGGAGAAACTTCCCCTGTTGCATGATACCCCGCCCCGACTATGAACAGGTTATACCCTATAAATGCAAACAGAATGATGCACAGCACGCGTGTGAACATGTTCATCACGTTCTTGCCCCTCTTAGAGAATCTCTCCAGCAGGAACTCCATGAACACATGCCCTTTGTCCAAAGAAACCTGGGGTATCCCGAAGCCGATTACGAGCGCCAGTAAGAGGGAAACGATTTCGTACGTCCCGACAAAGGGATAACCGCTTGCTCTCAGGAGCACATCGGCAACGGTCAAGAACATCATAACGGTGAGCGCTATGCCAGCGATGTAGTTCATGAGTTTACTTGTGAATCGGGCAATATCGAATGGACTAGCCATCTTCCCTCCCTATATGTTGTATTAAAACTTTTTTATTCAAAAACGCCCCCGTCTAAATTACCAAAACGGAATAAAAACTGAATTCATCTCTACGCTTGCCATTGTGTGAAGCAGCCTATCTCGCAAATGTCGTCACATGACCAAATCCGCTGTCGGATTCGCGCCGTAGAGATAGGCTGCTTCACGTCCCTTAATAATAGCAATCCTCTTCTTCATCTCAGGTGGTTAGAATGTTCTCTAAATTCCTTAACTAAAATACTGATGGGATTCCTTTCTTTTTTTGCTCTTTGTGCCAGAATTCGATACGCTCTCTGATGTATTTCATCCACTCATCAATCTCGGCCTCTTTATATCCTTTGGAGACCATATTCTTTTTATAATCTCCAATGGTTGGCTCGACAGCCTTTACCCATTTGGCAGCCTCGGCATCGGAAAGATATATCATCTTCCCACCCTTGCTCGTGAACAAGTCTCGTCCCTCTATATCCATCTGATCCCACAGGGCCGCCTGCTTTTCTCTGGCTTCGGATGCCACCTCGGTGAATATCTTCTGAATGTCCGGGGACAGGGCATCCCACTTGCCCTTGTTCATGACAAAATAGAAGGTAATACCCGTTCCGAGCTGCCAATCTGCCGTAACGTACTTTGTCACCTCTGCGAACTTCCAGTACTTGAGCGTGGAAAGATCCACGGTAACCCCATCGATGACACCCCTTCTCATGGAGTCATAGACATCCGGCATTTGCAGGGGCATCGGCAGGCCACCCAGCGCCTTGATGATGTCACTCATCTGCCCCACGGCCCTGATCTTGAGGCCTTTGAAGTGCTTCAGGCTCTTGACGGGTTTGCTGGTGGTCTGAAGGATAATTGGTCCTGAAGTGGTCAAATACAGAACGTACGTATCATTCCACTCACGCGGTTTGTATTTGTTAAAGAAATCCGTGGCCACCGCTGTCGCTGTCCAACCGCTCGGGAACCCGAGAGGCAGATCGAATACCTCCGTCACCGGGAAGCGCCCCCGTGTATATTGAATGTGGGAAAAACCCAAGTCTGAGATGCCCGTGACCACGCCGTCGTACATCTTGACCGGATTAAGAAGCGTGCCGCCGTCATAGTACGTGATCTCCACCTGCCCGTTGGTCCGCTTCTTAATCTCCTCGCAAAACCAGCCGGTGAGGAGCGACATCGGGTGAGTGGTTGGGAGGTAATTGGCGGCCTTTAGCTTGATGACCTTCGCCGCCTGCACAAAGGAGTTGGTCGCGACAACGAAAGTAACTACAACCAATACTGCCAGTAAAAACGTGATGCTCTTTCTCATCTCGTACCTCCTTGCAGTTTAAGATTATTTTATAGCTTTTTCACACACTTTTCCATACGCATACAAACAAGCTCTATATCGTTTCGGAACCACCTCCTCTCTTTGTTGATGGTTCATAATAAAACAAAGCTACCGCCCACAGAACGGGGCTTCCCGCTATTAAATCAAATGCCCCTTGCCCCGTCCCGTCTACGGGACGGGGCTTGCGTAGCACGCTCTGGCCAAGAGATTCTTAAAATTGGCATTCCCCTTAGTAAACACTGTACTCCGTTTTATCCTATTTCGTACCAATCCACTTTTTAGCCAGGTTAACGCCTTCCATGGCATCCTTGCCAAAGGCATCGGCCCCGGCATATTTCCTTACCGTTTCGCTCATCTGACCGCCGCCGATCATGATTTTTACGCTGTCACGTAAGCCAGCTTCCTCGATGGTCTGAACCGTATTCTTCATGGAGTCGTAGGCGAGGGTGAGAAGACCGCTCATACCCACGACCTGAGGTTTAAAGTCCTTGATCGCTTCTACAAATGTGCTGGGTGGAACGTCAATGCCGATGTCGCGTACCTCAAAGCCATTAGCACTAAGCAGAAAGGTAACGATATCCTTTCCGATGTCATGGATATCCCCTTCCACAGTCCCAATGAGCACCTTACCCCGCTTTTGCAAGACCCTCTCCCCTCTCATCTTCGGCTTGACCATCTCAGAGATCTGCCTCAACATCTCGCCAGCCATCATCAACTCAGGAAGAAAATATTCACCCACCTCAAATCTCTTCCCGACTGTCTCCATGGCCTTGGTACAATCATCCAGAATCTTAATAGGGTCCTCACCATTTTCTACCAAAGACTTGGCTATCTCGATGGCCTCATTCTCCCTCATATTGGTCATGGCACCCACTAATTTCTCTGACATGTATATTCTCCTTCTGGATTCCGTTTAACTAGACCCAAGGATGTAATAATGAAAAATTTAACTACTCTATATAGTTATATATAGAACTTTGTCAAGGGAAATCTTAATCCAGGATAAATTAAATAATCAATAATAATATTAATAAGATATAATTGCCAACCGCATGGGTGACGATCTTGTTTGAAGCGTATTACTGGGTTTATTTCCCGTGCGACGCTCAAATGAGGGTCGATTACGTCCTTTATCAAGGACTTGACGTCAATTAAGTTAATAGTTATATATACCACTAGCAAACCATGAAGGTGAATGAATACAATCTCAAAACGATAATGGATAATCAGACAACTATAGATCGCCAAGCATTTGAGCCTGCTTATGTTCAGCTTGTCAATATCCTCAAGGAGCAGATTGGAAGGGGTGTCTATCTCCCCGGCAGCCGCCTGCCGTCTGAATCAGAGCTTTGCAAGCGTTATCAAGTCAGCCCCATGACGGTTCGTCGCTCCATCAATCTCCTGTTGGATCAGGGGATTGTCAACACTATTCAAGGAAGCGGGACCTATGTAAAAGCCCCTAATTTAAGTAAGGTAACATTCAGTCTGGAAGAATTTCACAGCATATTTAAGGACAAGGAGCGAACCAAGGTCAAAATTCTGGAAGTCCTCATCATGAAGGCCAATGAAACAGCGGCCGATAGGTTGGCCGTACGAGTGGGAGAGAGGATTATCCTTATCAGGCGGGTATTAATTCGGGATGGTGATCCAATTATTTATCATAAAGAACACCTGATATACGACCCCGCCCGTCCGATTGTGGAGGCTGAACTGGAGGTCACCTCCCTGCACGGACTGTTTGTCGGAACAGGGGAAACAACTCTCAAACGGGGGGAACTGGCCATCGAGGCGGCAGTCCTCACCAAGGAAGAAGCGGATGTACTCAACACCATTGAAATGCAGCCTGCCTTCCGCCTGGAACACATCTTTTACGATTTCGAGGACAGGCCCACCAGTTGGGGGCGATTCATATGCCGTGGGGATCGTCTGAGATTTACCACCACGGTAGGCATCAGCAACAAGACATAGTTCTTATTTTCCAGAGGTTACGCCCATATGCCCATGACAGACAACCAAACGGAATTAAGCACCTTGATGGCTGAGCTTCACGAGGAGGCAGTACTGGATCTCGTCCGGCAATTCCTTGCTGATGGGGTTGAACCGTTGGTTATCATCGACCTGTGCCATAAGGGCATGATCCAAGTCGGGGAGTACTACGAACAGGGGCGCTACTATATAGCAGGTCTCATCATGGCCGGAGAGATCATGCGCCAGGTTGGTCAATTGGTCTTTCCCCTTCTCGAAAGCAAAATCACGAAAGGAGATGCCGGCAGCATCGTCCTGGGCACGGCTGAGGGGGATATCCACTTCATCGGGAAGGATATCTTCAAAGTCCTGGTCCGTGTCTACGGGTTTACGGTTCATGATCTCGGGGTGGATGTCCCACCGAGTAAATTCCTTGCAGCGATTCATGAATTTAAGCCCGACATTGTGGGGCTTTCCTGCCTCATCACTGCAGCGTTCAAGACCATGCAAGAGACCATTGCGCTCTTGAAAGAAAATATCCCCCAGGAACTGGCACCTCGTGCATATATCATCGGCGGCCGTGTTGATGAGCTTGTGCGTAAGGACGTAGGGGCGGATTACTGGACGAACGATGCCATGAAGGGGGTCCGTCTGTGTCAAAAGATCATGGGCGGGCGGTGAGTCCGACGTATTCACAACACTCCACGTGCTTCACAACCGGTCCGACTTTTTTACCGTTACATAAGGCCTTATTACGAAAAAAGAAAAGAATACCATGGTTCTATTGAGGAGAAGGCCACAGTGGTAATGAGAAAGAAAAAAACGGGAATCAGATCTAAAATCTTAGCTTGTGAGACGGTTATTAAGGAGATGTTACCACTGTTGCCTCAGGAGTGTGAATATCGTACCCTTGAGTCCGGGCTCCATCTCTATCCCGAAAAATTGCACAATGCTTTACAGGATTTAATTGATGAAACCACTGTAGAGACGGATATGATCATTCTGGCGTTTGGACTTTGTGCAAACGCCGTCATTGGGCTGAGGGCGAGAGCAAGTACGTTGATCATCCCCCGTATTGACGACTGTATCGGGATGTTTCTCGGGTCACGGGAACACTACAGAGAGCAACTGCGCCATGAGCCTGGAACATACTTCCTTTCAAAAGGATGGATTGAAGCAGGCATTACCCTTGTTGACGAGTTCAAGGAGATGGAAGCACGATTCGGCAAAAAACAAGCTGAAAAAGTTCAAAGGGCGATGCTTAAAAACTATACAAGGCTTGCGTATATTGACATGGGGCATGATGATCAGGAGACATATTATGACTTCGCCCGGAAAAGCGCACAACAACTCAACCTGCGCTACGATGAGATTAAGGGAACCACTGAACTGCTAAAAAAAATGATCCATGGCCCCCATGAGAACGGCTTTGTGATGTGCCCTCCTGGCACAGCTGTCCGTCATGAGGATTTTGGCATCATGTGATAGTAAGGAGAAAAAGCGCCAGGCAAATAATGAAAAGCCAAGTCGATATTATGGAGAGGTAGCGTATCTTCCTATTCTCTTATCCGATGGAAAGGGCGCGCATGAACGTCTTATGGAAATCAGGGACCCCCGCAAGTTCAATATAGTGAATGTTACGGACCAATTGCTGAACCCCTTCACGTGCTGCCCTGGAGACAAGTGCGACCTTTGCCCCCGCCCCTGCAGCATTCCCAACCTGGAGAAAGCGGTTGAGGGGAATTGCCGGGAGCATCCCGATGGCGATAGCACTTGAGATATCAAGATAGCTCCCAAAGGCCCCTGCGACAACAACCTCTTTAATCGCTTCATCCGAAAGCCCCTTCTCTTGTAAGAGTATCAGAATACCGGTTTGAATGGCCGCCTTTGCCAGTTGAAGCTCGCGCACGTCCTCCTGAGTGATCGTGATCACAGGGCTGCCGCCTTTCTCTTCTTCGCTGACGATCACAAACTCCCTGCCTTTCTGATTATCGCGAACGCGGGGGTGATCTCCCTGTATCCTCCCCCCTTTATCAATAATGCCATTAAGAAAAAGCTGCGCAAGCGTGTCAAAGACGCCTGATCCGCAGATACCCGCCGGCTTTGCGCCGTGTATGGTATGGTATTGAATACCTTGACCCGTAAGGCGCACATGATCAATGGCCCCTGGGGCGGCGCGCATGCCATAGGAGATATGGGCGCCTTCAAAGGCCGGCCCCGACGCGCACGAGACACTGCTAATCTCGCCTCGGATCGCCAAGGATATCTCTGTATTGGTCCCGATGTCTATCGCCAAAAGGGGGCCCTCAGCTTCCCAGGCCTTAACTGCCAGCAGCACGGCCACGTGATCACCTCCGACAAATCCGGCAATATTGGGCAGCAGATGGACATACGCGCCAGAAGCAACAGAAAGCCCCACAGAGCGTGCCTTGATATCCATGGCTCGACTGATTGCAGGTACATGGGGGGCCCTTGCCAATTGCTCCACCGGGAGGCGCAGCAGGAGGTGGTGCATGGCCGTATTGCCCACCACGACGATCTCCTTAATCTCTTCAGGCCGGGTATCGCCAGCCTTTTGGCAAAGCTCTTCAGAAAGCATGGCAAGGGCTTCCACGACCTTTTTCTGAAGGGCTGATGCGTCTTCAGGAGACCTTTGGGCGCGGACCATCCTCGCAATAACATCCTCTCCATATGAAATCTGGGGATTCATAATCCCCTTGGCGGATAGTGTAATGCCGGTTTCTAGATCAACGAGATAGCCG
>MGQF01000069.1:30224-31292 GCA_001797745.1 Deltaproteobacteria bacterium RBG_13_52_11
AGTTGTCCCGAGGTCGACGGCCATGCCGAGCCTGCGGCGGCCCCAAGGGTCTAGAGCTATTACCTCGGCGTCGCGAACCGAAGCAGAGACCTCCCAATTAAGGGACCGCAGCACAGGAGAGAGGCTGCGTGACGCCGCCTCATCTATGCCTTTACAGGCAACGCCATGCTGCTTCTCAAGGGTCTCAAACAGCCGCGCATCATCCCCCCTTACGTCCGACAGGGAAGGGATTGGCACAGATACGTCATAGGTCTGAATAACAGGGTCAAGGCTGACGGATGTTTCCAACCCTTCCACCTGGAGCCGTTGTGGGGCGCTTAAAGACTCTGCAGGCACGTTTAAAACGAGATCACTTTTTGCATATGTCTGGCAGGCGAGGCGGTATCCCTGCGAAATCTCCTCAGCTGAAAGTGTCTCCTCCTCCTTCTGGAGGGGCTCAGATACGTCACCGGCAACTATCTGTACCTTGCATTTGCCGCAAGTGCCTGCACCCCCGCAGAGGCTGACCAAATCGATCCCTGATCGGCGTGCGCAGTCAAGAAGCGACTGGCCCGCCGGGAATCGATCTCTCAGACCCAAGGGTTGGAACGCGATCTCGAAGGATCCCTTATCATCCATAACCGCCATATCCCTTTCCGCCTATTGTCAGCGCAGAAATACTCGCCCGGTTTGCGTTATCCACAAGAGCGACAGCGCGAAACACGTGTAATTAACCTATCACATCCCCGCTCCGCAGGCAATATCAGGGGCTGGAAAGGGAGACGTGTTTGTGAGGTCTGGCCTTAAATCATCCTCATATTTCAATCCCTCACCCCCTCTTTTGTCAATGGTAGAAAGCTGGCAATTATGAAAGGCGTGATATTTATACACCTTTTATAACGTCTCATTTTGTGTTAAAAAAGACTTCCCCACATGAGAAGAGCAGCATAGCATTGTGTATGACGATTGGGGTCATTACGTCTTTGACTTTATAACCAAGGAGAAACGCTATGCGTTATCACGTTACCCGCAAACAGCCCAATAGCAAAAGGTGCCTCGTGTGCGGATTAAAAAATGCATTCGGACTGA
>MGQF01000069.1:31331-44260 GCA_001797745.1 Deltaproteobacteria bacterium RBG_13_52_11
CCGTTTGTAAACCCCTTGAAGAACACCAGAGCTATCCCGGCCGTCTCCATGGAGGCATTGCTGCAGCCATCTTAGATGAGACCATTGGGCGCGCAATTTTGACTAAACATGACGGAGAGATTTGGGGCGTAACCCTTGAGTTTACTACCCGCTACAAAAGGCCCATCCCACTGGATGGAGAGCTACGGGTTATCGGGCGCATCACGAAAGAGGAAAATCGCGTCTTTGAAGGGACCGGAGAACTATTATTACCAGACGGCACCATAGCAGCAGAGGGCAATGGCAAGTATATCAAACTTCCCCTTGATAAAATAGCAGATTTCGATTTCGATGAGCAGGAATGGAAAATTACCCCTTCAGAAAACGATCCGACTGTCGTTGACGTGTGATTAAAAAGAAAAGAAAAGTATGGTGCTGTGCACATAAGGGGATGAATTCAATAATCCCTCTCTTCTTCTTGTGTTACCCCTTATTAAGGGGCCACTCACCTCGCTCCTTGAGTACGTCACGGTAAACCTCGAGGGCGATATTTACCGTGGGCATACCGCAATAGGTGGCGCACTGGAAAAATACCTCTGCCAGCTTTCTGGGATCACAGCCGACGTTCAATGCTGCATTGACATGGAGCTTTAATTCATTGGCGGACCTCGCGGCAGCCAAGATGGCGCAGGCAACCATCTGACGCTCCTGGAGCGTCAGCACGGTTCGGGAATACAAGTTGCCGGTGATGAACAGTGAGAAATCGTTTGCCAGCTTGCTGTCAAATTCCTTCCACAGAAGGTAGGGGGGATCCATTTTAACCCCCTTGTCGAAGAGCTTCTTGGCCGTCTCCTTTGTCCGCTTCTTGACGTCCTCGTTGTTCATGGTAGCCTCCGTGGCTCATGGCTAGACTGAAGGGTTATATGCTCGCTGCTCCTCACTTCTTATCTATGTTCTGTATCGAGGCTTGAAACCTCCCATTAAAGATAACCAACTGGGAGACAAGATCTTTAATAGTGATTTGAAGCATACTATCCAGTGTGCCCAATTGGGAGATAAGCTCGTTGACTGCACACGCTGCCTTTCCTTTGGGACGACCCGATTGAGCCTGTCTCCACCAGGTACACTCTTCTTTTTTACAATCCACCATATTCGCCCCCTGCGACATCAAGGGACAATATCCGATGATTTCTACTTTTTTCCACTCCTCCTCGCCAAGTCTATCTTCCATGACACACCCTCCTTTCTCCTTTTTTAAATTGGAAGGCTATGACTGCATACCAAGGTCCTTTAATCCTTTCCGAAGTCTTTTAAAATAGTGTAAGGCGATTGGTATATCTCTTTCTTGTCACCACACTTATCTCTTTCGGGCAACAAAAAGCCCCCCGATTCAGGGACTGGGATAGGAGATAAGGTTTTTGGTCTGGACCTAAATTCTCGTAGGAAGAAGGAGGCGTAAGCAAAATATGCAATCTCAAGGCCCACCTCCCTTTATGACCTAGTATGAGAAAAAATATAATGCAAAGAAAATAGACCCTTTTCGCTCTCGATAATGAGGGTTTCCTTTCCAGGGGGGCGATACAATAACCTGTCTATTTTATATAATTAATTACACCTTTATTTCTTGGTGGCGTGGCTGGAATTTCGCCATCTTTATATCCAAGGGCTATAGAGCACATAAAATTGTACCCATCTGGAATGCCCAATTCCTTTTTTAATTCATTTCCCTTTTCTGATGCAAAAAGGAAAATGGAGGATGTAATAGGGCATGAACCTATGCTGAGTGATTCGGCTGCCAATGCTATACTTTGTAACGCTGCTCCACAATCGATTTGAATGAAACGAGCCTGTTCATCTCCTGTAATTAAAACAACCGCAGGTGCATGGTGAAAGGTGTGATAGTCAGGGTTTTTCACCAATCCTATTAAGAACTCAATACCTGAATTCAGTATGTTTTCTTTTATTATACTTACAAACCTATCCAGCATAGCCTTATCCTGAATCACCGTGAAATGCCATTTTTGCTGATTCATAGCATTAGGCGCAAACAGGGCAGCCTCTACTATTGCCTGTAATTCTGCATCACCTATCTGCTTTGCCTTGTATTTTCTTATACTCCTTCTGTTTTTGATGACTGTTAACGTTTCATTCATGTTCATTGACCATCCTTTCTTTTTTTAAAAGTATTAAATCAATACGTTTCAAAACACCACTCTTATATCAAATAAAAAGGGTTGCTCTTTCATGCTCATTTCTACTCTTTTCCCTTTGATAGAAATCGGCTCAGCAGATCCATCAGCGCCAATATCTTTATTAAAAAAGGCCTGTTGTCGAATCACTACCAGAGGCCTGTTGGCGGACCACCGCCAGGCAGCCCCATGCGTTCAGTCCACTTCATCAAGCTAATTTTCCATGTACCATTCTCTCTTATGTATTCCATATCATAGAATCCCTGTACCCAGAATAGTGACTGTCCGGTGCGGGGGTAGGCATACATCATATAGAGCAGCCACTTGCCCTTGGCCTTGTCGCCATCAACAGAGATAATGGGGTGAACAACAATGTCCCCTTCCTTGCCGGCATGAGTAACAGAAAGCTCCTCCTTAAACCACTTGGTAATTGCCGCTTTGCCCTTAACGGGATCGTGTAGATAGACATCTATTTTTCCGTTTTCCGCAAAACAGTCCGAGCACTCGTCCCATTCCATGCAAATGAGGGCATTGACATAACGCCTTTGCAGCTGGTGAATCTCCTGAATATCCTCGGTAACATTGACCCTTTTTTCCAGTTTCTTTAAAGCATCTTCTGTGGTCTTCAGCCTTTTTTCCATTTCCTCTAATGTCATACTGCGCCTCCTTCTGATGAAGATTTATACTTCTTATATTTTTATGAGCAATGCGTCAAGCACAAGCCATGGCATCTGATATTATGCGGGGTTCCTTGCAGTCGCCAATGGCAACGGTATAGGATCAAACCTCGACTCGTGACTGATCTTAAAGAAGATACGCTCCCTTCGTTGAGTTATTGCCTTATCTTTTTTCATTTTTTGTGGAAATCTCTCTTGGGCATGTCCTACCACATCTCCGCCTCTACCGCCTACAACTCTTTAGTCAGTAGTCGGAGTTTGACACCAGTTCTTTCTTTAGAAGGCTAAGGTTATTGGATTCATATAAAATTCGTCTTCATGCCAAAACGGCATAGACGCACCTGTTTTATATATCCGATTCCTGGTCTTTACCGGCCTATGTGCGAAGGTTCGAAGAGCTTCTCAAATTTTTTCATTTGTCTTTCTCCCCTTTTGGCTGCCTTGTATTTCCTTTTACATCTTACCACAAAAAAAGGCAGCGGAATATATGCTTTTAAAAATGCCTGAATGACATCGTCACTGGTAGTCGAAGTCTTTTAAAAACAGTGTAGTACGGTAGGTATCTCTCTTTCTTGTGAGCCGCCGTTGCAGGCATTCTTAAAGTAGCTCTGCCCTCTTTTTTTTCAACTGATCAGAAGCTGTGTGTTACGGCGATTATATTGCTTTTCATTTCCTTGCCGTCAACCAGAAATGGCACAAATATCTTAATCTTATATGTACTATGTACATCGACAGACCCTTCCACTTCAATAGTGGAGTCGTCAATCTTCGCTGGCGTCCAGCATTGAGGCCCCTCGGACCGGGGGCTGGAGCCTGTTCACGTCTTCCAAGACCAGTCCCAGGTGGTGCACGCTGCCCTAATGTCCTCAGGTCTTATCTTTTCTCCATGCTGGTACCTTACGATCGCTTTATAGAGTTTTCCGTTCCCACTATCGCCTGTCTCAATGATTTTTAGGTCGGTAAGCCTCACTTCATCTGATTTCAAAGGACCTTGTGGTATTGTCGCACATCCCAAAAAAAGAAATACAAGAAGAATCACCATGAAGATTTTTTTCATACGTGCGTTACCCATGTGAATGTCCTTTCGTAGCAGCGCTCGATTTGCCCTTGGTCGCGACTGCCCCTGCGATAAAACACGTTAACGAAAGAAAACCAACACGATCTGAGCTGCTACCATCTTCCGATCCTTCGACATAGGAGGCTTCATCCCTTCCCTTTTTTTCACCTTTAATCTCCCGTTGCCATCTTCATTGGACTCATATTATGCAATTTCAGTGGGTTGTCAATGATTTTTTGACATGGAGTTGACGACTTTTGACAGTTTATTGCCTCATCCTTTGTTTTTGAGAGAATTAATGGGGAATGACAAAAGAAGGCATTCTGGCTGACAACAAAAGGCACTCGAAGGCATTCCACTACCTGACTATAGTGCACATAGTTGGAAAGCCGCTCGGGACGCTGACTTACGGGAGTATATGCAAATGGTTCTTGGTACGTTGCTTGCATCATACAAATTGAGGAAGAAATAAAATGAGTATGAGCGACGAGACTAAGGAGAGGGTCAAGAAGACGTTGGGGTTGTGTGATGAATACTTTGAGGCTATAAAGGACTCATTCAATGATAATGGTAATTTCTTATGGGATAAAGACCTTGAGGAGCCATACAACGTAAAGAAGATGGAAGCGGAATAATAGCATGCCTTGGAGCAAGACATGTTTAAAGTCTACGATAAAATTA
This sequence comes from Deltaproteobacteria bacterium RBG_13_52_11, assembly GCA_001797745.1. GTDB lineage: Bacteria > Desulfobacterota > B13-G15 > B13-G15 > RBG-16-54-18 > RBG-13-52-11. Next base: position 35,915 of record MGQF01000069.1, read on the forward strand.
CAATCAATTTGAACAGAGAAGGAACCACGTGCACTGGTGAGATCAGAAATATCTTCCCACAGAGGAAGTGCCTCCTGGTCCACCACAAAGGCGGATTGGCGCTCATCAGCTATGACGACATCGTGAAAGAGAACGAGATGGAAGCTCGGACAGCTTCCTCTGTAGCGCAAAGGAGTAAATTTTGAGAGCAGATACTTATATCCTTTCGACTTAAATTATCGTAGGAGAATGGAATATTTCAAGATCGAACCCTGACTCCTTATCTTTTAAATCAAGATGCGCAGTGCAGAATGTACGTGTTATTTCACTCCCCTTTCGTTAAGGAAGGGGCCGTATTTCTTGTCGCTTCTCTTAATATGCTCTACCAGCCAATCACTGAGAAACCTTATTATGTCCTTAGATAAACTCTGCCGGCCTTCTTTGAAATCAGCTTCAAACGCCGAGACCTTTTGCTCAAAATCATTATGCTCTTTTTTATGATTATCAGTTTCAGGATATCCAAATAAGTCAAAATAATGTTCTTCTTGCGAAAAATGCATCGCTGCATACGTATATAACCGATCAATGAGCTTTCCTATCGCATCTTTTTCTTTGCCGGTAAGCATGGCATCATAAAGATCGTTTATCATGTGAACAAGCATCTGGTGTTGCTTATCGATAAATTCCACATAAACGCTAAAACTTTGATCCCAGGTGATCAACGCCATAACAATCCTCCGATTATTTAATGGTACACTAGTATACCATATCACAGATCGAACAAGAGGATTTTTTTATAACGTGGGGCGGGGATAAAGTATCTTAAAACAAAAAGCTAGCCTTTTCCCTGACAACAGGAACCAGAAAAGATGCTATGTCAACAAAATAGACCTGACTCTCCTGGACCTGCAAAAAAGCAAGGGCACCAGCCATTCATCACTGCTCATGATCTGGTGCCCTTGCTTTATCTCTCAAGACCTTAGCTGAGGTAGCGCGTGGTCTCTCGAGTTTATGCCAAACTCCATATCTATTTCTTCTTTGGCCACGCAGGTTTTACTATAGGGGTTGCCGTGCGCTTCTTCCCCTGATCTACGACTTCAAAGGCCCCCTTTTGCCACTGCCCTATTTCACCGGGATGATTGACAAAGATCTGCCTCTCATCGTACCAGAACGGCCCCAAGGCCGTGTCAAACTTCGACTTAGCCATGATGTCCCTGATCTTCTTCTGGTCGATGGTGCCGGCCTTCTCTACCGCCTGCTTAAAGTGCTGCATCGAAGAGTAAAAGTAGAGCGCACCCCAGTAATTACCTATCTCTTTCCCTGTAACCTCTTTGTAATGCTCAGCGAATTTCTTGGCTCCAGGGGAGGTCTTCTCGTTCCAGGCACCACCACACATGACCCCCTCTGCAGCCGGGCCAAACGCATCTTTATAAAACGTAAAGGCAGGCCCCACGCTGAGGAAGAAGACCTTAGGATTGTAGTCAATCCCCATCGCCTGTCCGGTAACGAGCATACACTCATCAGGATAGCTGAAGCCACAAAAGGCGTCGGCGCCAAGGGCCTTAGCTTGTTTCAGCAGAGGGGATAGATCCTTCACACCCATTGGGTACTCCTTTTTCAAAACAACCTCCAATCCCCGTTTGGTAAATTCTGGGACAGCGCGACCTACATATTCTACGCCATGGAGGTCTCCAATGAAGATAATTGCCACCTTCTTCACCCCGAGTTCCGTGAGGATGTCAGCCAGCGTTGGCACCTGGGTCTCGGAAAAATTCAAGACCTGAAAGAAGTAGGGCAGCTTAACCTCCTTGAGCTTCTCCGCCCCTCCGGCACCGCCGATGAGTATATACCCATGTTTATTGGCAATCGGGGCAGCAGCAAAGAGCATTGCAGTGCTCCAGGGTGGTAATATAAAGTCAACCTTATCCTCCGTGATCAATTTTTCCAGCAGTTTCGTCATCGTGCCGACATCAGATTTATCATCGTATATGATAAGCTCTACGGGTAATTTTTTTCCATATTCTTTTACATAGATACCACCTTCGGCATTGACGTCCTTAACCCATAAATCATAGTACGGCGAACTTGCTGCGGCGTTACCGGAAGCAAGTGGACCTGAAAGAGAGACTGCCTGGCCAATACGAATTTTATCTTTGGGTGGTAGTTCCTTTTTTTGGGCACACCCACCACATAAGAACGTCACCGCTACCGTTAACACCACTAACCCAAGCAATACCTTGTTCTTCATGCTATCCCTCCTTCTAACGTTAGAATAATTACCTTCCTACATACTTTATACTCAGTTCCTTTTCTTCCGATGTACACCTCCTTTCTTAATCTCTTAACGCGATTATTGATCTCTAACCTTACTTCACTTCTTACTGCACGTTCAACAAAATATATCTGGCCCCCTTGACTTCCCTCTATGTCATCCTCTTGTAGGTCGAATAGGCTTCCATGAAGGTTGGGAATCCTGCTGTCTGGATTATGAGAAGCAGTGTGTGCTTGATCTCTGCCTCTGTCGCCCCTGCTTTTCGTGCCTTCACAATATGTGTTTCAAGGGCTAGCGCATGTCTGCACGCTCCTGAGACTGCCAGCTTGACAAGCCAACGAACCTTTTCCGGAAGTGGCCCTCCCTCTTCGTGAATCTTCTTTCCCAAGGCCTCATGTCCCTGATAGATCTCGGGAAAATCCTTCTTAAAGACCGTGAAGATTTCGTGCAGATCGTCCATGGCTCCCTCCTTAATACTATTTAAGAGACATAAGACTCACGCTATTGCCAAACAGCAAAGCATTAGAGACGTTGGTTCCAAGAATGCATAACTTATCTCGCGAAATTAAGTAGATTCTACCAAGAAAAAAGCACTGTGAGAACCAACGTCCCCAAAATATCTTGTGGCAAAACAAGCAATCCACCGATGGGCTATCTATTCTTTAGACCCAACAGGATATTTTTGTCTTGACAAAGCCAGCTTTTTTATAGATGACCCTCTTCTAGTGACTATCTTCCCGAAGTGTGGCAGTTCACATTGGGATACTTGAACCTCTTCTCTTACCTATATCACAATCGGGCTGAGTTCGGGCTATTTGGGGTTCGGACTGAAGACGACCAGTATAGTGGTCGGGTCACTGCCGATGGCCTGAAACTCGCGTTCTTCACCGGCGGGAATGTATATCGCATCGCCCGGTTCCAGGATGAATTCCTCGCTGTTGGTTTTAACCCGCAACGATCCGGTGAGCCCGTAGTAGATAAGCTCCCCCGGCGCGGCGCCCTTATTAACGCCACCGCCCGGCACAAAATGAGAAATAATGAAGCTTACGCGCTGGGTGTCTTTGCCGGCCGCCAGCATGGTGATACCTGCTTGACCGTAGTGGCCCGGTGCCTGGTCTGGTTGACCTTGTCCCTTTTTAACCAGTTTCATGATATACCATCCTTTCTATATCTGTCTGTTGTCTTGAATACCCCCGGTATCTAGACGATATAGCTGCGTCCGCCATCAGCATATATAATCTGGCCGGTCATGTAGTCCGAGGCCGGGGAGGCGAGAAAGACGCAAGCCCCGATGAGTTCCTCAGCTTTGGCCAGACGTCCTATCGGATGTAGGGAAGCGGCCTTAGCCCCCTGCCGGGCCAGCCCCAGGGCCAGGGCCTTGCCGATACCGCCGCCGCCGATAACCACGGCCACTTTGCCGTCCAAGCTAAAAATGTCAGCCATACCGTGCATCCTCCTGTTTTCTTTTTATTCCTTATGAGGATATCACTACATACCATTACTACACGGTAAGGTAACCATAGATAGTATGTCAGGCTTGCTCTTGATTTGTCAAGCGGCGGCCGGGCTCCAGAAAAAAGTCTCTGTGATGAGATAGTTACGCGTCAGGCCTAGACTCTTCACTAAGTATTTCTTAACGAAAGAGAGTGCTACAGCCACCGCCCCTACGGGACTATCTACGCCTATTGATGCGCTGCCCCTATTTTAACAGTCAACTGCTTCCTCGCTTGTTTCGCCATGTTCTCCTTAATTATCGTGTGATCTTGACCGGGGCGGAAAAGAGCACGTCATACCCCCGATCATGACGTGCCACGATAGCAAACGTTGTATATTGTTCTTCAAATTTCTTCTTCCGAGGGATCTTAAGATCTTGGATCGAAACAGGATAATCCGCCCGTGCCGTGATATTATTGATCTTGAGGCCTTTTTTGAGAATGATATTTTCTCCATCTGTCTGTAAAGGTGTCCAATCGTAAACAACGTATAATTCTATCGAATTATTGCGGTAGCAGAAATTCTGTAACGTAAAAAAGAAATCAAATGCATCCCCCCCCGTGCAGTCAAAGGTGAATCGTTCTCCTTGCTTGAGGGTTGACATGCGTGCCCGGTAATCTCTGAGGCCGATATTCTGTGATACGAGAATATTACAGCAGGGGAGCATGGCACCACGTGAAATCTCTCTTTGCAAAGCATTATTTTCCTCATGTAACTCATTTATTTTTCCGAGGGGATCGATTGTTACATAACACCGCAACGATGAAGCGTCCGCGGGCCATGCGATCTCGCGCCGATTTAACGTTATCCATGTCTCATCCGATTGTCTTAAGCAAACCTGATCTATGGTGATCGTTTTATACAATAAAGAGACGGCCTGATGAAGGACATCTAACCTGAAATCAACCGGCCCTATATAATTGCTCCCGTTATTCCTCATTTTCACCTGCAGCTCATTAATATATTTCCCTTGATACATGCCTGTGGCCTTGATGTCGGTTATTTCTAAATCAGGGCGCGGGGCATAGGGGGGCGTTCCTCCCGCCTGCTGCATTTGAGTGCGCTGCACGGTTGCGTCTTTCATATTATTTTGCTCATTTATCTCATTAACCCTATTATTAGGATCAGCCGATACTGCAAAGGTAATCGCTGCTACATCTGCCGGCCATTCAATGTCCCGGCCTATGAGCGTAAACGACTTTTCAGCCCCCTGCGTCAAGCAGAAGGGGTCAAGCGTAACCATCTCATCGAGCGTAAATTTTCCTCCGATCAGCTTGTCGATCCCAAGGATCCTGAATTCAAGGGGCCCCGTCCAATTAAGACCACTGTTTTTCAGCTGCGCGTTGATCTTCTTAATATATGTTTTCCCGGATTCAGCCTTTCCCAGCAGCTGAATGCCCGTGACCTTCAGGTCCGGCTTTGTCGGCAAGGTGGCGGGCTCTTTTGCCCGTATCACCACGACGTCCCCCTCCGAGTACAAGCGGCCGTCACCCACGGTTAACCGGATAATCCATGCCCCAGCCACATCCGGTGAAAGGCGGCAGGTTTGCATGCCCTGCGCACCTGTCAACCTGGCACGTCCGCCCGGAGGGACAGCCAGCAAGTCCCACTGGTACGTGAGGGGGTCCCCCTCAGGATCAAAGCTCCCACTTCCGTCCAATACCACCATCTCATAAGGTGCGACGGTTTGATCCATACCGGCTTGTGCCATGGGTGCACGGTTTGGGCCTGGTGTATGCCCGCTCATCGCGCGAGCAATCAGCGGCGTCAGCATTAAGACTATCACCCCGATCAAAGCCACTATGTGTTTCTTTTTCATCTGCCCCTCCTTTCATTACATGGCATCTATACTCCCCTCACTCTCATTTTCCGCGGGGAGAGGAGGGTATACGGCACCTTCCCCTCGCCTTACTATCTTCTCCCCAAGGCTAGAAAGTCATGATATATATTTCTCAGTAGATGGTAGCACAAACAGGGACCCTAAAGAAAACATTGTTTCTGAATGAACTTACAGCTATTATTTGATTACTGACAGATACTCAGCATGGGCCACACGAACCATAGCTGAAGTTACCACCCCCACAACCCATGCCCATTCTGCCCCCTGGCTAACCCATCTTCCTTGCCAAGTCAATTCAGAAACTACAAGCTCTTTTCGTCCCTATTTTAAGCTTCTAATTCTACTATAAAACGATCTAAGAGGTTTTTGAATTTTTTGTCTATAATTATCTTACCATTTTCTTCTCTTATTAAACCTTCTTTAACAAAGTCAATTTTGGGTATGTCTTTATAAGACTTATAACCTGTTTCAATTAACATCATATCAATGTAAAAATCAGGAACGTCAACGACATCTTTAGATTTAGGATCAATATCTTTAAATTCTACTAAAAGTTTTTCTATTTTATTGGCTTTTTTATATTTTTTAATTTTTTTACTTAATTTTTCTTTATCTTCCAAAAGCGCTTGAAGCTGTTTCAATTTTTCTAGCCCGCCGAAAACATAATCATCTGCTAATATTTTGCTTTTACTTCTTTCTTTCAAAGATTCGATGCCTAGTATTTTTTTGGCCTCATTCCTACGCATTTTTGTTTTTCTGTTTTTTCGTAAACGTTCGATTGTAACTTCCAGAAACCCCACAGCTATAATAAATAATGCAACTGTAAAGAGATATCCGAGAAACCTGACAGCATGAATTAATATGTTGCCGTGTAAGAATTCAAGCAGAAAAGGCTTCCTACTTTTATCAGACCGAGGGTAAGCAGCTATAGTACTAGGTATTCCTCCAATTTTTCCACAGGGAATTAGCTCTGGCAACGTGTTCCTCGGGTGTAAGACAAGAACTTCAAGAGTAAAAAACGCTCTTCTATCAAAGATGATCTTTCTAAATTGAACAGTGTCTTCCTTAAGCAATTGGGGGTTCAATTCCCTTTTGATATTATTATCATTGCTATCTATCAATCTTACCTCAATAATTTTCCCGTTGCGTATTTGAAAACCCCAAATATCATATGAGGAATAATGATTCTCTAATATATCGACCCCGCCAGCATTTTCGATACGGATTGTGAAAATTCGAAGGTTTAGATCTTCCCCTTGGATATCTTTTCCCCGGAAACGAATAGTAAGATCCCTCAAAGGTTTATGAACATCAAGCACATTTGCTTCATTTGTAATTTCAAAAGAAATACTAGGCTTTCTTTCATGGGGAAAATAATAGCCAATTACAAAGGTTACACACATTCCGACGACACCAAGTACCCCCCAAAAAGTTGGCCCACCTACTTTTTTCTTTAACCATCCTATCATCTTTTGCATTTGCGTCGCCTCATTGAAGGTTTCTTTGCCGTGACGAATAGAGGGGACGCTGGTGTACGGACAACTTCCTTACCTGCCTTTGCTAAGTACCTTATGCACCTACGTCCCGTAGTTTTCCGACCGCCGTCCTGCTAACTGCGAGAGAAATGCGGTCTGAGAATCAACGTCCCCCACTATCTTCCCGGGAGGCAGATTAAGAGCCTGGCGGCCTATGATTGATACAATATGGCCTCGCCTTTTTTGAAATCTCGTTTAGGCGAGTAAATACCTTTCCGCACTCTCCACATTTGTATACAAATTTGCCTCCAATCAGCTTGTCAGCGTGATCCTGGAAATAGAACGGTGGCACTCGGAAGTCGAAGTCCAAATAGGAGAAGGATGTTTGACGATGTGATGCTTTCAATTCGTCCGGATGAGTTGTGGCAATAACAACATTCTTCGTGTACTCAGGATAAGCCGTCTTGACAGCAGGGAGAATGTCTGAATCCCCAGTTACGAGAATGTGAAAATCATGCGGTTGAGTAATGGCAGATCGAACCAAGAGGGCGACAACGGTCGTGTCAACTTGTTTTTCTTGGTAGGTCCGCGTTGCGAGTTTACGCACAATGTAATCCTTAATTGGCGGACGGAACACAGCATCGGATGAGTAGCCCACTGTAAGGGCATCTTTAACAAAAGCGCCTCTTGCATATACGGACCTTTTCGTTTTTTCGATGTTCTCCGTTGTTAAGTCGAGGTAATGGCTGGGCCAATCGTCAAAATCAGGTGGGAGTTCAAAAATGGAGCAAGCAATGTAACAGCTGCCCACATGGTCGCAGGCACCGCCATTGTTCTGCACGAATTCGAGAAGCGCAGCATTGAGTTTCTGGAAGTCGAGCGGGAAACGTGTGTTCGGCTTCTCGGTTGTATTAGCAAGTGTCTGCCCGGCTGCACACTGCACGAGAAGCCAAGTCCCATCTATGAAGATGTTAATTGCTGACATATGATTCCTCCGTCAATCAGGATGGGAGCGTGGCGCGTTACTGGTTCATATCGGAAACTATTTCGCTTTTTGTCCATTTTTAGGATTATATACGGACGAGGGGCTGCAGGTCCATTAATTCCGTAATTTCATTCCCTCTCCATATATTTAGCTAGAGACCAGCCTTTTGCAGAAGCTAGGAGATATGGCTTTTACTCAGATCGTCAACAGTTTCTAGGTATGCCTGAATAGCGTCAGTAATATTTTCCAATGCCTCTTTTTCCGTATCACCCTGAGACCAGCACCCTGGCAACCCAGGGAC
>MGQF01000069.1:44279-44470 GCA_001797745.1 Deltaproteobacteria bacterium RBG_13_52_11
TCAGTTTTTTTGAGATTTACTTTGTACTTCATAAGATACCCCCAAATGTTTGATTTTATATTATACTCTTTATCAAAAACATTGCAATGATGAGGGTGGACATTTAGACAAAGTTATAGTAAGGTTTCCCTTGTCGGGATGTGGCTCAGTCTGGCTAGAGCACCGCGTTCGGGACGCGGGGGTCGCTGGTT
>MGQF01000069.1:44526-44633 GCA_001797745.1 Deltaproteobacteria bacterium RBG_13_52_11
CTTAGGGGCCATGACCCTCATCGGCGATGTGCTCAAGGGCCTGATCCCGGTCTGCATCGCCTTTGGGCTGGTCCAGTCACAAGCGTGGGTCGCTGCTGTTGCCCTGG
>MGQF01000069.1:44723-48751 GCA_001797745.1 Deltaproteobacteria bacterium RBG_13_52_11
TGCCATGGGCAGTGCTTGTGGATATCTGCGTCTTTGCCGGTGGGTTCGCGATAACGAGGATGGTCTCAACAGGGTCGCTCTCGGCTGCTCTCGCCATGCCCGTGCTCATCTGGCTCTTGGGATACCCCCTGCCCTATCTGATCTTGAGCATCTGCGTCGGCGTGCTTATTATCTACCGCCACAAAGAGAACATCCGGCGGCTTCTTCAAGGGAAGGAAAACAAGCTCTAGCTTAAAGCTTCTTTAAGACCGCCTGTCTGCGCCGCTCCTGTTTTGACAAGCGCCTGGCAGGCCCCTTCTTTTTGGCCTCGACTAATTCTTCTTCGTCCCATTCCTCTTCATCAATATCAATCCCCTCTCCGTGGCCGGCGAGGGCCGCCTCCATCCGCTGCTCGAACACAGGCGATGCGATGGCGGCAATGCCCAGGCGCTCGGTATAGCGCTTGATCTCTTGATCAGAGGTCACCACTGCCCCGTACTGCATCTTTTCTACCTTGCGCTTGATCCACTCATCGGCCAGCTCCCCCTTGCCGGTGTATATAACGGTGATCCCCTTATGTCTGGTGCCGGTGCTCGTGGGGCTATCACCCCCCCACCCGTCGAAGACCACGGTGATGGGGTGTCCCCGGACCTTTTTATATTCAGCCAGGCGCGTGAGCAATGCCTCTCTCCCCTGCTCCAGGCTCCGGGCGTCCAATCGCCTGAAGTTATCGGACTGCCTGATGAGGTTGTATCCATCGATGATGAGCTCAAGGGGCATGTTTCCCCCTCACCTCCATCCTCTCCCCCATGGGGAGAGGAAATAATAAGAGTTTTCTTCTATGTAATTCCCTATGACAGCTTCGTCATCTGCGAACAATGCTAATATACATTCGCCCTCTCCCGCTGGCGGGAGAGGGGTGGGGTGAGGGTGGATAATGTAAGAAAAAAGCCCCTTCAAAAAGAAGAGGCCTTTATAGATTTAACACTACAACCCCCATTTAACCCCTGTCGCTCTGCGACATCCCGCCATTCAGATTTTTATGCAAAGTAGGGCGGGACATCTAATCCCCCCCCAGATGGTCACGCATGATAATCAGAGGTATGAGATCCACCCCTGGTACTGCTTCAATTCGCCGTGCACGGCCTGGAAAAAGGTGGTCTGGATATCCTTGGTGACGGGGCCTGGTTTGCCGAGACCGATCTTGCGATCGTCGATCTCGCGCACCGGCGTGACCTCAGCTGCGGTACCGGTAAAGAAGACCTCATCGGCCGTATAGAGCTCATCCCGGGTAAAGCGCTGCTCGACCAACTGCATCCCCTTGTCCGCGATAATAGTAAAGACGGATGAGCGGGTGATCCCGGCCAAGACAGAAGTAAGGGGAGGGGTCTTGATGAGCCCGTTCCTCACCATGAAGATGTTCTCGCCGGTCGCCTCGGAGACGTAGCCGTCGGTATCGAGCATGATGGCCTCGTCGTACCCCCCCCGCACCGCCTCGCGCTTGGCGAAGACCGAGTTGACGTAGTTGCCGCAGATCTTGGCCTTGGTCATCATGACGTTGACGTGGTGGCGGGCATAGGAGGAGGTCTTGACCCTGGTCCCCTGCTGGAGGGCCTCCTCCCCGAGATACGCCCCCCATCGCCAGGTGATGATAGCCACCCTGATGGGGTTGTCCTGGGGATGGACCCCCATGGCCCCATCCCCGATAAAGACCAGGGGACGGATATACCCCTCCTTAAGGCCATTGGCGCGCAGGGTCTCCTTGCACGCCTCCATGATCTCCTTACGGGAAAAGGGGATCTCGATCTCAGCGATGTGGGCCGAGTCGAAGAGCCGATCGATGTGCTCCGCCAGCCGGAAGACCCCGGAGCGGCCGTCGCGGCACAGGTAGCAACGAATCCCCTCAAAGACGCCCATGCCGTAGTGCAGCGTATGGGTGAGGATATGCACCTTCGCCTCATCCCAACGGATAAGCTCCCCATCCATCCAGATCCTCTCCACCTTCTCTACCATGCTCTGTTTCCCTTCCGCTCCATAATCAAACCCTTGCCTCGGTCTTGCTGATCTTGTCCAGGATGCCGTTGATGAAGGCCCCCGACTCCTCCGCACCGAACTTCTTGCCGAGGTCCACTGCCTCGTTCATAGCCACTTTGGGAGGGATGTCATCGCAAAACAGGAGCTCGAAGACCCCCATCCGCAAAATACTCTTATCCACCCAATCCATCCGATCCAGGCGCCAGTGCTCGGAGTGCCTTGCGATCAGTTTGTCGATCTCTTTCCAGTTCCCGTGGACCCCCTCGACAATCCTGCCCACAAACTCTTTTACTGCCTCCGATGCTGCTACATTCCGCCAAAAGAGCTCAAGGGCCTCATGGGGATCAACGGGATTGACCTCCATCTGATAGAGCATCTGCAACGCTAATTCCCTGGCCCTGCGTCTCGTACCCAATGGAAGCCCTTCTCAGGCTGGCAGGTCTCGGCTCTTTGTGCCCCCAAAATCACGGTAGAGGTTCGCCATCTCGATGGCCGACAGGGCCGCATCCCACCCCTTGTTGCCTGCCTTAGCGCCCGCACGCTCGATGGCCTGCTCGATGGTATCAGCCGTAATCACCCCGAAGGTGATGGGGATGGAGCTCTCGAGCGACAACTGGGCGATCCCCTTGGTCACCTCGGCGCTGATATAGCTGAAGTGGGGGGTAGCCCCCCGGATAATTGCCCCGAGGCAGATGATGGCGTCGTATTTACCCCGCTCCACCAGCCTTTTGACCACCGCGGGTATCTCAAAAGAACCGGGGGTCCGGTATATCTCGATAGCGTCCTCTTTCGCACCGTTTCTGCGCAGGGCATCCAACGCCCCCTCTAAGAGCCGCTCGCTGATGAAGCTGTTGAAGCGGCTCACCACGATCCCAAAGCGCAGACCTTCTGCCCGTATCTTCCCTTCGACGATCTTCGCCATAGTCACGCTCCTTCTATCTTCAGGACATGCCCCAACTTATTCTTCTTGGTCTTCAGGTAGCTGATATTCTCCTGGCGCGGTTTGACCTCGATGGGCACCCGCTCCACGACTTGAATGCCGTACCCCTCCAGCCCGATGATCTTCTTGGGGTTGTTGGTCATGAGCCGGATCTTGTGCAGCCCCAGATCGACCAAGATCTGGGCCCCGATGCCGTAGTCCCGCAAATCAGGCGCGAACCCCAACGCCTCGTTGGCCTCCACGGTGTCCTTGCCGTGTTCCTGGAGGCAGTAGGCCTTGAGCTTGTTGGCCAGACCGATCCCCCTCCCCTCCTGGCGCATGTACAGCAGGACCCCCTTCCCCTCCTGCTCGATCATGTGCATGGCGGCGTGCAGCTGCTCCCCGCAGTCACAGCGCAGCGAGCCGAAGACATCGCCGGTAAGACATTCGGAATGGACCCGCACCAAGACGATGTCTGCGGGCTTGATCTCCCCCTTGACCAGGGCGAGGTGCTGGTGGGGGTCCACTTCGTTCTCGTAGAGGATACCCGTGAACTCCCCGCCGTACTCGGTGGGCAACTGTACCGTGGCCACCCGTCGAACAAGGGATTCCGTGTACAGTCGATACTTGATGAGATCGGCGATGGTCACGATCGCAAGCCCGTGCTCCTTGGCGAACACCTTCAGATCGGGCATCCGGGCCATGGTGCCGTCTTCGTTCATGATCTCACAGATCACCCCGGCAGGCTTTAATCCCGCCAGACGGGCCAGATCCACCGACCCCTCGGTCTGCCCCGTCCTCACGAGCACGCCGCCCTTGCGCGCCCTGAGGGGGAAGATATGCCCGGGGCGGACCAGGTCCTCGGGCTTGGCGTCATCAGCAATGGCAGCCAGGATGGTTGCCGCACGATCGGCAGCAGAAATACCCGTGGTCACGCCGTGACGGGCATCGATGGAAACGGTAAAGGCCGTACCGAAGGTCGCGGTGTTCTCATGAACCATCATGGGGAGCTTGAGTCGCTCCACCTGCTCCTCAACCAGGGAGAGGCAGATGAGCCCCCTGCCGTACTTGGCCATGAAGTTGATGGCCTCGGGGG
>MGQF01000069.1:48811-49050 GCA_001797745.1 Deltaproteobacteria bacterium RBG_13_52_11
GGATGACCATCCGCCCCGCTTTGATTGCTTCTATGGCCTGTTCAATGGTGTTGACCATTATTCTTTACTCTCTCCTCTGTCCAGGCGTCTGTTACTATTCCAATAAGCCGGACTGTATGAGGGTTCTAGGATTCTTGGATTCAAGGGTTCAAGTAAAAGCATTTATCCGCTATCGCTAGAATTCCGGACCCCTCCCGCTTTGCGGGATCCCGCTGTCCATAAAATCTGAATTAAGGAGC
>MGQF01000069.1:49093-51082 GCA_001797745.1 Deltaproteobacteria bacterium RBG_13_52_11
GGATTCTCCCCCTTTCCGAAGCAAACCATAATCATTCGCGGTCGAATCCGTGCTCGGCGAGAAAACCCTCATCTATCCCGCTTGCCCCCTGCTGCACAAACCGCTTTACGTACTTCCCGATGATATCGACCTCGATATTCACCCGATCACCGACCCGCTTTTGCCCCAGGGTGGTGTTGCCGGCGGTATAGGGGATGAGGACGACCTGAAATTCGTCACCCCGGCTCTTGCTGACGGTGAGGCTGACCCCCTCCACCGCCACCGAACCCTTTTCCACGAGGTAGGAGACGAACTCCTGTGGGACCCTGATGGCCATGGTCATGGACCCAGAGCCCCTCGTGACCTCGTTGATATACCCTGTTCCGTCCACGTGCCCTGTCACCAGGTGTCCCCCCAGACGGTCGCTGACCTTCAAAGCCCGCTCCAAATTGACCTCATCATGAGGCCTGAGGGACCCCAGGTTCGTCCGCTGGAAGGTCTCAGGGGAGCAATCCGCCTCAAAACCCCCTTGGCGCAGGGCGCTTATCGTCAGACAGGCCCCGTTGACACAAATACTATCACCCACCGCCATATCTGTCAACGCAGCCACGGAAGCAATGGTCAGCAGCAACAGATCTCCCCTGCGCTGCGTCTCAGTCACCCTTCCAATCACTTCAACGATCCCCGTGAACACCCTTGCGCTCCCTGCGCTCGAGGAGTCCCTTGAGCTCGCTCATGAATTGATTGATGTCTTTGAATTGGCGGTAGACCGAGGCGAATCTCACATAGGCGACCTCATCGAGCTCGTGCAGTTCTTCCATGACCCGCTCCCCGATCTCGCTGGCCGGGATCTCTTTCCCTCCCCGCTCCTGGGTCCATCCCTCAATCCGCTCCACCGCCCGCTCCAGGCTGTCTATGCTCACCGGCCTCTTCTCGCAGGCCTTTCTGAGACCGATCATGATCTTTGCACGGTCAAAGGGCTCCCGACGGCCATCCTGCTTCACCACCACAGGGAGGGCCTCGGCCACCCGTTCGTAGGTGGTGAACCTGCGATGGCAGTCATCGCAGACACGCCGCCGGCGTATCTCATTCCCTTCCTTGCTCAGGCGGCTATCGATCACCCGATTGCTGAGACTGGAACAAGATGGACACCGCATCTACTTACCCTTCTGTAATTGTTCCGGCTGAAACTGCTCTACAACCACCTTGGATCCCTCCCACATCTGACGGGCAAGGGGATCGGCATATCCCTCCGCATAGACGACGCGCGCGATCCCGGCATTGATGAGCATCTTGGTGCAGATGATACAGGGGAGGTTGGTGCAGTAGAGGGTAGCGCCGTTGATGGATACACCGTAATAGGCAGCTTGGATGATGGCGTTCTGCTCGGCGTGCAACCCCCGGCAGAGCTCGTGCCGCTCGCCCGATGGTATACCCATCTCATCCCGCAGGCAACCCACCTCCAAGCAGTGGGGCAGGCCCGAGGGCGCGCCATTGTATCCGGTTGCCAGGATCTTCTTATCCTTAACGAGGATTGCCCCCACCTGCCGCCTGAGACAGGTGGACCTGCCGACCACCAACCGGGTGATCTCCATAAAATACTCATCCCAGCTTGGACGTGCCATCTAATCCTTGGAGATTCTATCCTGATAAAAAGGGAACCTCCGGCAGAGCTCTTCTGACTGCTGGGCCACCCGCGTCTCTACGACGGGGTCCGCATGGCTGTCGAGGACCTCGGCGATGAAAGAGGAGATCTGGACCATCTCTTTCTCCCGCATCCCCCGGGTGGTCACGATGGGGGTGCCGACCCTGATACCGCTGGTAACCATGGGAGTACGCTGGTCAAAGGGGATCATATTCTTGTTCACGGTGATGCCAGCCCGCCCTAAGGCCTCCTCTGCCTCTTTGCCGGTAATCCCCTTGCTGATCAGGTCGATGACGATGAGATGATTGTCGGTCCCCCCAGAGACGATCTTGAAACCTGAGCCCTGCAACTCTTTTGCCAGGACC
>MGQF01000070.1 GCA_001797745.1 Deltaproteobacteria bacterium RBG_13_52_11
AATTCCTGCTTGAAGTACAGGATCTCCACGTATCAATAGGAAAGAAGGAGATCCTCAAGGGGGTGGACCTCCAGATAAAGAAGGGAGAGGTCCACGCCATCTTTGGGCCGAATGGTTCAGGCAAGACCACCCTTTTGAACGCCATGATGGGATTTGCAGGCTACTCGGTAAAGGGAAAGATCATCTTCGGCGGGAAAGACATCTCCCATCTGCCGGTAAACGAACGGGCGCGGATGGGCATCGGCATATCCTTTCAGCGCCCGCCGGCCATCCGTGGGGTGAAGCTCCGAAAGCTGATTGAGACCAGCGCCAAGAGGAATGGTAAGGCCTTGGAGGAGTATGCCAAACACCTCAATCTGACGGATTTCCTCGAGAGGGAGGTCAACGTCGGCTTTTCCGGGGGGGAGATCAAGAGGGCGGAGCTTTTGCAGCTGATCCTCCAAGATCCGGACCTGGTCTTTTTGGATGAGCCCGAGTCGGGGGTGGATCTGGAGAATATCGTGCTGATCGGAGAATACATCAATCATCTGCTGGGGAGAAAGAGGGAGCCAAACAGGGATAAGACCATGAAGGAGCTGTATCGGGAACGCAAGAAATCGGGTCTCATCATCACCCACACCGGTCATATCCTCGACTACGTGAATGTGGATGTGGGATATATCCTCATGCAGGGGCGCATCGCCTGTCAGGCCAATCCCCGGGATATGCTCCATACGATCAGGGAGTGCGGTTTCGAAGAATGTAATCGCTGCTTCCGGAAGGGGGAACCCAGTGTCAAAAGAAAAACAGACTAAGACACAACCGGCAGGCGATCTGGACCTGAGCGTATATCGGGAGAAAGCAACCGAGCATCCACCGCTTGATGATCTCTCTAAGCTCGCGTCCGCGGATCAGAAGGTCCTCCTGATGACAGGTGTCGACCCTACGGGGAAAGAGCGCTCTGGGAGTTTCTTCCAGAAAGACCACTCGGTGATCCACTGCCGCACCGCATTTGACGGGGCGGAGATCATGTCCGCTACGGCGGCCCGGGAAAAATATCATGGCCTCACGGAATATTGGTGGAAGGCGGTACCAGTAGACAAGGATGTCTATACGAGGCGGGCAGACGAACACCAAGAGCATGGTTACTATATCCGCTCCCTGCCAGGGGCCAATGTTCACTATCCACTCCAGGCCTGTCTCTATATTACCGAAGACAAACTCGCCCAGGATGTCCACAACATCATCATCGCCGAGGAAGGATCTAATCTAAATATCATAACCGGTTGTGCCACAGCCCCCGGTGTGCGCTCTGGGCTGCATGTCGGCATCTCCGAATTCTTCGTGAAAAAGGGGTCGACTGTATCCTTTACTATGATCCACAACTGGGCAGAGGAGATGGCGGTGAGACCCCGGTCGGCCGTCATCGTGGAGGAAGGGGGAACCTTCATTTCCAATTATATCTGTCTTGTGCCTGCCAGGGACCTCCAGATGTATCCTGTAGCAACCCTCAAAGGTAAAGGAGCAATTGCGACTTTCAATTCGGTGCTGCTGGCGAGGGCCGGTTCGCTCATGGATGTCGGCTCCCGGATAATCCTTCAGGCAGAAGGGTGCCGGGGGGAGGTTATCTCGCGCGCCGTCTCCACAGGCGGAACGATCATCGCCAGGGGTCACCTGGTGGGAGAACACCCCGGCATAAAGGCGCACCTGGAGTGCAAGGGGCTCCTGCTATCCGACAAGGGCAGGATCCACGCCATCCCTGAGCTGGAAGGTAAGACAGCCGATCTGGAGATGTCCCATGAGGCGGCGGTAGGGAAGATCGCCCAGGAAGAGGTCGAGTATCTGATGGCCCGAGGGCTCTCCGAGCAGGAGGCGACAGCCCTCATCATCAAGGGGTTCCTTTCTCTGGAGATCGTCGGCCTTCCCGCGGGTATCAAGAGAGAGCTGGGGCGCATGATCGAGGAGACGGATACGGAGGCGATGTAGGAGGGGATATGAAGCTCATGGCCATCGTACAGGGGAACTATGGAAAGCGGATGGTCGAGGCCTGGCAGCGGCATGGCCCGGCAGGTTGGGAGATAGAGACCCTGGAAATCACCTCCTCCCTGCCCCCTATGATGGAGGACCCCGCGGAATTTCTTCCTCACAATTGCCCGAAGGCGGATCTGGTGATCAGCCTCGGGGAACACCCCGGCGTGGCAGAGCTGCTGCCGGATATCGTCAAGGCCGCGGGCGCTCGTGCGGTAATCGCGCCGGTGGACAACCGCGCCTGGCTCCCCCCTGGCCTGGCCAAACAATTGGAGAAGGTCTTCCAGAAGATAGGGGTCGCCATCTGCTTTCCCGTTACCTTTTGCGCCTTAAAGGAAGATGATGCCCAAAATCCGCTCATACAGGAGTTTGCCCGTCTATTCGGCGACCCCGCGATCGAGATCGTCGTGGAGGCCGACCGGGTGAAGGAGGTGCGGGTGATCAGGAGCGCCCCCTGCGGGAGCACCTATTTTGTGGCCGAGGCATTGCGCGGGACAAAGGTCATGGATGCCGAGGAAAAGAGCGGTATCCTCCACCACAATTACCCGTGCCTTGCCACTATGAATGTGGACTGGCAGTTTCACGACACCCTCATGCACCGGGCCGGTTACTTCACCAAGCAGGCGGTGAACCGGGCCTTAAAAAGGAAAACAGTCCCGCCTTTGGCGGGATTAAACCCTGGTTTATAATAATGAAGAGGTCGTTGAAGAAGTGATTTTACTCAGGCTGTTCAAAAATGCCTAGATGCAAGGCCCTCGAAATCCTGAGGAGTGAGGCGTACTTGGAACGTACGCCGCAACGACGAAGGATGAGAGAAACGCAGCAGATGGGCATTTTTCAACAGCCTGTGAAGAGGTGAGCAGATGTTTATCCTGGGCCTTATGGGAAGTCCGCGGGAAAAGGGGAATACGGATCTCCTCCTCTCCGCCTTTCTCGAGGGTGCTCAGGGAAAGGGGGCAGAGGTGATGAAGGTCGATGTGGCCTTTAAGCATATCGCACCCTGCCAGGGGTGCCGGTTCTGCGAGCAGCAAGGCTTCTGCCGCCTCCAAGATGACGACATGGGGGAGATGAACTATCTCCTGCGCAGGGCGGATGTGGTGGCCCTTGCCACACCCATATTCTTTTACGCCCCGCCGGCCCAAATAAAGGCCTTGATCGACCGCTCGCAGGCCCTCTGGGCCCGGAGGTATATCTTGAAACTGGCAGACCCCAAGGCCCCCTTTCGCAGGGGATTTCTTTTGGCGGTGGGTGCGACCAAAGGGAAAGAGCTCTTCACCGGCACAAACCTCATCGCCAAGTATTTCTTTGACGCCATTGGCGCGCGCTACGAGGGATTTTTAGGGTTTCGGCAGATGGAAGCCCCGGGTGCTATAGCCCGCCACCCCACTGCCCTTGCCGACGCCAGAAAGAAGGGTGAGGAGCTGACAGGAGGCCTCTCAAGGCGAAGGCGCGCCCTGTTTCTGTGCCGGGAGAACGCCTGCCGCAGTCAGATGGCGGAGGCCTTCCTCCAGTACCACGGTGGGGAGCAATTCGATGCACAGAGCGCCGGCGATCAACCCGCCCCAGAGGTCAATCCCCTGGCCATCGAGGCCATGGCGGAGCAAGGGATAGACCTCGCCTTTCGCAGACCCCGGGGGATGGATGAGATCGAAGATCAAGGCCGCCCTTTTGATATCGTCGTGCAGATGGGGTGCGAGCAGAGTTGCCCCTTGACGCCTTCCGGCAGGGTGGAGGATTGGGAGCTGGAGGACCCGGCAGGCAGGCCCTTAGAATTCATGCGCACCATCCGGGATGCGATAGAGAAGAGGGTCAAACTCCTCATCAAGGGGGATGGTCCGAGGAGGTAGGTTACTTGACATTGTGTCGCCTTGCGACATCCTGCTTTCCTTAGACTTGAAATTTAAGGAGCAGGACAGAGAGTGTTGCAGAGGCCGTTGAAAAGATCAAACCCAGGCTGGAGCATCTGGCCAAAGGGCGCGTGGAGCTCCTCGCGGTGGAATGAGGGGCACGGTCAGGTGAAGGTGAAACTCGTCGGCGGGAGGCTCTGCTGAGGGGAACCAGAGGTGCCCCTCAGTTTGGGGGCCGAAAAACCCTTGATGGAGGCAATCCCCGAGATCAAAGGCATAGATTTCATCTAAGCAAGGAGCCGAGAGAAAAAAACAATCAATCGTACCCAGGTTGTGCCATGGATGATATCAGGGAGATCTTACAAAAGGCCATCGAGCGGGAGACCATAGCCTACCAGGAATATCTGGAGGCCGCCCAAAAGAGCATTGACCCCGAGGCCAAATCCCTCCTTGAGCAACTGGCCCGGGATGAAATAAGACACCGCCAGGTCCTGGAGACCCAACTCGCCCTCCTCATGGAGGCTGAGGGGATTGCACTTCGCAATGGGAAAAAGGAACCCTCTCGCGACCTGGATGCAGAGACCTGCGAACTGGAGTTGGAGGGGGCCACAAGGGCCACCGAGGTGCTGGCCGAGGCCAAACGAGAGATCGAAAAAGCTCAGAAGGCCAGAGAGGAACTCTATGCAATGGTGGCCCATGACCTGCGCTCCCCGCTGATCTCCATGGGGGCCTTTGCCAAAAAGCTCCTCACCGCCCTGCAAGGGAAGATACCGGAGAAAGACCACCAAAAGCTTCAGTGGGTCTGGAGTGAGGCCAGGAGGCTGGAGGGATTCGTGAGCAACTTCTTGGACCTGGCTCGTCTCACCTCAGGCGTTGACACGTTGAAACGCGAGTCCCTGGATCCGCGCGTGGTAATCGATGCGGAGTTGGAGGCCCTGCTCCCACAGGCCAATGAAAAGGGGCTGCACATGGAGGTAAAGATGCGCGAGGTACCCTCGGTGGAGGCCGATCAATGGGCCGTCAAGAGGGTCTTTATGAACCTCTTGGACAATGCCGTGCTGCACGGAAGGAGGGGAGGGAACATCGAGATCGGCGCCAAAGGGGAGGCTGGCATGGTTCGCTTTTGGGTAAAGGACGATGGCCCGGGGATATCTGAGAAAGTCCTCCCCCAGATCTTTGAGAAGTTCCAAACCGATGCGTTAGGCCGCAGGGGAAGCGGGCTGGGATTGGCCATTGCCCGCCAGGTGGTGGAGGCCCATGGCGGGCGCATCTGGGCCGAAAGCAAAGAGGGTGAAGGGGCCACCTTTTACTTCACACTCCCCAAGGCGCAAGGAGAAAAAGAGAATAATTCCCCATGACGGGTCCGGCATCCACGCATTGGAAATCCCTCTATAGATTAAGATTTCCCTTGTCTGCATGCGGCCTCTTCGATACTATCCAGTAGAAACTTTTTTTAAATCCCTTTCTCTCTGGAGAGAGGCTCCAATTTCGTTTCCCTCTCCCCAAAGGGGAGAGGAAGAATAAAAATAATACCAACACAAGTAATGTATAATGCATTTCTAAAAACAACTTTTCTAGAAGGCGCAGGATGCAAGAGATGCCCCATCGGATAGAGGTGGCCTTCAAGCAGGGATTGCGGGACCCCTTGGGTGAAAAGCAAGCAACGAGGATCAGGAACGACCTGGGGCTCGCGGTGGACGCGGTGCGGACCGTCGAGTGCTACACCATCGACGCCTCTTTCGACAGGGTCCAGCTTGAGCTCTTAGCCAGCGAGGCCTATAGCGATCCCATCACCCAGCGCTGGTCTGTTGATCGCCCCCTGGCACAGACGTTTGACTGGGTGATCGAGGTGGGGCTCTTGCCCGGAGTAACGGATAACGTGGGCCGGACCGCCCGGGAGGCCCTGGAGGCCTGTCTGACAATCAGATTAAAGGCAGAGGAAAAGGTCTACACCTCCCGCCAGTACCTCATCCAGGGGCGGCTTTCCCAGGCCGAGGTTGAAAAGATCGCCACGGAACTCCTCGGCAACCCTTTGATCAACCGCTTTGAGATCAGAAGCCAAGAGGAATGGGATCCGGAAAAGGGCATAGGTCCTCTTGTCCCCCAGGTCAAGGGCTTGATCGGGGGGCGGGTAGAGCAATTCGATTTGGAGCTCACAGACGACCAACTCCTCGCGCTCAGCAGGGATCGGCTGCTGGCCCTCTCCCTAGCAGAGATGAAGGCCATCCAAGGCTACCTCAGGGCAGAGGAGGTTCAAAAGAAGCGGAGGGAGATCGGCATCAAGGAGCAGATAACCGATGTCGAGTTGGAGTCCATCGCCCAGACCTGGTCCGAGCACTGCAAGCACAAGATCTTTCAGGCCCGCATCACCTATATAGATGACGCAGGCAAGGAGGAAGTGATCGATGGCCTCTTTGACACTTATATTAAAGGGAGCACCGAGGCCATCAGGCGTTCTTTAGGAAAAAAAGACCCTTGCCTCTCGGTCTTCACGGACAACGCCGGCGTGGTGGCGTTTAACGATGCATGGAGCCTCGCCTTTAAAGTGGAGACACACAACACCCCCTCAGCGCTTGACCCCTACGGCGGTGCTTTGACCGGGATCGTGGGGGTCAACCGCGACCCTTTCGGGACGGGCAAGGGGGCCAAGCTGATCTTTAATGTGGATATCTTCTGCTTTGCCCCGCCTGACTGGGAAGGACCCCTTCCACCCCGGGTATTGCACCCCAAGAGGATCTTCGAAGGGGTCAGGGAGGGGGTGGAGCACGGGGGGAACAAGAGCGGGATCCCCACCGTGAACGGAAGCATCGTCTTTGACAGGCGGTACGTGGGCAAACCCCTGGTCTACTGCGGCACCTGCGGGATCATGCCCCGGATCATCAAGGGCGAGCCCTCGCATATCAAGGAGGCCCATCCGGGTGATTTGATCGTGATGGTGGGCGGGCGCATCGGCAAGGATGGGATCCATGGGGCCACCTTTTCCTCGGAGGAGCTTCACGAGGCCTCACCCACGAGCGCCGTGCAGATCGGAGACCCCATCACCCAGAAGCGGATGACCGACTTCCTCCTCATCGCCCGCGATCGCGGCCTCTACACGGCCATTACCGACAACGGGGCAGGAGGGCTCTCCTCTTCCGTAGGTGAGATGGCGAAAGGGCCCGGCGGGTGCGAGATCCATCTCGAGCGCGCCCCTCTCAAATATCCCGGCCTGGATCCCTGGGAGATACTCCTGTCCGAATCCCAGGAGCGGATGACCGTGGCAGTAGCACCTGCTAAGATCGCAGAGTTCCTTGAGCTCGCCGCCAAGATGGCAGTAGAGGCTACACAGATTGGGCACTTTACCAAAAGCAAGGCATTCCACTGTCTCTGGCACGGAGAGACCGTTGCCTATCTCGACATGGCGTTCTTCCACGACGGGGCCCCGCGCATGGACCTCGCGGCCAGCTGGAAGCGCCCCAAAAACCCGGAGCCTGATTTCCCGTTACCGGCGGATCTCACCCTCACCCTGGAAAGGATGCTCTCCAGGCTCAACATCTGCAGCAAAGAAAGGATTGTCCGCCAGTACGACCACGAGGTCCAGGGCGGCAGCTCAATCAAGCCCCTGGTAGGCGAGAGCTCGGACGGCCCAGGGGATGCCGCCGTGATCCGGCCGCTGCTGGACTCCTTGAAAGGGGTCGTGGTCTCGCACGGCATCTGTCCCCGCTACAGCGACATCGATACCTACCCAATGATGGCGTGCGCCATCGATGAGGCCGTCAGGAACAACGTGGCCGTGGGAGGCGACCCAACCAGGATGGTGGGGCTGGACAACTTCTGCTGGCCCGATCCGGTGCAGTCGGCAAAGACCCCTGACGGCGAGTACAAGCTCGCGCAGCTTGTGCGGGCGAACAAGGCACTCTACGACTACACCATCGCCTATCAGGTCCCCTGCATCTCGGGCAAGGACAGCATGAAGAACGACTTCATGGCCGGTGACGTGAAGATCTCCGTCCCTCCGACGGTCCTCTTCTCGATCCTGGGGAGGATAGATGACGTGCGCAAAGCCGTGACCATGGATGTGAAGGCAGCCGGCGATCTCGTCTATTGCGTGGGGCAGACCTATGAGGAAATGGGCGGGTCGGAATACCTTGCCATGCACAATTGCATCGGCAACCAGGTGCCGCAGGTCAGGGCTGAGCAGGCCAAGGAGCTCTATCACAAACTCCATGGAGCTATCATGAAAGGGTTGATTGCCTCGTGCCACGACTGCTCTGATGGGGGGCTGGGCGTCGCCCTGGCAGAGAGCGCCTTTGCCGGCGGATTCGGGATGGAGATGGACCTTAGCAAGGTCCCGGCTGAGGGGATAGAGCGGGATGACTACCTGCTCTTCTCCGAATCGCAAAGCAGGTTTGTCGTGACCATCCATCCCGCCAAGCAAAAGGCCTTCCTCTCTATTATGAAAGGTATCTCCGTCGGTGAGATCGGAAGAGTGACCAAGGAAAAAGCTTTCATCGTCACCGGCCTCAATGGGAAAAAGATTATCCTGGGTGACATCTATAAGCTGAAAGCCGCCTGGCAGAAGACATTGGGGGTGTAAAACCTTAAAAAGTGATATATTTCCCTTTTTTTATGCTTTACTATAAAAATAGCCGGAAAAATTTACCTGATATAATGGTAATATATAGAAAATTTTCCACGTATTAACTCTGTTAGCACAATGAAAGAGTGATTTATGTATACCAAAGATGAAATCATTTCTGAAATCAAGCGAATTGCGGCTTCGCTCGGTCAGAAATCTTTAAAGAAATCCGATTTCCAAAAACACTCAAAAATGTCCAGTAGTACTGTTAGGTACCATTTTTGATCATGGAATGATGCTGTCAAGGAAGCGGGGCTTGAACCAATTGATCCTGTCGAAGCAATCAAGAAAAGGGACCCCATCCCTGACGACACTCTGTTACTTGATCTCATCCGCCTTTATAATGAATATGGAAAAGAACCCACGGGGTCAATGGTTAATGCTAAAGGGAAATTCAGCGAGAGACCTTATCGTGCTAGGTGGAAGAGCCTCAATGAGGCTTTTCTAATTGCTAAGAAGACGTTCCCTGATTCATTGGGCTCTCCCCAGTTAGAGCAATTGGGTCCCAACGCTGAAACACCAAAAGTAAAAATTGTGCCCGAGACTATCAAGCCTTCGGAACCAAAACGAAAGAGAGTTGTATTTGGCAAACCAATCAACTTTCGCGGCCTGCGTTTCGCCCCAGTAAATGAACAAGGTGTTGTTTATTTATTCGGCATGATCAGTCAGGAACTTGGCTATTTGATCGAGTCGATTAGAACAGATTACCCTGATTGCGAAGGTAAACGCTGTTTCGATAAAGAAAACAACAAATGGGAACATGTTCAAATTGAGTTCGAATACAGGAGTTCTAATTTCCGTGAGCATGGACATAATCCAGAGCAATGCGACGTCATTGTGTGCTGGGAACATGATTGGGAAGATTGTCCAGTTGAAGTTCTAGAGATTAGAAGTGTTATAAAGTATATATAAGTGGCGGACGGGGACAAAAAGATATCAAAATGGCTGGGCATGTTCCGCACGAACGTCCATTAAAGTAATGCTAAACTATTTCGCGTGATCTTTATGAATCTCTTTAATGCTCTTTTTTATATCAGAAGAGATTAACGGACTTTGATCTATTGCGCTAAAGATTTCTCGCTTCAAAAAAGAAGGGAACTTCTCGGAAATGGCCTTAATCTCACATGGTCCTTTTGGGTCAATTCTCTTTAGTAATTCTTCCTTGGACAATAGTTCCATCCGATTGCAATCAATAACCGATTCCGTAGTAAGAAAAACAAAGGTCTCATTACTTATTTTAACGAGAGATTTTAACGCCTTGGCATTCGCTTTCTGATAATACTTAACGCGTTTTTCAATTTGAGAAGTAATGATACACATCGAGAATCTTAAGACCGGGCTTACCGGGAAAATGGCCCAAAAATGAGGCGGTGCATTTAGATCATGAGTCGTATCTTTAAAAAAAAGAATACAGAAATCATCAATGCTGTTTAATATAATTGCTGGTGGGAGATCCACATCAATTGGATAATCCGGAAAGGATGTTAGCGGATTCCTCTAAATGCCCTCTGGATACTGCCAGGACATCATCATCCAAAACAGACAATAGTTCTCTATCCTCAATCCTTTCCCGCCTCGTCATTTGGTTTTTAAACAGCTCTTTATACTGCGCCCATTCTGGATAACGATGGGTCAATTTTATCAACTGATGAGTACTCAGACTACCAAATTTTTCGGCGACAAAGTCCAGAGCCTCTATATCTGTTTCGGATAATTTATTAAGTTCTTCAATTGCGCAATCGGTTCCCTGAACAAAAAAATTCTGACTTACTTTCGTTAACATCTTCTCAGCGTATTCAAATTCTTTTGACAGGAATTCGCGATCAAATCCAAGGATATCTTTTGCGGTCGATCCAACGGGGCCATAATCCATTGCCCAATATTCATCATTGCTTACCGTTCGAGCATAACGGATGATATGATATTTATCGGCTAGATATAGAAGCTTAACGAGCTTCAATTTGTCAGCCTTCTTGACTTTGCTCAAAAGGTAGCAAAGTGCCTGAATTATTTTAGATGTTTCAATCATTGTTTGCCCCTCCTTAATCTCTTAGAAGGGTTAGAAATTATTGATTCTTTTGCGTACTCCAAAGCGGCTAGATGAGTGTCTACGTTTGATTAACTTGTTAACCCTCTTTTTAGATATGATACTTAGTGTTTATGCTATAATAGACAAATTGTTTTGTCAACAACTATCTGCCTTGATAAAAATAAGCTGCCTCTATCGCTACAAACGGAAAAGGGCGAAAAGGTAGGAATGTTGCTCAAATTTTTCACCTTACAGATGAGTTGAGTTTTTGATAATTTTGATCTCCCCTTATATGTCCTCTAACTTTATAACTCAAATAGTGTCGAAGAAGGGGCAAAGCCTAACCGCTACGACTATCGTCTTTTTTTGTTCCTAGGGCGGGGACGATTGCGGCTCGCTCCTGTTCGCGGCTTTTTTTGTCCTTTGTCTGACGGTGCCTTAGAGGGTTCAGAGGGTTGTGGTAAGGGGGCATGAAGCATCTGCTGATAATAATCGTCCAGTAACATGGCAATGATGGCGGACTCGTCTTCATTTTCGGCCAGACTGCGGCCCAGCGAAACAAATCGCTTACTGCGTTCGGTTTTTTGCGCGTCCCGATCGCGTAGGCGGGCTTCGAGCAAGGCCGTTACCCGTTCTGAAACAACGGCCGCTACGTCGGCATCCGTTGGCAAAGGCCACTGTTGCAGGTCGATACTATACTTTTTAGCGATACGGTCGAGAACGAATGTTTCCACGTGGGTTACCAGCGTCATGGCGACTCCCGCCTTGCCAACTCGGCCCGTTCGCCCGGCCCGGTGGATATAGTCCTCTAAATCTTTGGACGGTTCGTATTGAATCACGTGAGAGAGATCAGGGATGTCGAGCCCCCGAGCAGCCACATCGGTGGCCACCAGAAAACGAAGCGTCTTCTTGCGAACACGCTCCAGAACCCGATCGCGATCCTTCTGCGGAAGATCGGATGTCAATTCATCCGCGTCATAACCGAAATTTTGCAGGACGGTTGACACATAATGTACTTCAGCTTTGGTATTGCAGAAAATAAGGGCTGAAGCCGGGTTCTCAATTTCGATGATGCGGATAAGGCTGCGATCTTTGTCCATGCCGGGCACGGTATAGAAGACGTGCTCGGTGTCGGTGACGTGCACGTGGTCTTCGCTCAGGGAGATGAACTCCCCTTTATGAATGAATTCGCTTGCGGTGCGGACGACATGGGGCGGGAAGGTTGCCGAGAACATACAGCTATTGAGACGGCGGGCAGGAAGGTATTTCTGTATCCTTTTCATGTCGGGGTAAAAGCCCATGGACAACATGCGGTCGGCTTCATCAAAAATGAGCATCTCAAGATGTTCAAGAGAAAGTGTCCGCTTGAGAAGATGATCGAGTATGCGCCCCGGCGTACCGACGACAA
>MGQF01000071.1:0-409 GCA_001797745.1 Deltaproteobacteria bacterium RBG_13_52_11
CCTGTCAGGTACACCCTTCTGTAGCCGAGGATATCACCGAGGCGACCGTAGAATAAGAGGAGGCTGCTGATAACGAGAAGATAGATCATCGGGACCCATTGGGCGGCGGAGAGACTCGCATGAAAGTATACCGCGATCGTAGGAAGAGTAACGTTGACGATGCTGGCATCAATAGGCGCCATAATATTGGTGAGCATAACCGCGGCCAGGATGGAATAGCGGTTGGCATACTGCCCTCTTGAAGATGCGCCTTTCATTCTTTATTAACCCCTGTGTTTTTTGACATGGTAGCCGGGCTGATAAGCGGCCATTGCGCAGACAGGAGGAGAACGCAAGCCCCCTGTCTTTTACTATATACCATAGTATCGATTTTAAAGTCTAATCGTCGGTGTAGGGAAGAATGTGTGGC
>MGQF01000071.1:446-802 GCA_001797745.1 Deltaproteobacteria bacterium RBG_13_52_11
AAAGGGGGGTTGAGGGGGATTTGCAAGCTTATTCTCTCAACAATTGGTTTTACCGTGCCGTGTGCTATAGTAGGTGCGTTACCAACGCCATGAAAGTCCTCCTCATTCAACCGCCCATCCGCGATTTTTATCGAACATCGATGCGGACGCAGCCTATCGGCCTCGCCTATCTCGCAGCCTCCCTGACGGCGCATGGGCATTCCGTAGAGATCCTCGACTGTCAGACAGAGAAGAAGAGGTCCGTCCCTCTTCCCCCTGAGTTCGCATACCTTCAGGCATACTATCCCTTTGATGACCGGAGCCCTTTCAAGCTCTATTCCGGGTATTACCATTTTGGCATGGGGTGGGAGGAGATC
>MGQF01000071.1:1019-3210 GCA_001797745.1 Deltaproteobacteria bacterium RBG_13_52_11
TCCCCCTTCTTTTGGAACAGCTTGAAAAGGGAGATATAAAAAAGATTAAAGGGATCGATGGTATCGGATATCGCGTCAATGGAGCAGTACAAATCAACCCGCTCAAGACCTTTGTCCAGGACCTCGACGATCTCCCTCATCCAGCCCGCGGGCTGCTCGATCTCGATCGATACCGCATCAAGAAGCAGAGGGCCACCATGCTGATCACGAGCAGGGGGTGTCCTCACGGGTGTGCTTACTGTTCAACCCGTCTCGTCATGGGCACTGCTTTTCGGGGGCGCTCGCCCGAAGGCATCATTCATGAGATGCGGGAGTGCCGACAGCGCTATGGCATTACCGTCTTCGATATCGAGGATGATAATTTCACCTTTGACAAAGCACGGGCAAAGAGGTTGCTGAGCCTCATCGTCGATACCTTTGGCCAAGGGGGGCTTAAACTCTCCGCTATGAACGGCGTCTCTTTTGCTGCCCTGGATGGGGAGCTTCTCCGATTGATGCAGAGAGCGGGCTTCCAAGAGATCAATCTCTCCCTCGTCAGCGCCGATCCCGTCATTAAGGAAGAGATGCAGAGACCCGGCGGGATGGCTGGTTTTGACGAGATCGCCGCAGAGGCGACACGGGCCGGGCTCAACGTGGTCGCCTATGCCATCCTGGGCATGCCCGGCCAGGCTATCAGAGAAATGGTCAGTACGCTAATCTATCTGATGGGAAGGAGGGTCCTGATCGGTCCCAGCGTCTACTATCCCACCCCGGGGACCCCCCTGTTTCAGCGTTGTCAGCAAGGGGATCTTCTGCCACCGAGCATCTCCCAATGGCGTTCCAGTGCCTTGCCCATCGAGACCGCAGATTTTTGTCGTCTCGATATCGCTACCCTCTTGCGGCTGGCACGGGTGATCAATTTCATCAAGGGGATGATGGACACGGGTGAATTAGATGAAGGGATGACGTGGAGGGAGCTGAGTCAGCTGTTAAAAGATCCTGGTAAAGAGGAGAACCATACATGGAGAGAACTCTTATTGTTACTGATAAACGAGAGGTATTTTTTTAGCCTGCGCCCTGATCGTTCAGGCGGGTCATCTATCGCGCGGGTGGCGACTTCGAGCAGGGTCTTAGGGCATTTCTTTAAGGATGCCTGGGACGCGCCTATCCTGAAAAGCCGCGGAGATTAAAGCCTGCCTGCTTTTTCCCTTCTTCTCGTATGTCCTCTGAGGATCAATTACTTTGCCGGTTCTCCTTGAGGTGCAGGGGTTACAGGGGCCTCTGTCTTCGCGGGGGCCTCGGTTTTCGTCGGAGCCGCTTTCGGCGTCGGGGCGATGGGGGCCTCGGTGCGCTTCAAGACGTCCCGCTGCTGAAGCACGATCTCGATACGGCGGTTTTTCTGCTTGTTCGCCGGCGTGTCATTAGGGGCAATGGGCTCATATTGTCCGAACGCGGCTGCCATGAGCATCTTGGGCGGGACCCCTGCAGAATCCTGTAAAAACCGCACGACGGTGATGGCCCTGGCTGCGGAGAGCTCCCAGTTGGTAGGGTAGGTGGGCTGCAAGGGCTTGGCAATCGGGACATTGTCTGTATGGCCTTCCACGCGAATCCATTTATCGCTCAGCCCCTTGACGATGCGCCCGAATTTTTTCAGCAATTCTTTGCCGCCGGGCTTCAGTTCCGCGCTGCCGGAGTCAAAGAAGATCTTTTCCGCCACATTTACGGTGAGTTTACCTTCATATTGTTGGATCGCCACTTGCCCCTCGCTCACCTCTTTTTGCAACTGGCTCATGAGCTGATCATAGGTGGCCTTGTTCTGTTGTTCCCTGGCGAGGAGATCCGCCTTCTCCTTCTCTGTCAGCCCGATCTTACCCTGGCAGGCGTTGTATTTTTCCTCAAGCTTATTGTATCTGTCTTGAGTAAGAAAATAGCCTCCCAAAAGAATGATCAGGACCACCGGTACCATCCAGACAATGGTTTTGTTCATATCAGTGCTCCTTTCCTTATATACTGTATGATGTACCAAGAAATATCATATTGCTTCGCTGATATCAATATTTCATAGGCGCCCCCGCACCAGCAGCCGGCATTGAAAGATGCCCTCTCAGCACCATAACCATGACCCTCTTGCGCCAATGGATAGGGACGGCTTTACTTTTTATCCTTAGTTGCATGTTTCAAGGACCAAGACCAAAGCCAGCCTTTCCCTTTG
>MGQF01000071.1:3316-3822 GCA_001797745.1 Deltaproteobacteria bacterium RBG_13_52_11
GTTACTGTTTTTTGGCATGGGAGACAACCTTTCAACCCAGATTAGTTTTGGAGCGGGCAATGATCAACCATGGCATCAGATCCAACGCAGTACGCCGACAAAGAGGACGAGACAGATAATATCGATTGCATAGATGACCCCCACCGTGGTGATCTTTTTGCGGAGGCCCTTCATATCAAAGACCCAGAACGAGACCAGGAAGAAGGGCAGGTAGCCGATCAGGAATATCAGCCAGGGGGCACTGGTGCGCCACCACGAATAGTCCCAGGTAAGGGCGCTGACTGAATTTAAGAGGATCTCCACGATGACGCAAAAGATCGAGCCGGTGACGGCGAAGAAAAGACGGTTTGGCAGCCCCAGGATTTTCAAGCGCTTTTTTGCGGGGAGCATCTTCGCAAAGGTGATGCCGGCAATGGCAAACATGAAACAGATCTCGATGTTGAGCCCGATCAGGATCAGGAAGGCGGTCTTGCCCGGGGCGCCCCAGACCGGCGCGTACTGGGTGA
>MGQF01000071.1:3870-5705 GCA_001797745.1 Deltaproteobacteria bacterium RBG_13_52_11
CTTCTACCATGTTGCATTTTCTACTTATGAGACAAGTATATAGAGAAAGATGGTAAAGTGCAACGTCGGATGGTCGGCAACCTCCTGTTTTATCCTTGTTTTATATTTCAAGACCCGTCACGACACCACGTCAGCATCCGGTATTAAAAGGTTCTATGTCAACAAAATAGATCTGATCCTTCCCCTGCTTCCCCTGACCA
This sequence comes from Deltaproteobacteria bacterium RBG_13_52_11, assembly GCA_001797745.1. GTDB lineage: Bacteria > Desulfobacterota > B13-G15 > B13-G15 > RBG-16-54-18 > RBG-13-52-11. The sequence continues at coordinate 4,071 of MGQF01000071.1, forward strand.
TCATCAATCAAAGACTTGAGCCATTTTCTGACGTTTTCTGATTCCTCATTGCAATTGAGATCATCCCTTTCGTTCGTAGATTACCCTGCCGCCGACGATTGTCATCTTGGCTTTGATGTCTTTTACCCTATCGACAGGGGCAGTACAGAAATTCTCCTCCCACACCGCCAGGTCGGCACACTTCCCCTTCTCGATGGAGCCGAGATCCCTTTCTTGAAAGCCTGCGTAGGCGCTCCCCATGGTCTGCAGCCTCAGTGCCGTTTTTACGGGAATGGCTTCCGCTGTACTGAACTGGTACTGTCGCTCGGTAATGCGTGCTGCTGCCTGCCACAGTGCCAGCTGCGGCCTGTATAGGGGGAAGGCCGGTGGATCGGCACCGAGGGCAACGGCAATATTGCGCTGGAGATACGATCTCAGAGGGATGACGCCGCGCTCCATATCAAGCCGCTTAAGGAATGGCGAGTTACCAAGCCACTTGTAAATCCACTGCGGGTGCGTGCAGACCACTACCCCATGTTTTGCCATAAGATCAAGCGCCGCGGGAGATGGTGCGAGGGCGTGTTCGATACGATGGCGATGGTCCTTGCGGGGATGCGATTTGAGGGCATTCAGAAAGGATGCAATGGTGAGATCGACGGCTTTATCCCCTACGGCGTGGACACTGATTTGTTGTCCTGTTGCGTGGAAGAGCCGCACCATTTCATTGAGTTCTTCTTCCTGGTGCATAGGCACGGCATAACGGTTTTGGTAATAGAGGGATGTAGGTCCCCCTCCGTCTGCCGCCAGCTTCCAGCCTCCCCATAGGTCGGCAAATAACGACGGGTTTTCTCTGCGTAAGAGGGCTAATCCCCGATACGGCGAATCTGGTGCAGGGTCTTTCCCTGAAAAGACGTCTGTTACCCCGCGTCGTGCCTCTTGGAGATTGGCCATGTAAGGCCAGAGTTTCACCCTGAGGGGCATCTTGTTTGAACTCAGCGCCGTGAGGTAGGCTCTAACGGTATTGGCCGAAGAGATTTCCGAGACCTGGAAGAAATTGTCGTGGATTACCGTGACCCCTTCTGCCGCGTAGAGATTTTGTGCGAAGAGAAGGGCCTCTTCGAACTGCTGGTAGGTTCCCAGTGGCAGCATTCTCCTGACAAGATAAAGTGCCTGATAGTGGACTAGAAGTCCCGTCGGAGTTCCTTCGCTATCGTGTCTTATTGCACCCCCCGCCGGGTCCGGTGTATTCTTGTCTACCCCGGCAATCTGAAGGGCGAGGGTGTTTGCAAATCCCCATTGGCCGCTGGTGTGGACGGCCAGGATGGGGTGGTCCCTGCTGACGCGGTCCAGGTCTTCACGATTAAGGAACTGCAGCGTGTTGTCGGTGATGCCCCACGCGTATACCCATGTGCCTTTGGGTAGCCCTTTGGTTCGCTCTGCCAGTTTCGAGAGCACTTCATCTTTTGTTTCGCACTGTTGCAGATTCACCCAGGTGCCGTTTTCCCTGAGCCCGAAGAAGGGCAGATGGGCGTGGGCGTCGATAAGCCCCGGCGTCACCGTATCCCCTTTAAGATCGATGGTTTTTGTGGCGGGGCCGATATAGCGGCGAATCTGTGCATCGCTGCCCACATCCAGGATGCGCCCATTTTTCACCGC
>MGQF01000071.1:5740-6277 GCA_001797745.1 Deltaproteobacteria bacterium RBG_13_52_11
TGATAACCGTACCGTTGACGAGCGCAAGATCGGCCGTCGGTTCAGTTGCTAAGATACGCCGCGTGTCTGCAAAGAGCGAGGCACAAACAATACCGGATATTTTTAGAAACTTCCTGCGGTTCATCAGCAACCTCCTATTTTGTCCTTATTTTATCTTTCAAGGCCTGACACCGGAGAGCCCTTATTTTTTGAGACAATCCATTGCGATGCACGAATGTGCAAATGCAGCTCCGGCATTCATTGCTATTCCGACAAAGACAGCCTCTGCAATCTCCTCGTCCGAGGCGCCCGCCCTTTTTGCGCTGTTAACATGAATCTCAATACAGTAAGGGCACCTGGTAACGTGAGCTGCACCGATAGCGATCAACTCCTTGGTTTTTGTAGTAAGCGCCCCTTCTTCAAAAACTTTTTCGTCAAAAGTGACCAATGATGCAGCAATGTCAGGCTTCAACTCCATGAGTGTCCCAATACTTGCAAGACCGTCTTTTGAATAAAAAAAATCTTTCATGCCATCTCCTTTTTTACTTTGAATTGGGA
>MGQF01000071.1:6408-6513 GCA_001797745.1 Deltaproteobacteria bacterium RBG_13_52_11
ACCCAGAAGGCAGGATTGATGTAAGAATTCTTCAGGGCGGTATTCCAATCCCCTTGGCTCTCCATGACGTGCACGAGGATATCCGCCACCCGGCGGTCGCCCATG
>MGQF01000071.1:6781-6847 GCA_001797745.1 Deltaproteobacteria bacterium RBG_13_52_11
CGGTGGGGAGGCCGATGATGAAGTAGAGCTTAAGATTGGTTATCCCGTGGCTGGCCAGGGCCTCTA
>MGQF01000071.1:6908-8026 GCA_001797745.1 Deltaproteobacteria bacterium RBG_13_52_11
CTGTGGCCTTGCTGCAGGCCCTGATCGGCCTCCAGCATCAGGGTTGCCAATGCCCTGTTGCGAAAGGGGTGATAGATGGCCCGTGTCGCGCAAAAGCGGCACCTGCGGGGGCACCCCCGGTTAAGCTCCATGAGGAACATTTCCTTGAACTCCGTCAGGGGGGTGAGGATGGTTGATCCTGAGGGGATCAGGCCCGGGTCTTTGACCCATCTCCTCTTGACCCGCGGGGGCGCTGAGCTGGCAAGGGGTGTAAATTCCCTGAGCCTGCCCTGCTCATCGTAACGCGGCTCATATAAGGCAGGGCAATAGACCCCCTCGATGCGGCATGCCTCTTGTAAAAGGTCTTCCTTTCCATTCCCTGCTTCTCGAAAGGCGTAGAAGAATTCGATTACCGCCTCCTCTCCCTCGCCGATGAAGAAGAGGTCTACAAAGGGGGCCAGGGGCTCGGGGTTGAGCGTTATGGCCGCCCCTCCGGCAATGACGAGGGGGGCTCTGGAGTCTCTCTCCCGTGCATTGAGCGGGATCTTGGCGAGCTGCAGCATGGATAAGAGGTGGGGGAAGTCGTTCTCAAAGGGGAGGGAAAAGGCGATGATCTTAAACCTGGCGAGGGGTTTGCCGGATTCCAGCGAGAGCAGGGGGTTGGTACGTCCTCCATATTCCCGGCCTTCCCCTTGTTCCGGCAGAAAGGCACGCTCGCACACCACATCCGGCAGGGAGTTGAGGAGACTATAGAGGAGCTGGAAGCCGAGGTTGGACATCCCCACATGGTAGGTATTGGGGAAGACCAGGCAGATGGGGATCTTTCCACCCCATTGCTTGATGATGGTCCCCTGCTCCTGCGCGAGGAGATCCCTACGGCTGAGGGCGTTTCTCTGCGTCACCAGTCGATCTTACCACAAGAAGGGGACCTTGTGCGCCTTGCGCATGACTTAATCGGGCTGCTTGCGCATAAAGGTCGGGACGTCGTATCGCTCCTCCACCTCGGGAAAGGGTTCCGTGGCCTTGTGGAAGCGGAAGTCGGAGAATTGATCGATGCTCTTTCCCCTCCTCAGGAAGGTGGGGATGTCCATATTCTCCTCCGCATCGTCGGGGATCACCCTGAGGCGGCGCTTCCGCTC
>MGQF01000072.1:0-6504 GCA_001797745.1 Deltaproteobacteria bacterium RBG_13_52_11
CAGTGTGGCTGGTCGTCCTCTCAGACCAGCTACCCGTCTTAGCCTTGGTAGGCCATTACCCTACCAACAAGCTGATAGGACGCGGGCTCATCCCCAAGCGATAGCTTCCATGGAGAGGCCACCTTTTACCACTGCCACAATAATAGCTGCGGTCATATCTGGTATTAGCACTCCTTTCGGGGTGTTATCCCAGACTCGAGGGTAGATTACCCACGCGTTACTCACCCGTGCGCCGCTTTACTCTTCCTCCGAAGAGGAATTTCTCGCTCGACTTGCATGTGTTAGGCACGCCACCAGCGTTCATTCTGAGCCAGGATCAAACCCTCCAGTTTGATCTTTTAAAAACTCAGGAATTCACTAAGGTTCTCGCTATTCAGTTTTCAAAGATCAATTTTTAGGCGAACCTATATTATAAATCTTTCCTTCAAATTGTCAAGGGATTTTTAGGTTAATGCCTAAAAAGGTAAACTTTATCAAAAGATCTAGTCTAATTATACCTGTTGAACGCCTTGCTGTCAAGGAAAATCTCACAATCCCCGCCTGAGTAGACGCCCTATCCGTCATTGACCCCATAGTGATAAGAAACAAACCATCATTTTTTGTAATATATTTATACTAAATATTGCTATTATTATGAACATCACGCGGACAAAGAAATTTTCCCTTTAAAAATCTACTGTTTCCTGCTATAGTCCGTCCCAACAGGGCCGTTAACTCAGGTGGCAGAGTATCTGCCTTTTAAGCAGAGAGTCGCTGGTTCGAATCCAGCACGGCCCACCATGCCAATGCGGAACTAGAGAACGCAACGATAGGTATTCCGCAATCAACTTTCCGAATTCCGCATTTGAAGAGTCCCCATCGTCTAGCTGGCCCAGGACACCGGCCTTTCACGCCGGCAACAGGGGTTCGAATCCCCTTGGGGACGCCAAGCTTTTTAAGAGTGGAGGCGGGTCAACCGCCTCTTTCTGTATTATAAGAACCTTGTTTTCACAACTGAAAGGGATTACACCATGACGGCACAGGAAGATTATTACCAGGTTGTGGGCGTTGAAACCACCGCAACCCAGCAGGAGATCAAAATCGCATATCGGAAACTGGCCCTCCAGTACCATCCCGACAGAAACAGAGACAATCCGGATGCCGCCGACACAATGAAGAAGATCAACGAAGCCTACGCCGTCCTCTCTGACCCCGCAAAGAGACGATACTATGATGCCCTCAGGCAGCAGTACGGGCCCTCTGCCTATGATCGGTTCAGGCAGAGCTACTCAGAACAGGACATCTTCCGGGGGTCGGACGTCAACCAGATTTTTGAAGAGTTGGCCCGGGCATTTGGGTTCAGCAATTCGGCCCAGGTATTCAGTCAAATGTATGGTTCAGGATACCGGTCTTTTGAGTTCCGCAGACCGGGATTTTCCGCCAGAGGGTTTGTCTATACAGCTCCCTTCGGCTGGGGAACGCCTCACAAGGAGACCTATCAGGCCGAAGCCCCTACGCCCTCTCAATCGCTTTTAGGCGGTGTGCTGGGAAAAGCAGCCAAGTACTTCCTGAAAAAGATGTGGGGGGTAGAACTCCCGGAGCGCGGTAGGGATTGGACCGATGTAATTACCCTTTCGCCCCAGCAGGCCCAGGATGGGGGAGGAATCCCCTACTTTCACCGAAAAAAGTCACGACAGCTGTCTGTCAATATTCCTTCAGGGATACGAGATGGCCAGCAGATGCGATTACAAGGCATGGGAGCCGAGGGAAAAGGCGGAGGAGAATCGGGAGACCTCTATCTCACGGTACGCATGAGGGAACCCATGGCCGACAAGATCAGAAATGCCCTCAAAGATATTTTAAAATAGGCAACGACAAATCTCTGTTCTCACCCTGTACAAAAAATGGCGAAACGCGTTAATCCGCCTTGGCTTTCCCGCGACTACATAGGCTTCTACTAGAATGAAGGATAGTAATCGTCAGCTTACTGTACCGCAGGGATAACGGTGCCTCCTGATGGAAAAACCGCGACATCTGCCTGGGGAAACTTCTCAGATACCCGGTCGAGAGCATCCTGAAGGGTCGCACAATAGGTGAAGCTCATCATCTTTACTTGATCCGCTGAGAGGCCCTCCGTAACATGATAGACAGAAAATTTTTCGGACTTTTCCTTATAATAAACGATCTGCATAATGTAGGAAATCCCTAACGCCTTGAGAGAGTCAGGAATATCTCCCTCAATCAATCGACGATGGAACTCACCGGCACTTTTCGACCTTCCCATTTCCTGTATCAACGGCATAATAGAACCTGCCTCTTTCTGCGGGGCAATCCAGATAATGGCCCCTCCTGACCTCGTACAGAAAGACGCCATGTCCAAGGCCTTTGTTGCCTGGACCCCTATTTCTAAAGGGAAAGCCGATGTGATAGTCACATCAGCAAGCTTCGGAAGGGGAACCGAATAAAGGGATTGCGCAAAATGGGAGGCCTCTTTGTGTTCCGCCATGGGATCTCCTGCAAAGGCGCGGATGACCTCCTTTTTTTCATTGATGACGAGATCAAGTTTAAATGCCAATCGTGCCATGCGTCCGGCATCCACAATATCCTCAAAGAAGGGATTTCCATCCAAACGGTTTACTCTCGAGTGCCGGTGGCGCATCCAGGTAAAGTGATGGTCAGCGACTGAACGATACGAGCACACCCCGGGCATGAGAATCTTATATCCCCCGCCGTATCCAGCGATAGGATGAGGCATACACTCTCCAATGCCTATAATCAAATCGGCGAAGGCAACCCGCTGATTAACCTCAATCAGTGTCCCCCGATGGGTTTTGCCGATAATAACGTTGCTGGAGGCATATGGATCATGCGAGAAAATGCGGCCCTGTAAACGGGCAAAGGCCTCTTGCCCCACTTTTTTCTTCAATTGCTCCATATTGAGTATAGGGTGTGTTCCTACGGCACAGATCCCACTGATTCGTTCGTCCGGGATACCACCCCGGTTGAGTCGGTCCATCATCTCAGGTAAAGCCAGATGAGCCGGTGTCGGTCGCTGAAGATCATCGAACAATAAAACGACTTCCATTCCGGGACGTACCAGTTCCTCTATTTTTGGTGACCCAAAGGGATTGTCCAACGCCTGTTTGATTTCTTGCAGCGGGTCAGTACAGCCGCATATAGGAGGTTTGTCCTGAGCGGAGATCACGTTCCATCCCGTGGGAATGGAAAAAGGCATCTTCTTCCCTTCGTAATTGACATAGATGCTCATCTACACCCTCCGTTCATTAAAGGCCTTTTTCTAAGGGCATCTCCCCTTATCAGGTATTTGGGTTAATCAGGGGATGACGACATCCCCTGATTAACCCACGGGAGCATGTTCTACTACTTTGTGAGCAACTTTTTCAATTCAGCCCCTACTTGGGGATTCTTTTTGGTAATTTCCTCCCAGGCGGGATCATATGCCGCTTTGATGAATTTCGCCGCTTCCTGTGGTGATAACTCGATGACCTTAAGACCTTCCTTCTCAAGGGCGGGAAGATCTTCCTGCGCCAGGGTTGCAAAGGTCGCTGTGGCCTTCTTTTCAGCCTCCACCGCCGCCTCTGTCATCAAATCTCTCAACTTTTGGGGCAGCTTATTCCAGGTCTTTAAGTTAACGAGCAAGGGGTTCGGGACACGGTAAAATCCAGGGTTAACCATGTATTTGGTCAGCTTCTGCCAACCCCAATCGCGGATACCCATAGCTGGCCAGCAGTAGCCATCGACGACACCCCTTTCGAGACCTGCATAAACCTCGGTAGGTGGGATAACGACAGGATTGCCACCGAGGGCCTTGATTACCTGCAAGTACATAGGGGATACGCGTATATTGAGCCCCTTAAGATCCGCTTTTTTTATCTTTTTTTTGCCGAGATAGAGGTGAAATTTGACGTCCAAACCAAGCCGTGCGAGGTAATAAATCCCCACCTTCTCGTGGAGGCCATTAAGATAGGCCCAGGCACCTCTCTCCCTCTCTTCCGATGCCGTAAATGAAGACAATTTGACGGCATCGACCTCGGGCAGAACGGATGTGTAATAAGCGGTTGTTGTAAAACACATGTCAACGAGACCGTTTTGCAGGGCTTGTACCTGGTCCATGGTCTTGACGGCCTCTGGCCCTCCCACATAGTTTATCTTCAGTGCTCCAGGGGCCTTTTCCGCCACTTTCTTTTCCAGTATTTCCACAAAGATGAAAAAAGCTTTGTTGTCCGTCGTCGGCTTGGGCCACGCCGTTACCGCTTTGAGGACATACGTGTCTGCCCCCCTGGCCATATCAGGCTGAGCAAGCGAAACAAGGAACACAAAGATCACCGCAGAGACCAACGTTACTACCTGAAATAATAAACGTACTCTCTTATCCATCGTCTTACCCTCCTTATAGTTTTTACCGTTTGTAGCTGGACCGACAACCATATAATCCTTTTCCCTCCTCTCTTCCCTCCTTTCTTTTTTATTTGCATTCTATGCCGTTCAACGAGCCTGCCCGGCGGCCTTCCCCTGGAGGAGGGCCCAGGCACGGTCCGTTTCAGCCTGTATGGCCTCGATATGCTCTTTTTTAAGGTGCCTATAACGCCCCTGCAACATCAAATATTTCTCTACAGGCAAATTGCGCGAAACATGGTTTATGGTGAATTTCAACCCATCCTCTATTTCATAGAGAGGGAAGACATTGGTCTCCACCGACAACATGGCCACCTTGACGGCCATGTCTTCGCCGATCCTCCATCCGGTGTTACATGGTGAAAGCATGTGGATGAACCGTGTACCCGTAAGCTTCTTGGCCTTTTGGATTTTTGCCGTCAGGTCTTCGGGAAAGGCGATAGAGGCTGTCGCCGCGTAAGGCATACGGTGCGCCGCCATAATCTCCATGATCTGTTTTTTCCGACGGGTGTTCCCGGTAGGAGTTGTACCGGTCCATGTATAGCGCGGTGTGGCAGAGGAGACCTGAATGCCGGTATTCATGTAGGCCTCATTATCCATGCAGACATAGATAAAGTCCTCGTTCCGATCCGCCGCACCGGACAGGGATTGGAGGCCGATGTCGAAGGTGCCCCCGTCTCCTGCAAAGGCGAGGACGTGGATGTCTTTTTTGCCCAGGGCCTTAAGGGCCGCCGAAATACCTGCTGCAGTAGGTGCGGCAATCTCAAAGGCGGAATGAAAGGCGGGAACCCCGAGGGCCGCATAGGGAAAGGGCCCTGAAGTCACGGCAACGCAGGAAGGCACAACGACCACGACTGTTCTCGGACCCATGGCTCGGAGGACCATGCGCATGCCGAGGGCTAAGCCACAGCCGGCGCATGCCATGGAGCCTGAACGAAGGATTTCAACTGGACGTGTCGTCTGTGGCATGCTTAATATCCTCCGCCATCCAAATTGGACCATCCTGCACCGAATCCGCCTCCAGGGCATGATGGGCGATCCGTTTAATGAGTTCCGGGCTTACATTAGAACCGCCAAGACCGGACAGGTAACCCTGGGTCCTGGGATGGCCAGGGCTGTTGACCAGGGCGGCCTTGACCTCTGAGCAGAATATGCCCTCGCGCCCCGCAGAAAGGTTACGCTCGATGACCGCGATACGTGGCACATGGTCCAGGACGGCCCTGATTGCTGCCGTGGGAAACGGCCGGAAAACCCTGAGCTTGAAAAGCCCCACCTTCAACCCCTCCTTCCTAAGCTCTGCCAGGGCGACACGGGCAGTAGAGGTGATCGTGGCCGTCGTTAATATGACCAGTTCGGCGTCATCGCAGTCCACTGCCTCCACGAGGCCATAGCTTCGGCCGAAGATGGCGGCAAACTCCTTCTCTACCCGCTGAATAACTTCAAGGGAATATTCCATGGCCTCCTGGGTCAGCTTTCGATATTCTCGGAATTCATTCTGGGTCACCACCGGGACGGCATATCCGGGGTTGTCCACATCAAAGCGTTGGGGTAGGGCCACAGGTGGCAGGAAGCGATCCACCAGCTCCTGTTCCGGAACCTCTACGGGCTCCATGAAGTGAGAGATGAAGTTGGCCTCCAGCATCACCATGACGGGGAGCAGAACCTCCTCCGCAATGCGAAATGCCTGGATGACAGTATCCAGAGATTCCTGATTGTCTTCACAATAAAACTGGAGCCATCCCGTATCCCGCTGGGAGAGGGAGTCGGTCTGATCGCTCCAGAATGCCCAGGGGGCTGCCAGGGTGCGGTTGACGATAGCCATGACTACCGCAGTGCGACAGCCTGAAGCGAAGTGGAGCATCTCATGCATAAGGGCCAACCCCTGAGAGGAGGTGGCGGTGAAGGTCCGCGCCCCGGTCAGAGAAGCGGCAAGGCAGGAAGCCATGGCGGAGTGTTCCGACTCCATACGCATCATGGTGCCGCCCAGCTCGCCGGCCTCATCCCACTCAGCGAGTTTCTCATATATGGGGGTTTGAGGTGTAATAGGATATGCGGCCACCACCTGAGGTCGACACATTCGCGCCGCCTCGGCCACCGCATGGTTACCCG
>MGQF01000072.1:6520-7452 GCA_001797745.1 Deltaproteobacteria bacterium RBG_13_52_11
GGGCCTGCTCAGTTTCCAGGGAAAGACTCACTTCATCAAAGGTCGTGACCCGCTCCGCCGTCTTGCGATGGGGCAGAGGGGTAGGCGGCATCGGAGGCGCAGTGATGAGATCCATTTCATCCAGCTTAACCACCTCATGGGGATCCCATCGCAGAGGTGGGTTGAAAAGTGCTTCTATGGAAAAGGCCGGCCCTTCGCCAAGGGAAACGCCTAAGAGGGATTTCGGCCCCTCTTTATCGATAAGGCTGAGATGGATCCCCACCGCCGCCCGCTTTCCCGATGCCATGGCGTCAACCACCGTGGCACGGGTTGGCGTAAGGTCACCGCCTGCAAAAAGCCCCGTCTTAGAAGTCCGGCCCATTTCGTCCACCCAAACCCTGCCGGTCTCCACGCGTACGTCCCGGAATATGTTTGCTGCTTCAAGCCCCTGCCCTGTTGCAACGATCGCTATGTCGCAGTTCAGTTCTTTTTCAGACCCGGACACCGGTACGGGTCTGGGACGGCCGTCGGCCCCTGCGGGACCAAGCTGCATGTTCAACACCTTCACCGCCGTCACCGTGCCGTTCTTACCTAAAAAAGCTACCGGCCCGGTGAGAAACCCCATGTCGATCCCCTCTTCTTCCACCTCAGTCACCTCATCTGCGAACGCCGGCATCTCCGAGCGGGTCCGACGGTAGAGGATGGTCACCTTCTTTGCCCCCCTGCGCACGGCGGTCCGGGCCGCATCCATGGCGGTATTACCCCCGCCGATGACGACAACCTCGGCGCCCTTGATCTTGCCCTGGAGGTCAACTCGTCTTAAAAATTCAAGCCCCGGAAACACCCCTTTAATATCCTCCCCCGTAATGCCCAGACTCTGATGATCAGTAGCCCCCATTGCTAAAAAGATGGCCTGGTGATTCTTGAGGAGGTGGTTTAATGCGCTTTCGTCC
>MGQF01000072.1:7487-16094 GCA_001797745.1 Deltaproteobacteria bacterium RBG_13_52_11
AAGAACCCGATCCAATTCCTTCTTGAGAGCCTTGGCAGGAAGGCGAAAGGGCGGTATACCCCTGGCAAGCAGCCCTCCTGGTTGATCCCCCGCTTCGATCAAGGTCACGGGATGACCCATGCGGGCCAGGTGATAGGCGGCGGATAAACCCGCCGGCCCTGCTCCAACCACGGCCACGGGCTTCCCCTGCCCTCTCTCCGTCAAAAGGCATGGGGCCGCTGAACCAAGCTCAGCTGATGCCCTCTCAACGGCCCTGATCTGCACCGCCCCATCCAGCTCGACCCGGTTGCAGGGGATTTGGCAGGGGTTGTAGCAGACCCTGCCGCATACTCCGGGCAACGGGCTTTCCTGCAAAAAGGCGGCCAGGGCCCCATCATAGTCCCCTTGAGCCGCCCGGTACAGGGCCCGAGGGATATCGTTGCCAATGGGGCATGCAGCCCGACAGGGGGACGTCTTCTCCGAAAAGGCGGGGCGCAGCCTGGACCAGGTCCCTGTCTTGAAATGCTCCGTACTCTGCCTTGAGATGGGAATGATAATTTCCGGATCCAGGCATCTCAACGTGGTCTCTCTTTTAGAATTCATACCACCCCTTTAAGCCCTGGCCTTCATGGCCTCAAAAGCCCGGCGGGCCGCTTCTATATTGGCTTCTCGTTTTGCCGGGGCAAGCTCCCCTATGGCATCAAGAACATGATTGAGCTCTACATGCCCCATGAATCGGCAATAGGCGCCCACCATGGTCGTGTTGATGATCTTTCCCAACCCCACGGCCTGGCTCAAAGCAGGGGCATCGATGACGTACACCTTGAAATCATTCAGTTCCTTAAATGCCTCGACCGGGCGCTGCGTATTGATGAGAATGCGCCCACCCGGAACCACCTCGTTCTTCACCTCTTGTGGATCGACAAGGCTGTCATCGAAGCAGATGAGTTCTTGAGGCCGCCGGACCTCGCACTTAAGCAGGATTTTTTCTTCATCGACCCTCAAAAAACTGACCAGCGGAGCCCCGCGCCGTTCTCCGCCAAAGACCGAATAGCACTGAGGATACTTCCCCTCCTTGAAAAAGGCCAACCCCAATATCTGGGAGGCCACGACCACCCCCTGTCCCCCTCGGCCGCTGAACTTTATCTCAAGCATTTATTCCTCTCACTATATAATCCCTTCCTTGACCCTCCCCAAAGGCGTAGTACTGTACTCTCTTTAATCACGCTTTAATCATGAAGCTTCTTCCTATATGGAATGGATGCAGTGTCCCGCTATAGCCATGTGTCAACGGGAATCCCCGGGGGGTCCTGAATATAGACAGAGCGATATGCCGCACCATTTACGGAGGCAATAGATTTGATCAGCATGCCTCTTTGTTAGTCTTCCCCGAATACGTAACGCTGGATATCCCGCTTACTCGTTTCCAGATGATTCCTTATAGCTCGATCAACACCTTCTTCGTCTTTTTTCTTAAGGCAGTCAACGATACGCTGGTGGCCTTCTATGGCCTGGAGCGCGCTTCCCTCACGAAATATGCTTTCAATCCGATAGCGCAGCATGTGGCGACGCAGCATTTGGCAGAGTTCCAGGAGGCGATCACTACCGCTGGCACGGGCCAAAATCTCATGGAACTCAGCGTCGCGTTCCACAAAAGATCTGGGACTTCCCCGTCTGACCTCTGCTTCAGAAACAGAGAGGTTCTTTTCCAAGGCTTGAAGCTCCTTTGGCGTTATGCGCTTCACGGCCCACCGTGCCGCAAGGCATTCGTTGGCGGCACGGATCTCACAGATCTCTTCCAGCTCCTCCTCGCTGATAGGCTTAACCGCATACCCCACTCGCGGTATCGATTTGATGAGACCCTCGAGCTCCAGACTATGGAGAGCCTCTCGCACCGGCGTCCTTGAAACCCCGATCTCCTGCGCGATCTTTGTCTCTATTAAGCGCTGGTGAGGAGGAAACTCCCCCCTCAAGAGCTGTTCCCGAAGATAATCGTGAACCCTCCTGCGAATAGTTTTGCCTTCTTTAATCACAAGCTTCTTCATCTTTGTATACTGTACCCCACTATAGTACCATGTGTCAATGGAAATCCCCGGGTGGGTCCCGGAATAGACAGAGCGACATGCCCCAGCCCCTTCTCAAGGAAGAAATAGGTCTGATCAGCTTGCCTGCTGAAATCTCATAATACTGCTTTTCTGTTGATAAGAAGGGTTTGAATCACCTTGGGGAAGCCAAAGATCAATAAAGGGTTAACTGGTCTAGTTAACCCTTTATTGATACGTAAGAACTTATCTACATTCATCAAAAGCTATTGGCTGGGACATCCCACTTCTCCTCTTGGACAGGTTTCCCCTGTTATACTTATCTTCCCGTAAACATTAAGATTGAAGGCTAGCTCACTTTGCAGATAAGTGGAATCGCCCCTCGATAATCAATTTGTTCACGAGACAACGACCTCATCAACATATTTCACCCAATTATATCCATAGGCATCTTCATAGACCAATCTGAGGGGGAAACCATGTTTCTGGGGAAGCGTTACCCCATTCACCAGATAGGCTAAAAAAATCCTTTTTTGTTGGATCATCTTCAAAGGAATTCTGACGCTTCTTTCATGGGCTCCGTTGATGTTGACATATTGAGCTTCTTTTTTGATCTGCGCCGCCCGAATCAGATCCTTCAAATGTACCCCTGTCCAGCGACCGTTAATGGAAAAGAAACCAGGGCAGATAAGCAGGACTACCTCTGTCAAAGAGGGGTACTTGAGGATTTGATCGTAACTGAGCGAGAGAGGGCGTCCGACTTTTCCCGTAACCTTCAGTCGGTATGCTTTCAAGTCAATGGCTACATCCGTTGGCCCCATCGTTCCAAATTGATTGATGGGATCGATTTCAAGATTCCGATTGTCAACCTCCGCCGGATTCATGAACAAAAGTTGTTTTTTCGAGAATCCTTTAGGAAGGAGTTGCTTTGCTTTCGCCCAACCGATTGAGAGAGGTTTAAACACGAGGCTTGATAACAAAGCCCAAAACGATGTTTTTATGAATTTTCTTCTCGTCCACATAACTCACCAAAAGAACGCCTAGAGCATAGCGCAAAGAGTTATATTTCATATTACAACAAGTTCTATAAAAACGGAATAAGGCTTTTTAACTGCACTTTCACGCCGGCAACAGGGGTTCAAATCCCCTTGGGGACGCCAAAGATAAACAAAGGGGTTAATGCCAAGACAGGATTAACCCCTTTATTTATACCTAAAAATAGTAACTTTTAACAAAGGCTATTGGTCTTGGACATCCCACTGTCACGGGACAGCAGGGTTCGAGTCCCCTCCCGTTCTCCATTCCAAACGATTTGAGAGAGATGGAATCTATTTCGCATCCTCTAAGCCAACGTATTTATTTTATGATTGTTTTCAACTCATACGTGGGGGCAGAATATGGGGCGTCTATAGTTACTCGAAGATTATTATTATTCAGGAGAGTGACAATGCACCTCAACCGTACTGATTTATTGACTACAAACTGATTCCCCATTTTATAAATCTTCAATATCTCTCCTTCGTACTGCTGACCCGCCTGTCTTACTCTGAAGATTTCCTCCCCGATCCTTAAGACGTTACTTAAGTCAGATGGGACCTGAGTCATATAACCAATAAAATAATTTCCCTGCTGAACGATTCGAATTCCACCGTCATTCGTGTCCCAAAGGCCCACCCAGTTACCCGTGATTGAACGCCTTCCTGCTGGTGATGGCGAAGGTTGGGTTTGACGGTAGGGCGGCTGGGGCACCCCAGATTCTAATTGCATTTCTTTAACGAATTGTTCCAACATAAGGTTTTGGATGGCAACGATTTGTTCGAGATAGATCAAAATAATCATGTTGATTTCATTTATCGTTTTCGCGTTCGCTAGCCGTGTTTGGAGGTCATTCCTTATTGCAGGGATTTCCCTCCCTACAAAGGCTTTGTCCTTTGGATTAAATTTATATGTTTGAGTAATTCTTTCGACCACATAAAAAAAATTATTTTTCGATTGATCATTAGCCATAATTCCTCGTAATATTTCTTGTGTTACCTCTCTGAAATTCCCCCCCATAAGATTTGAGAAACCTCTGCCTGTGTCAGGTTCAGTTTGATCACTCACGTAATGAAAGGCCTTAGCTAATATTCTCATTCCTTGATTTATGCCTTCCTCTCGCTTACCTCCGGCCGCAAGTTTCTTGTAGTTTTCAATGGCGGCACCATAGTTACGAGTAATGCGTGTCGTATCCCTTTTGTGTTCTTTGTTATCGTTAATAACCTTAGCTAGATTAATATTAGGCGTTTGCTGAAACTCTTTTCTATCGCGGTCCGGTTGAGTAGAACCACTCCTTAAGTATTGTTGTGGGAGATTGGGATATCTACCGATCATCATTTCAATGGTTACATCTACGATCTTTTCGTGAAATAATGGATCATATCCATAAAGCTCTTTATCCATAAGACATGCTAATAAAATGATTCCCAAGGCAAATCCGATGACTCTTGTCTTAGATAAAAACATGGTTCATCCTCCTGTTATGAATGAATTCTATCTCCAATACATGTTTGACCCCTTGTAAACGATAGGGTCCTTGATTACGGGACGGATTGCACAATCTTATAGCTATATAACCCATCTCGTGTCAAGCTGATTCTTTTCTTTTGGGGCCGGGTCTATTTTCTTGGCATCTGGGTCTTACGGCAAAAATTTACCCCAAATTTTACTCTGCTATTTTTTTCTTATGTCCCTTAAAATACGGGTATTTCTTGCTTGTAGAGTTTCTTTAAAAATCTATCATCCGACTTTCACGCCGGCAACAGGGGTTCACCTGTCCAGAGCAGAGTCGAAGGAGATCCCCTTGGGGACGCCAAAGATAAATAAGGGTTCATCTTGTGTTCGCGGAATTAACCCTTTATTTATTCGTATGGTATAATATACTTGCTCTAAGAGCAAACAGGAATGTCGTATATTAAATGTTAGGCGTTCAAAAAATAATAGAGGAATTGCCACGAATAAGACGCGATTAGTCCTTGGACTTATCTTGCTTGCGTATCTTCTTTCCCCGCAATTTGTGCTGGCAAATTGTTCTGCCGCGTATTCGTGCGCGGACGATGCGTATTTATATGCCAAGAAGGTATATAACTCGGAAAACCTTCATGATGTTCATTACTACGCTGGAAAGACTATGTCTGCTGCTGAAGACGCAATGTCC
Source organism: Deltaproteobacteria bacterium RBG_13_52_11 (assembly GCA_001797745.1). Lineage (GTDB taxonomy): Bacteria > Desulfobacterota > B13-G15 > B13-G15 > RBG-16-54-18 > RBG-13-52-11. The sequence continues at coordinate 12,702 of MGQF01000072.1, forward strand.
GAAGCGAAGAAATGCGGTTGCGATGACGCCTATAGTTCTGCAAAAGATACATACAGTTATGCCCGCAAAGCATATCAATCGAACTATTTACATGAAGCGCTTTATTATATAAGGAAGGCAATGTCCGCGGCGGGTGATGCAATGTATGCTGCGGCGGATTGCGGAATCTAGTTGCAACCTAAAGGAAGAGGGAGGGACGTTGTTTGCTGTATTCACCTTACAGATGAGTTAGTTTTAAGAGCAAACCGGAATGTCGGATATTAAATGTTAGCCGAGAATATTCAAGATGACATATTATGTTATCGGTATAATAGAAAATTCAAAGAAACATGGAGGGAAAATATGAAGAAAACATTACTGCTCATTTTTATCGGATTTTTTATTTTCTCAGGAGCAACTTTTGTGTACGCAGGCGGAACTCTGGCTGAGGCAAAGGCATTAGCAGAAAAGGCGGCTGGGTTCTTAAAAGCACATGGCAAAGAAAAAACGCTTGCCGAAATAAGCAAACCTGGAGGGCAGTTCGATAAAGGTGAAATGTACGTATATGCCTTTGACATGACGGGAACGGTTCTTGCCCATCCCAAGAACCCAGGGCTTATTGGCAAGAATACGTATAACATCCCGGATGAGGATGGAAAGTTTTTCAGAAAGGATATTGTAGAACTAGCCAAAACAAAAGGTTCCGGATGGGTTGATTACAAATACCTTAACCCCGAGACAAAAAAGGTTGAAGACAAGACAACGTATGTCCTGAGGGTGGGTGACATAATCGTCTGTTGCGGCGTATACGTGAACAAGCATTAGATCTGAAGGTTAGGCATAAAAGCCGGGCAACAAAAGCCAAATGATCGTCTAACCACGGATACAAAGGAGATATTTATGCAGCGAACAGTGATCATACTGACCATAGCCTTGGTCGTGGGCGTCGCAATAGGCATGCTCGGGCACCAGGTCTTGATTGCCCAGCAGTCGCCGATTAAGCGTACGATACTACAACAAAAGGATTTAGAGGGGGTGCGCGGGAAAGAAGTCATCATGTTTCTCGCCGAGATAGCCCCCGGGGGAGAGCTGGGGCGGCACTATCACCCTGGGCCTGAATTTTTTTACATCCTCGAAGGAGCTCTGACCATCGAGCCCGATGGGAAGCCACCGGTGACCATCAAAGCAGGGGAGAGTTGGTATGGCCCAGCCAAATATATCTCAAACCAGAAGAACGCCAGCAAAACAAAACCACTTAAGACCATCACATTCATGGTCGTGGACAAGGGGCAACCCCTCACCACGCCGATACGGTAAAGGCCAGGGAGGACTCGACGGGAGACATTGTTCACTTTTTTCACCTCACTCAACCGCCGTCGCAATACAGGTGGTGGCCTTCCAAACGTTTTGCAACTAATGAGGAGAGCCAAATGCGCTACCTACTGAAAACCTTCTTTACGATAGTATCGATATCGATACTGTGCCTTCCCTGTACGTCATTAAGCCAGAATTGTTATGACTATAATAACACGACGGACAATTTAAAAGCCCGTTTAGCAATCGATAGCACTATGGATTCCGCATTCTTCAAATCTCATAAGGCTTCCTATCCGTGGTATATTATAAGAAACGACGACGGAACATTTGAAAACACCCTTGGAGACGAGGTCTCTGAGGAGGATAAAATCCCCATAGAGCACACCTCTAACTGCGTTTCCACCCATCAGGGCAAACACGTCATGAATTTTTGCGATGCGATATATGACGCAGGCATACTCAGGCTGGAGATTCATGGCGGTTTGCCTGCATATGCAAGTTCATCGATGATTATCATCAAAGACTCGGATTTTTTCTGCCGTTTCCGGGCATCGTACCCAGCGCCGGTATCTCATTGTAAATGGAATATACTGTCTAAAAAACTGATATTCAGAGACAGAGATATTAAAAAAGGGCGAAGACTATATGCCTGGTTGTCTGTCGAATTCGAGGAGACATCCACGTATCAGGGCAAGACCACGACCATGAAGCACAAGATCGAGGGTTACATAAAACCTATCGTAAAATGATAAGAACAAAAGAGGCGAGGCGTTGTTCACTTTGTTCACTTCACAGATGAGTTTGGTTTTGATAATTTTGGACAAAGTCTCTATTTTCTACACTGGCAAAACAGAGGTTTTATTCTAAGGCGCCGTCCTAGATTGATTACGGGGGGATCTGATCGAGGTGCTTGTCAGAAAGGGGATTGTAAGATAAGGTGGAGAAACTTAAAGGAGGAGAGGCAAGCTATGCGGACTGACCAGGAGCAGAAAAACTTAAAGGCGGTTCTCGATTTCTATGATATCGTCATCAACAACCAGCACTATGAGAGAGCCGTCGAATTCCTTGATGACAACTATATTCAACATAAGCCGGAAGTGGAGACAGGGCCCCAAGGCGTGCTCGATTTCGTGCGGTATATTTATTCGAAGTCCCCGAACCACAAAGCGCGCATCGTTCGCTCCTTCGTCGATGGCGACTACGTCATCCTACACGTGCATGTCATGAACGCGGTCGAGGCAAAGAACCTAGCGGTCATGGATATCTTCAGGGTCGAGAACGGAAAGCTTATGGAACACTGGGACGTGGCATCTCCCGTGCCGGAAACGGCAAAGAACGTCAATGGCGTCTTTTAGCAAACGGAGCATAGGGAGAAAGGAGATAGCAGATGATAACCGGCATGTGTGAATTCTGGGGACACCATACTTAATTATTGACATAGCGGACATCCCCGTCTAATAGGGATAACTTTGGGGACGTTGATTCTCAGCGTCCCTTTCTCTTGTCCACACCTTAACTGCACGCGAACGAATTATACGAGGTTATGAACCTTTGTAGAGATACGGCACTATGAAGGTCCAAACCAGGACAGCAAGCGAACCCATGTACGGGATGGCCAATTGGTAGACCTGAAACGGCCCCGGCATATTGTATACCCAGATGACAAAGGAGATCGTCGAGACGCCAACGGCGATCCACTGGGGAGAAATATTGTTGGCTCGATCTCCCGTCGCCTGTGACCGGACGAGGACCACGAGACCCAGGCATACGATTGACCATACGACGATAGCGGCTTTCTCATTTTGAGGAATGATCCCCTGCCCGACCAGATAGAGACCGACGACCTCTGCGGGGATCAGCTTCACCAGCCGCTCCATGTAACTCTGTATCGGTGTCTGCTTAGCCTCGGCAATACCCCCTTTTCTAAGCGCCGCTTTGACAATAGGTGGCCTTGTAATTCTCAATGGTGCTGCCATAATTCTTCCTTTCTCTTGCCTTACGTGCAGATATAACGACGGTGTCAGCCCGAATTAAAGAATGAGCCGCTCGCACAAACTTAACCCGAAGATGGTGTATCCGACGGAAACGCGCCAGAGG
>MGQF01000072.1:16120-18849 GCA_001797745.1 Deltaproteobacteria bacterium RBG_13_52_11
TCCTTACATTGAACAACGTCCCTAGCGCTCCCCCGTCCCCCCTGTTCCCCCCTAAAACACCCGTTCCAAACCCTGGAACGAACCCTTGTCTTTGTCAAAGTTAAGGCGATAAAGACCAGCTTCGAGCGGGATGGTCGGCGGAGGTGCCTCAGTTCCCTCTTTTGTCAATACCGAAATGCCTAATGCCTTTACCAGGTTGGTCACAGCATCGATCGTATCGGGGATCTTTGAATCAACAATCGCCCCCAATACCGACAGTTGCCAGCCATTAGCAAGCGTTACACTGCCGTTGGCGGTGCCCAGACCGGACGTCGTCTTCACCGCATAGCCTCTGTTGTAGTTGGGTAACCAGACGAGTTGGATGGTGTAACTGGGAGTGGCCGAAGCGGTTTTGGGCACGTCCTTGGTTACCAGGAGGTATGGCTCGGATTCATAGTACCGCACCCCCGGCGTCTCGAGATCGGTACTCTTAATGGGTGTTACCGTCACGCTGGCGCAGCCGGCAAGCCATGCAATAAGCACCAGCACGCAGGCAAAAACAAACCATCTTCGTATCATACTACCCTCCTTATTTTCTTTATGTAAGTTTCTACCCTATTTCCCGCCTTAATGTCTTGACCTTTTTTGCCTTTCTTTTGACATATTTCGGCTTTTTTAGGGTTTGAAAGACTTAATGGGCTCAGGTCTTGAAATGTAACAGTATTGATTCATACCACCCATGTCATATTCAGTTAGAGGCTAAAAGAGATTGCCGATTATCTTGCAATTCGTTATACTACAGTCAGCAGGGCATTAAAGGATGTAGAATAAAACTGATAATTCAAGACCTGACTCTATAGTCTCCTAATAGTCTCGAATATTAGTGGAGGGTTAGTCTATGGAAGTGAGAATCAATAACCACGGATCGAACTCGCTGTCTACCAAGGTTTTTTTTAGCGATGAAAAAGGTTTTGAAGTTGCTTCCGTAATCGTGATGGGCAAAACCGATGCCGTTCTGATTGATGCTCAGTGGACGCTATCGAATGCCCATCGCGTCATCGCGGAAATAGCGGAAACCGGCAAAGATCTCAAAACGATTTATGTGACTCATGCTCATCCCGACCATTACTTCGGCCTGGGGGTCATTGCGGAGGCTTTCCCGTCCGCCCGGGTCACCGCGCTCGCTTCGGTAGCCCGCACCATCAATCATCAGTTTTTTGGAAAACTCGAGCATTGGGAAAAAGTTATCGGCCCTACCAATGTATGCCGAAAAACCGTCAATATTGAGTCTCTCAGCCAGAACAACATCGAACTGGAAGGCGAGCGGATTGAGATTATTCCGGAAGTCATAGGCGACCTGAAATACAATACAGTGGTCTGGATACCTTCCATAAAAACCCTCTACGGCAGCGACCTCCTGTTTAACCAGGCGCACCCCTTTACCTGCGAGGTTACGGCCAAAGAGCGCCAGCAATGGATACGGGATATTGAGCAATTAGAAAAGATGGGCGCGGAGGTTATCATTCCCGGCCATCAGAAACCGGGCTTGCCTTTCGATTCCTCTTCGTACAGTTTTACTAAAGATTACCTGATCGCTACGGAAGAGGAGCTGGCCAAAACCAAAGACGAGGGCTGCTTCTATTACGCCATGGTCCAACGCTTCCCTGACGCCAACCTCTTTATCAGCAACGAAATGAACGCAGGCGTCTTCAAAGGCGGCAAAAATTGGAACTGGAAAGACGAGTAAGATAAGTCTTTGGGAAACAGCTTGAGTCCGGCTAGATAGGTTGCAAGATCGTTTATTCCCCCTCCCTGTTCTTCCCTCCCACTCCCGCCACAGAGACGGCGGGATCTTCGACAGGGGAGGGGATGTCTTTAAGTAGTATTTTTTTTCATATAAATATCCCGCAAAACGCTTTTGTTGACATAGCTCATAAGGGTGGCATACACTTTGCCGGGAGAGGGGAAGTTTATGAAGCAGATCATCTTAGGCACAGCCGGCCATATCGATCACGGGAAGACGGCCCTGGTCAAGGCCCTCACCGGCATAGACACCGATAGACTGAAAGAGGAAAAGGCGCGCGGCATCACCATCGAGCTGGGCTTTGCCTACCTCGATCTCCCCGGCGGCGGCAGGATCGGGATCGTGGATGTGCCGGGACATGAGCGGTTTGTCAAACATATGGTGGCCGGGGCAGGCGGGATCGATGTCGTGGCCCTGATCATCGCGGCCGACGAAGGTGTCATGCCTCAGACCAGGGAACACCTGGACATATGCACCCTCCTGGGGGTCAAGAGGGGATTGGTAGTTCTCACCAAGATCGATCTCGTGGACCCGGAACTCAGGGAGTTGGCCATCGAGGACATACAGGCGTTCACCAGGGGGACCTTCCTTGAAAAGGCACCCATTATCCCTGTCTCGGCCGTCACCGGCGAGGGCATAGGGGATCTCATCGCTGCCCTGGAGCGATTGGTCGGGGAGGTCGAGGAGAGGGCGTCTGCCGGTCTCTTCCGACTCCCCATCGACAGGGTCTTCACCATGAAAGGATTCGGCACGGTGATTACCGGTACCCTCGTCTCGGGCCGGATAGCAACAGGGGAAACAGTTGAGATCCTCCCTGCCGGTATCCTGGCAAAAGTCCGGGGGCTCCAGGTGCACAACGAAAAGGTCGAGCAGGCCGTGGCAGGGCAGCGGACTGCCGTCAATCTGCAGGGGGTAGAAAAGTCCTCGCTTGAGAGGGGAGAGGTGC
>MGQF01000072.1:18867-19731 GCA_001797745.1 Deltaproteobacteria bacterium RBG_13_52_11
TGGAACCCACCACTCTCCTTGATGGAGAAATCATCCATCTCCCTCATGCCCCCCTGCCCCTGAGACATGGCGTCATGCTCCGCTTCCACACGGGGACCTCCCTTCAGATGGCCAAGATATTCCTGTTCGGGGCCCGTGAGCTGAAACCCGGGGAGAGGGGATACGCCCACATAAGAGTAAAGGATCCCGTTGTCGCCCTGCCCAACGACCATTTCGTGCTGCGCGGCACCTCCCGCATACAGACCGTCGGCGGGGGGCAAATCCTCGACGCCCATCCGCTACGATACAAGCGGTTTAAGGGGGATGTCATCCGCCAGCTTGAACAATTGAAGGGGGGAGACCCTCGCCTTATCATCGGGTTTCACATCAGGAAGGGGGGTAATCAAGGGCTTGAGCTGAGGAAGCTCGCCGGGTATACCAATTGCCCCCCGGCTGTCTTGACAGCGACCATGGATGAACTCCTCTCCCGTAAAGGGATAATAAAATTCGACAGGGAGGCTGAACGGGTCATCGATGGGGAGCTCTATAATCACCTGAAGGATGAGGCGGTCAGTGCCCTGGAGAAGTACCATGCCGCAAACCCCCTCAAGCAGGGCATCCCCAAGGAAGAGCTCAAGTCCAAGCTCCCCTTGGATATGGACGGGAAGCTCTTCAACGCCCTCCTCTCAGACCTTATGGGGAGCGAGGCCGTGGTCCAGGAGAAGGACAAAGTCCGGCTGGCGGGCCATCACATCTCCCTCGAGGGGGGCCAGCAGGCGCTGGAGGAGCGGATCGAGGGGATCATGCGCCGCGGCGGCCTCACCCCACCTTCGGCAAAGGAGTTGGGCGAGCAGCTCAAGGCCGGCGAAGGCGAGGTACAGGAGA
>MGQF01000072.1:19766-20045 GCA_001797745.1 Deltaproteobacteria bacterium RBG_13_52_11
AAACTGAAAGGGGGGGTGTACTTCCATCAGGAGCCCTTGCATGAACTCAGAGGACAGTTGATCGCCTTGCTCAAGGAAAAGGGGAGGATATCCACCCAGGACTTCAAGGCCCTCACCAATGCCTCGAGGAAGTACACCATACCCCTGGCGGAGTACTTCGATGCCATCAAGGTTACCATCCGGGTGGGTGATGACAGGATCCTCAGGGGAGACGGAAAAGAATAAACTGTCCCGCCAAGGGCGGGACTTGAGGGTTCAGGGATTCCAGGGGTCAAGGGG
>MGQF01000072.1:20069-22721 GCA_001797745.1 Deltaproteobacteria bacterium RBG_13_52_11
TTAAACACTTGAACCCTAGAACCCTCCTGCTTTGCGGGATCCCGCATCCTATAAAATCTAAATTAAGGAGCGGGATTGGCCCCTTGAACCCTTTAGGTATGGTATGAGGCGTTTATCTTGACGTAATCTGATGAGAGGTCGGTGGTCAGCACCGAGGCCTGTGCGCTGCCCGCGTGCAGATCAATCGTAACGGTGAACTCCTCTTGTTGTAACACCTTCCGTGTTTTCTCTTCACTGGCACCTGGGACAGAGACCCCATGCTCTACCGCCATGACCGCATCAAAGAAAATAGACACCCGCTGCGGATCAAAGGCGATTCCTGCATCTCCCATGGCCGCCATGATCCTCCCCCAGTTGGGGTCTTCGCCGAAAAAGGCCGTCTTCACGAGGGGGGAATGGGCAACCCTGAAGGCCAGTCGCTCAGCCGCCCTGCTGTTTTTAGCTCCCCGCACGCAGATCTCCACCACCTTCGTCCTGCCCTCCCCGTCCTTGACAATGGCCCTGGCCAAGTGATCCATGACCCTGAAGAGGGCCTCTTTGAAGGGGGGAAATCGACTGTCTTTAGGATGAATGGCCCTTGTGCTTGCCGCACCATTGGCCATCAGCAGGAGCATGTCGTTGGTGCTCGTATCTCCGTCGATGGTGATCCTGTGGAAGGTGGAGCAAACACCGTCCCGCAACAAGGTGGATAACAGCGCAGCATCGACTTGTGCATCGGTCATGATAAAGGCCAGCATGGTGGCAAGCTGGGGCCGAATCATCCCCGCCCCCTTGGCCATCCCGAAGATGGTGATCTCATCACCATGAGCCCTCACCCGCTCGGTTATTATCTTAGGGTGGGTATCGGTTGTCATGATGGCCTCGGCGGCATCAGGAAAACCGTCATAGGAGAGCCGCGCAACCAGGGATGGGATGCCCTGCTCGATCCGCTCCATGGGGAGGGGGCGTCCGATGACTCCGGTGGAGGAGACCAGGACCTGCTGGCCGGGGATGTCGAGGGCATGGGCAGTCAACTGGGCCATGGCCTCGGCTGCCTGCAGGCCCTTATGGCCAGTGCAGGCATTGGCGTTGCCGCTGTTGACGATCAGGGCCCGGCACATACCCCGGCGTACCCTCTGCCTGGTCGCAAGGACAGGCGCAGCCTTGACCCTATTTTTGGTAAAGAGGCCGGCCACCTGCGCCTGGCATTCCGAATAAATGAGGGCCAGATCCTTGGCCCCTCTTGCCTCCTTTATCCCACAGGCGATACCCGCTGCTTGAAAACCTTTCGGTCCCAGTCTGCTACCCCCCACAGCACTTTTTGTATTTCCGCCCGCTGCCGCAGGGACAGGGGTCATTTCGGCCGATCTTGCTACCCTCGCGACGCGCAGGTATGGGGCGCGGTGGCTCAGCCCGCATCTCCATCTCCGAAGGGGAAGAGGCTATGGAAGGTGTCGGCGGAGCATCGAGGCCGCCCCTGACCAAGAACAGCCTTGGCCCCGAGGCATCTCGTAGCGTCGGCACCTCTTTTTCCTCGGCAAGTTGTACAGCGAAGAGTTTGCGCACGGCATCTTCCCTCACGCTGGCCAGCATATCGATGAACAGTTCATAACCCTCCCTTTTGTATTCCATGAGGGGGTTTTTCTGGGCATAGCCCCACAGGCCGATGCCCTCCTTTAAGTGATCGACGTTCAAGAGGTGATCCTTCCAAAGGCTATCAAGGGTCTGCAAGAGGATGAAGCGCTCCAAGTCCCTCATCACATCCTCTCCAAAGACCTTTTCTTTCTCCTCGTAATAGAGCCGGGACTTTTCTATGAGGAAGGCCTGAAGGTCTTCCTGCTTCATACTCTCGGGCATTTCTTTGTCGAGCTCTAAGGCAAAGGAGAAGGATTGGTGAAATGCCTCTTGCAACCCTTGCAGATTCCATTCGTCCGGGTAACGCTTCGCATCGGTGTATTGCGCGACGATCCCTTCCCCTACCTCCTCTATCATGTCGAGGACCATCTCCTTCAACCGCTCACCCTTTAAAATCTCCCTGCGCTGGGAGTAGACAACCTTTCGCTGTTGATTCATTACGTCGTCATATTCTAACAGGTGTTTCCTCATCTCAAAGTTGTGGCCTTCTACCCTCCCCTGGGCGTTCTCGATGGCCCTGGTGACGAGGGAGTGCTCGATGGGCTGGTCCTCCTCGACACCGAGCCTGTCCATGATCCCCGCTATTCGTTCGGCGCCAAAGATCCGCAACAAGTCATCTTCCAGGGATAAATAGAAGCGGGATGAGCCCGGGTCTCCCTGCCGCCCGGCCCTCCCCCTCAATTGATTGTCGATCCGTCGGCTCTCATGTCGTTCCGTCCCGAGGACATGTAACCCTCCCGATTTGATCACCTCCTCTTTCTCATGGGAGGTACTGGCCAAGGCCTCTTGATAGATGGCCTCCAGCCCGGCTTCGTCTGCTTCCTTCCCCGCCTTTTGGACGGCGATCATCTTGGGGTTTCCCCCCAAGAGGATGTCGGTCCCACGGCCAGCCATATTGGTGGAGATGGTCACACCCTTGAAGCGACCCGCCTGGGCGATGATCTCCGCCTCCCTCTCATGGTGCTTGGCGTTGAGCACGTGATGAGGAACCCCCCTCTTTTTTAAGAGCCTGCTCAATTGCTCTGACTTATCAATAGA
>MGQF01000072.1:22733-22875 GCA_001797745.1 Deltaproteobacteria bacterium RBG_13_52_11
CAAGACGGGACGCCCCATCTCGTAGAGCTCCTCTATCTCCCTGGCTACCGCGTTGAACTTCTCTTGCTCCGTCTTATAGATCACGTCCGCATAGTTGGTCCGTATCAGGGGCCGGTTGGGGGGTATCACCATCACATCGAGG
>MGQF01000072.1:22944-24250 GCA_001797745.1 Deltaproteobacteria bacterium RBG_13_52_11
AGAGGGTGTGGGCCCGCAACGCCTGGTTGACGTGATGGAGGGTATCGATATGCCTGGGGTCGTAGAGGTTGTCCACATTCAAGAGCTTCTCCACACGGGCCACCCCCTCCTCGGTGAGGGCCGCCGTATTGCTCTTCTCATCAATGGTATAATCCCGCTCTTTTCTCAATTGGGGGCTGATCCGGTTGATCTTATAGTATTTATCCGTGGACTCCTCCGCAAGCCCGGAGATGATCAGGGGGGTCCTGGCCTCATCGATGAGGATACTGTCCACCTCATCCACGATGGCATAGTGGAGCTCTCGTTGTACATAGTCATCCAGGCTGAACTTCATGTTGTCCCGTAGGTAGTCGAAGCCGAACTCATTATTGGTCCCATAGGTGATATCGGCCCCGTAGGCCTTTCGCCTGGCTGAATCGTCCATGTCGTGCAGGATCACACCCACCGAGAGCCCCAAAAGACGGTAGATGACCCCCATCCACTCGCTGTCCCGCTTGGCCAGATAGTCATTGACGGTGACGATATGTACCCCCTTGCCCAACAGGGCATTGAGAAAGGCCGGCAGGGTGGACACCAGGGTCTTCCCCTCGCCAGTGGCCATCTCAGCTATCTTCCCTTCATGGAGGACGGTCCCCCCAATGAGCTGGACATCAAATGGGCGCTCCCCCAAGGTGCGCCGCGCCGCCTCCCTGACCACGGCAAAGGACTCGGGCAAGAGGGCATCGAGGGGCTCCCCTCTTTCCAATCTCCCTTTAAATTCACCCGTCTTGGCAGCCAGGCGGTGGTCCGTGAGGGGGTAGATCTGAGGCTCGAGAGCGCCTATCTGCTCGACAAGGGGTTGGATCCTCCTGATTTCCCGCTCGTTTTTACTCCCCACAACCTTTTTGACAACATTACCGAGCACTGCTCTCTTCCTCCACACGAATGCCCTTGAGCAGGGATATCCCCTCCGGGCAGATTTGTATAATATTATTGTAACGCTAAAATAGAAAAAAAGGAAGGACCTTAATTCAAGATGTAGTTCATCGGGCTCATGGGGACGTCGTTTAACGTCACTCGGTAGTGTAGGTGGGGTCCGGTAGCCCTGCCGGAGTTGCCCATGGCGGCAATCCGCTCACCCCTCTTGACCCTTTGCCCCACACTCACGTATGTCTTGGAGAGATGGCCATAGAGGGTAGTGATGCCGTACCCATGGTTGATCTCCACCGTTAATCCGAAGCCGGAGGTAATGGAAGCACGGGCGACTACCCCATCGGCAGGGACGAGGATGGGGGTTCCTAGTCTGTTGGCGATATCGAGCCCGTCA
>MGQF01000072.1:24257-30808 GCA_001797745.1 Deltaproteobacteria bacterium RBG_13_52_11
GCCGCAGCCCGGTAAAGGGGTCAATACGATATCCAAAGCCCGACGTCAACCACCCTCGAACAGGCCAGATAGAAGGGGTAGATGATAATTGTCTCTTCTTGCCCTCTAAGAAGGAGTGAAGCTCTTGAAAGCTCTTTTCCCGAAATTCCGCTTCTGTACAGAGACGGTCCAATTCTGCCTTCATCCTCTCGGGATTTGCTTCTACTCCTTGCAACGGTTCACGTGAAGTGGGGGTAACTCCTCCTACCCCGAGAAAGGAATTTGACTCTTGCGCATTTTCGAGATTGGCGATGATGCGCAGTTTGACATCGAACTCCTTCAACCGCTGCATCTGTTGTTGGAAGTCTTCCACCTTTTTGTTTAAAGAAGCAACGTGGGTCGTTTGCTCCTTCATTTGTAAGCTCTGAGAGATGTAATTCATGGTGATAAACGGAAAAGAAACGACGATGACAAGAAGGACTGCGAAAAGGATTTTGGCGGTTCGATAGGGGAAGGGGAGTTTGAACTTCAGGGGTTTAAAAGGCCCAGAACGGAATATCCATACGGTACAAATCCCCTCCTTTTTCATAATCCAACCCTCCCCCTAAAAGAATTTGAGGTGTCTTTTAAGCCATTCCCCTTCGACAAAACATAACGTATACTAGATAATTAAACGTTTGTCAACCATTTTTTTTAATATGTGGGAGATGGATATAGACATAGTTCGCAGGCTTTTTATACCTTCCACCCCTTCTCTTGAGCGGACCTCCCCTCTGCCCGAACAATGATCAGCTCGGCGACAATGCTCACGGCGATCTCCTCAGGGGTCTCCGCATTGATATCAAGGCCGATGGGGGCATGGACCCGATCTAACTCCCTCTGAGTATACCTCTCCTGCAAAAGTTTTTTGTAGATAATATCCCGTTTTCGGCTGCTCCCGATCATTCCAAGGTAGCGGCAGTCCATGGGTAAGACCTGTTTTAAGACCGTGTAGTCGTGCATGTGCCCTCTGGTGACGATCACCATATAGGACTGCTCGACCAGGTCGATCTTTTCCCTTATCCCGTCGAATGCCTCCACCCATATCTCGTCTGCTTGAGGGAAGTAGTCTCGGTTGGCGAATTCTGCACGGTCGTCGATGACGATGACCTTGAATCCCACCATATGGGCCACAGGCGCGATAGCGCGAGAGATGTGCCCTGCCCCGAAGATATAGAGGGTGGGTTCGGGGAAGATCGGCTCGAGATAGAGCCTTCCCCCCTCATAGGGGATGAGTCGGACCTTTTTCTCGTGTATGACCTCTTGGGCTGCTGCAAGGGCTTCTCTGCCTAATGCGAGGGGGCCGATGGACTTACCTTCGGAAGTTATCAGGCCTTTTCCTCCCATCCCTTTCCATACGGGTTCGGCGCTGATCACGGTGGCCAAGACTGCTTTACCTCCCCGCTTCTGAATCTCAAGCAGGTTGGTATAGAGATCTGTGATCCCTGGGGAGGGGGAGAGGGGCTCTATGAAGACCTCGGCATCCCCGCCGCAGATCATCGCCGTTTCGGCCACCTCCGTGCCTGTCAGGTGAAACTCTAAAACCCTTGCCGCACCTTCAGCCGCTACCATGTGGGCTGCTGAGATGCAAGCGGCCTCGAGGCGTCCGCCCCCCACGCTCCCCACAAACGATCCGTCTTCCCTGATCACCATCTGGGCCCCGCTCTTTCGCGGGGCAGAGCCCGACTGCTGGATGACGGTCGCCAGGATTACCTTTTTCCCCTCCGTCAAAAGTTGCACGATTTCTTTATAGAGCATTTTCACTTCCATCCCTCCTCTCCACAACCTCCACAATGGGGAGGTGAAAAAAGAGCCTGCTCAGCACGACCCTCTCGATCCGCCGCTCCCCCTTCTGCAGGACCTCGCGCGCCACCTCCCGTGCCCCATGGAGTCCCACAGTAGTTTCAACCTTGTTGATTACGGGTATAATCCGTGCCCCTGGCGGCGCACCTTTGATGAGTCCCTGCGGCTGGTTGATCACCGTGGCTATGAGTTGGGTGGTGATGGGGTCCCCCAGCTTTGTCCTTGTCAGCTCCGCAATGCGTTCAGGGCGGAAGGTCGTCTCCTCGTTCAAGGGTCTTCCCAGGGCATCAATTCCTACGATAGGAATCAGGAGGGTGGTCGCTGATGGGATAATTGGTTCATGGTCTCCTGGTGCCTTGAGGGGGAGCTTTCGTGCCCCATCGGCCTCCACGATGATATGATCAACCGAGAGTTCTCGGGCCATTTTTACGATAAACTCAGGGTCTACACCACCGATTTTCCCCCCGGGGAATCGCTGAGCAGCGAAGGTGACATGGCCGTTGCGCAGGAGCCCTTCCTTAACCAAGGTCATGGCCTGCACCTGATCTCCTTCTATTACGAGGAGGGGGGGGGCCTCACCAAGGGGCTCGATGATCTTCGTGGTGGTGGTCGTTATAACCCTGAGGCCTCGCTCCCGGAGTTCTTGTGCCAGGGCGAACATCAGGGTGGTCTTCCCCCCTCCTCCCACCAGGGCAATGATCTCGTGGGACCCGAGCGAGAAGACATCGGCCAACGTTGGGGTCTCTTTGTAATCACCCCCACGTCTCCTCAAAATCACCCACAGCCCTCCTTTATTAAAAATTTCCGCATCTTCTTGCAGGGACGCCTTCTGGATCATCAGGGTCAGGTCCTCTTCAGTTACCCATTGCTTCCCTAACAGCAGATTCAACTGCTTGGACTCCTCGGCTATCTCCCCTACGAGGTCCTGGGGTGTAGAAGGCCCATAGCCGCCTCCTACGACAGCAATACCGCCGGGTTTCAGCACCCGGTAGATCTCTTGCAGGATATCAAGGGTGAGGAAGAAGAAGGCCCCTCGGAAGACCACGAGGTCGAAGCTTTGGTTCACAAATATGAGGGGGAAAAGAGGAGAGGGGGCGAGCATCATCCGCTGAGCGAGGGGGGGGTCCCGCATCTCCTTGTGAAGGGGACCAAACAGATCGGGCGATGTCTCGGCAACAACTACTCTGAAACCGGATGAGATGGAGAGAAGGCCCCTGGCTATCCCCCCGGAAAAGGGGCCCAGTTCCAGTACATCCCCCTCTTGTCTGCCATAGAGGTCCGCGATAAAGCGGGCGAGATGAGGATAGATTGTCTCCCAAAGCCTATTGATCTTCGCTATTATGTGCGGGTCCATTAATTAGAGATTGAAGCGGGCGAGGATGGCCTCCAGGACGCCTCCCCCGATGGCCCGGGCCTTGTCCGAGATGGTAAAGCAGTTTTCATGTTTCCCTCTGGGGTCCACATCACCTGCCTTCTCGCCCTTGTGTACCGTTATACCTTCCCGGAGCAGCCCTCGGAGCACCCCCGAGATGGCAGTCGTCAACGGCTGATCTTCGACCCACGCTACGGTTTCACCTTCTTCGACCATTGCTCCGATCTGCTTCACCGGACGAAAGCGCCCATCACGCGGCGCCCGCAACACCCGTTGGGCGCCCACACCGGCGATTTCACCGGGCACGCCGGTGTCCGGTTGCGCCGGTCCGTCAATGATGACCCTGCCCAGGTCATGCCCCCGGTTGGTCTCGATGACCACATCGATATCTCTGCCAGCCCAGAAGCCCGGCCCCAATCCGATGACGAGGGGTGCATCTCCCTTATAGGTGCCGGTGTTTTTTTTGGCCAGGATGGCATCGACAATCACGTGGGGCTTGATAGTCTCACGGGAAACCCCCTCGGGATCGATGAGCAGCGGGATTATTCCCGCCTCCCAGGCGGATTGGACCTCTTGGGGGGAGGATAGATACCTGGCTGTCACCCCTTCTACCGCCTTTTCCTTCTGGAAGATGGCCTCGCAGAAGGAGACCTCCCTCCTCACGCAGAGGGGCTGCGAAATCTCTGTCATCACCACCTTGAGGTGTGAGCGAAAAAGCCGATGGGCCACCCCACTAGCCATCTCACCCGCGCCCCTGATCATCACACGCAGATTAATGAGGGTGATCTTTGTATCCACCTGTCTATCCTGTACCAAACGGGCAGCGAGGAAAGCGGCAGACCTCACACTCCATGCACAGTCCGCCATGCCCCATCTTGATGATTGCCTCGCGCTGGATGGTTTCTCCGGCCAACACGCGGGGGAAGATGAGGTCGAAGATAGTGGTCTTGGCATAAAAGACACAGGCAGGAAGCCCCAACACGGGGATCCCGTCGAGGAGGGCATAGAGGAACATCGCTCCGGGAAGGATCGGAGCACCATAGGAGATGACCTCTGCACCGGCCTTCTGTATCCCCATTCTCGTTACATCTCCCGGGTCGATGGAGAGCCCGCCTGTGGTAATGAGCACCTCTGCCCCTCTATCCTTTGCCTGCAGCAAGGCGTTGGCGATCTGTTCGGCGTCATCAGGGGCGAGGAGTTTCTCCACAACGGTGGCCCCGTAATCACGTATCTTTCCCCCCAGCATCTCGTCAAAGCTGTCCTTGATCCGCCCGTGATAGACCTCATTCCCGGTCACCACCACACCGACCTTTTGCAACGTATAGGAGAGGATATCGACCATCGTATGCCCTTTGCAGGTATCCTCTACCGCCCTTATTTTTTCTTCAGCGATGGTCAGGGGGATTACCCTCGTGGCAGCCACCGTCATTCCCTCTTGACAAGGGGTATGGTCGTGGAGGGTGGATATAATGATATCTTCCATGGAGTTGATCCACGTTAAGAGGGGGACGTCTATCCGAAGCAGCCCCTTCCATTGAGCACGCAGGGAGACCTTACCCTCCTCGGGGGGGGACCATGTTATACCTGGACCTGCAATGGCCTGGGCAAGACGCATACCTGCCTCATCCTCATGGAGCTCTCCTTCCTGTAACTCCAGTACGTATATGTAGTCATTACCCGCATCTAAGAGCAGGGGGATGTCGTCCTCGTGGACAATGTGGCCTTTCTTGAACACCGCTCCCTTAAATTGTCCGGGGATGATCCTGGTGACGTCATGCCCCAATACCATGCCGATGGCCTCTTGGGCCTTTACCTTACGCATCTTTCCCCTTTCTTTTCTTTAAACACTGTATCTTAAAACTCCCAGCTCTCCTTGTCAATTTGTCTTCTTTGAAGGTGGCTCCATACCCTGCTGCCAAACCCCCTCTTGGTCCATTCAGGGAGAAGTTGTAAAAAAACCTCAAGAGGGATATAGTACAAAGAAACCTGTGGCATCACGCTTGGGGAGAAGGATGATAAGAGGTGCGTCAAAAGATACCGGGTAATTACACCGTCGTTGCGATATCTTTACATGATGGAGGAAGCGTATGGAGGAATTGAACAAGAGATACCTTGACCAAAAAGGGCGTCTGGAGAATCTGCGAGGTTATCTTTGACCTTGATGGGAAAGGGAAACGGGTAAAGGAAATAGAGAGGCGGGAGGGAGCTTCTGGGTTTTGGGATGATCCCCAAAAAGCCCGGGAGATCTTAAGGGAAAAGGGGGGCTTACTCCGGGTCATCGATTCGTGGGAAGGTCTGGTCAAAGAATTGGAAGAGATCGAGGTCCTCTTGGAGATAGCCGAGGTAGAGGATGGGGGAGAAGCCGCAGAGGCCCATGAAAGGTTGGCCGAGACTGAAAAGAGGATCAAGGCCCTGGAACTGGAGCGGATGTTCGCCGACAAGGACGACCCTCGCAACGTCATTGTCAGCATCAACGCCGGAGCCGGAGGAACCGAGGCCCAAGATTGGGCCGAGATGTTGTTGCGCATGTATCTGCGCTGGGCCGAGCGCAGGGGTTTTTCTACCGAAATAGTCGACATCCTAGCGGGAGAAGAGGCAGGGATCAAAAACGTAACGTTTCAAGTCAAAGGGGAATATGCCTACGGCCATCTGAAGGCCGAGGCAGGGATTCATCGTCTCGTGCGGATCTCCCCTTTCGACGCAGGCAAAAGGCGTCATACCTCCTTTGCCTCGGTATTTGTATACCCGGAAACACCGGACGATGTGGTAATTGATATTGACGAGGATGACCTCAGGATAGATACCTTCAGGGCTAGCGGGGCGGGAGGACAGCATGTGAACAAGACCGATTCGGCTGTCCGAATCACCCATCTCCCCACAGGGATTGTGGTACAGTGTCAAAACGAACGCTCTCAACACAAAAACAAGGCCACAGCTATGAAGATTCTCAGGGCCCGCCTCTATGAGCTGGAGATGCACAAACGGGCGCAAAAGATGGAGGCGCTCCACAAGGGCAAAAAGGACATTGCCTGGGGTCATCAGATACGTTCCTATGTCCTTCACCCCTATCGGCTGGTCAAAGACCACCGAACTGATGTGGAAAGAGGGGATACGGAGAATGTCTTGGATGGAGATATAGACGTCTTTATCGAGGAATATCTCATGAATCGATAGCACAAAACCCTGGTTCGGAAGCGGGTGGTGACACCATTGTTCCGCACGAGAAAAGGGGTGCCGGTTCCTCGTTGGAGAAAAGAAGACACCCTTTTCCCTCCCTGACACAAGATATGATAAGCTTCCCAAGCCTCTCGGGTGTTATCCCAAAATGATAATGTCCTGTTTCGCCAATGTAGAAATG
>MGQF01000073.1:0-133 GCA_001797745.1 Deltaproteobacteria bacterium RBG_13_52_11
GGGCCGGCAACCGGGAGAAACCGTACATGATCGCCGCAATCATGAGACAGTAAATGAGAGAGCCGATAGCATCGAACCGCTCTCCCCTCGCCTCAGCCCATTCTCCCTTGAGTTTCCAAAAGACCAAGGCAAT
>MGQF01000073.1:182-2047 GCA_001797745.1 Deltaproteobacteria bacterium RBG_13_52_11
AGGTGTTGCGTGAGCACACCACCCAAAAAGGGACCGATGGAGAGTCCAAAATAGGTCGCAGCCACGGTGATCCCCAGAACCTTGCCCCGCTCCCCTGCGGGAAATACCGATGTGAGTATGGCCATCCCCGTGCTGAAGACCATGGCGCTTGCAACCCCCAGGAGGACTTGAAAGGCTATCAGGACGAGGGGAGAAGGCGCAATGGCCAAGAAAAACGACGCAAGGATATAGAGCGACATGCCGAAGGAAAAGATCCGCTTCCTGCCATAGATATCGGCGATCCTGCCAAAGGGTACGATAAACATGGCCGCTGCCAGCAGAAAAGAGGTAGCAACCCAACCCAGCAAAACGGCATCCATGGCAAATTCATCCCCGATAGAAGGGAGGGCAATATTGAGGGAAGCACCCATAAAGGGTATTAAAAACGCCGTCACGGTGGAAACAACTAAGACAGACCTTTTCTGTGCGTCAGTATCCATACGAATCAGCTCTCCTTTTTACCCAATACCCATTTTCCCCAAGCGCCGGTAAATCTCATGGCTGCCGTCGACGATCTCATTGATCACCTCCTTGACGCCCTTGAGCGTATCGATCACCCCGACTACCTGCCCGCACGCGATCACGCCGGCATCCATGTCACCTACCCGGAAGGCCTTCAATCCCAACTGGCCGCTGATGACGGTGAGGAGCTCTTCCAGGGTTACCCCGCGTTGCTCCATCTCGAGGGCGCGCTCGGCAGCCCGATTCTTGATAACGCGCGCCGCGTTCTGAATAGTACGCTCGATGATCATCGTGTCAAGCTCCGAGGCCTGGAGCAATTGCTCTTTGATCCGCGGGTGCGCCCAGCACTCGTGGGTGAGCATAAACCGCGTGCCCATGAGCACGCCTTCAGCCCCGAGCGCAAGGGCAGCTACAAACCCCCTGGCGTCGCAGATACCCCCTGCGGCGATCACGGGTATGTTCAGCACGCGGGCGGCCTTTTGCACGAGAATGAAGGTGGTAACATCATCCATGCCGGGATGCCCGGCGCACTCGAATCCCACGATGGTTACCGCATCGACCCCGATCCTCTCCGCTGTCTGCGCATAGCGCATCGCAGGCACCTTATGGATGACCTTGATCCCTGCCTCTTTGAGACGGGGAAGATACGGCTCAGGGGTGCGCCCTGCGGTCTCAACCGCCGTTACCCCCTCCTCAACGATTGCATCGACGTACTCCTCAATCCTCTCACCCGAGGTGACGTCAGGGAGCATCGAGCAATTGACCCCAAAGGGTTTATCCGTGAGCGCTTTGCACTTTTGTATCTCGTTTCGCAGCCCCTCTTTGCTCCCGCAACTGAGGGCCGTGATGATCCCGAACCCGCCAGCATTGGAAACCGCTGCCGCAAGCTCTGCCGTGGAGAGCCACTGCATCCCCCCCTGGATAATGGGGTACTCGATACCGAGCATCTCGGTAATGCGCGTCCTGAACATCAATGCCTCCTTAATGAACGGCCTGGCAAAAATTGTCCTGACTGCATAAATACAAAGGCTGCATTGTACCCCACTTAGAGAAAAAAGTGCACTAAAAAGGGGCTATGATCGTGCAGGCAATAGACCCTCCCCCATCCTCATGGGAATCCCTCACGGCATCTCCCTGATGAGGATAGAGCTCCCTTTTGCTTGGCCTTCATTACCAATCTTCATGGGGATGGATGAGGTCTCTACAAAGGGCTCTTGAAAAAGGGATAAGGCGTGTCAATGTCAATGGCCATGTAGCCCGCCTTCTGGCGGTGGTGGATTAAGAGGACCCGCTTCACCCTTCCTCCCTCCAGGACAGGTCTGATGTCTCAAAGGGACGGTACCCCGGCTGTTGCCACGGGCGGC
>MGQF01000073.1:2383-2844 GCA_001797745.1 Deltaproteobacteria bacterium RBG_13_52_11
GCCACGCCACACCCCCTCCCAAAACCGCGATTCGGAGCAGTAGGCGCACCGATCACCACACCCCCTGCTCGTGGAGATGCCAAAGGCCCGCCTCCCCATACCGTGCCAGTAATAGGCGTCGGCCTCCATGTCCAGGAGGTGATAGGCCGGCATGGGAAGGGAGTCGAGGTCCTTGATCAGACCCCTCGGCCCTGTAAAGACGATTTCACCATCCTTATGATAAGCGAGGCCGGGGATATCATCTACACTCGCCTCACCTTTTTCAAGACGGGAGGCGAGCTCAACGAAGGTGATTTCCCCTTCTCCCGTGACGATATAGTCCAATTCCCGGACCTCAGCCAAGACCTCCTCGGCCACAAGGCTGAAGTGCCCCCCACCGGCCACGACCACGGACTGGGGGGATAATTTTTTAGCGAGCTGGATGGCATGCAAGGCCTCTGGTGAGAGACAGGTAGCAGAAC
>MGQF01000073.1:2857-5844 GCA_001797745.1 Deltaproteobacteria bacterium RBG_13_52_11
GAGATCGGGTTTGACAGCGGAGATGCGTCGGACAAGCTCTTCCCATGGATCGGGAAAGGTGGTGCAATCGAGGATCTCAACGAGGAACCCCGTCTTTGCTTGAAGATAGGCCGCTAGGCTCAGCAGGCCGAAAGAGGGGGCCCACATCCTGAGGCCGGGGAAGAGTTTGTGGGGAGGATCGACAAGCAAAACGCGCATCGTCACACCCCGAGATAGGCAAACATCCGCTCAAGTCTCCGCTTGGCCTCTGATGGGATCTGATAGAGCATAGTCCCCTCCAGATCAGTGAGGACATGGGTGGTGCTTCCTTCGGCAAGTACTTCTTTATCACGCATCACCGTGTAGTGGAATATCAACTTGGCCGTCTCACACCGCTGTAGGGAGGTCTGGATAAGGATATCATCACCAAAGGCGGCCGCGCGCTTGAACGTGCAGCGCAGGTCAACCACCGGGGCCATCAGGCCTATTTCCTTCAGTTGTTCCGGGTCCAGACCGAAGCGGGTCGCGAAGTCATTTCTGCCCACCTCAAACCACGCGATGTAGTGGCCGTGCCAGACCACCCGATAGGAATCAACCTCGAAAAAACGCACCTTCAATGGAGTCTCATGTGGCATCGTGCACCACCTTCTGCATTTCATACAACGTCGTGCACCCCATACGAGAAGGCCCTGACATCCCTATCGATCCAACGGATCAACTTGGTAAGGGCATCATGGGAATTCATCTCGATAAAACACGTTACGCCCTGAGACAAGAGATACTGAACGCACCCCTCCCAGTCAACAGGCCTGTGAAGTTGTTCTGCTAAAAACTCCCTGATCTCATCGGGTTCGCTCAGGTGCTTCCCGCTCCAGTGGCTCACGAGGGGGGTTTGGGGAGGCCGTATGTCGAAACCCATTATGAATTTTCGTACGTCTTCCGTTATCGGCTCCAGCAAGGGGGAATGCAAAGGGGTGAAAAAAGTGAGGCGCTGGGCGGAAACAGCCCCCCGCTTTAAAGACAACTCTATGCCCCGTTCTACAGAGGCCGCATCACCGGAGAGGACAAACTGCCGAGAACCATTCACGTTGGCCACATAGAGATCGCCATTGACGTCTGAGCATATCCTCTTAATCTCTTCACTCTCAAGTCCAATAACCGCTGCCAAACCTCCGGGGTTCTTCTCCCCCGCTTGTTCCAAGATGAGGCCTATCCCCTTGGTTATCTTCAAGCCATCCTCAAAGGTCACGGCCTCCGCTGCCACCAAGGCAGCGTAGATACCCATGCTGTGTTCAGTGATAAAATCCCATCGCCCCCCTTTTCTACGATATCGGTCAAAAGAGACCATACTGAGCAGAAAGCTCGCCACCTGTAATTTAAGGTTGAGGTGGCGATCCTCCTCCTCTTGTTGAAAGAAAAAAGAAGAAAAGTCAAAACCGGCCTTCTCCCAGGCCTTTTCAAAAAAGGGGTGGGGGAGATGATTTCCTCCCCCACTCGACCCCGCTACCCCCTCGGGTATCTTGTTAAGTTGGCCAGGGAAACAGAGGGCTACCCCCCCCTGCATTACGGTGCACCATCAGCTGCTGCTACTTCTTTCCCCTGATTATCAATGATATATTGCGCAATGGTCCTGACCGACTGAAAGACCTTTCTGCCCACCTCGGCATCGGGGATGCTGACCCCGTACTCCTTCTCCAAACCGATGACCAGCTCCAGGGCATCGATGGAGTCAAGCCCCAACCCTTCCCCGAAAAGCGGTGCATCGGTATCGATGTCATCAACGGCTATTTCCTCTAATTTGAGTCTTTCGATGATCAATTTTTTCACGTCAGTGATCAGCTCCTCGGTAACCACTCGCATCTTCCTTATTTCTACCTCCTTAGTATTATATTACAATAACAAAAAACGCGGGATAGTTGCAAGACGTTTTGTCTGGAATTCCTCCGATGTAGATATTTTAAAGGATGGAAGGTGTTTCGGCTGCGGTAGCCGATCTATAGAGAATGCACCACAGATATCTTTCTTATAAATCTGCCCTTCTTCTCCTTACCCGGTACATGAGGGCTAAACGGGCAAAGGGGGCGCCAGACTTTTCTCCGCTTGCAAAATGTATCCCCCCTCGCCTTTAACCGAAACTTAGGTAGTATGCTTCCTTTCTTCTACCTTGAATCCCAGCTCCTTCAGTTGCTTAAGTACTGCGGCAACATCCTCGGTGTTCAGGTGAAGGACAAAATCATTTTTCCCGGCCCCGCTTGAAGAAAGTGAACAGAAGCTCTTCATCTCGATGTCCGATTTCCGCACGGTTTCGAGCACCTTTTGCATCCCCTCTGGCTCACCAGCTCCCCGGACGATTATCCGCTTGCCCCCTTCACCAATTCCTAAAAGCGGATTCAGTATCTTATAAAAGAAGTCATTGGTAGTTACTATCCCGACAACCTTATCGCCCTCCATGACCGGCAGACAACCAACCCTGTTTTTCTGAGCCGTGGATGCAGCCTGTTCAACGGTAGTATCAGGGGAGACCGTCACCACATCCTTTTTCATGATTTCCTTGACCATCAGCTTTGACAGGAGATAGTAGAGTTCTCCGCGGCTAAAGGTGGTAGCTTCCGAGGGGCCGGCCTTCAAGAGGGTATCCTTGGTCACCAACCCCACCAGTTTACCCTTATCTACGACGGGAAGACGTTCAATTTTGTGAAACTCCATAATCTTCTCGGCTTCAAACATCGGGGTATCACTAGGGATGGTAATGACATTGCTCGTCATGATATCGCGGACTAACATGTTCTCACCCCCCTCATTGTAATTGTATTATTTGTTCTTTTCATACCATTTATTTGAAAAAGAGTCAATGAAAAATCATATGTGGAAGTTGTAACTTTGAGGCTCATAATCTTTTTGATATAGTATTTTCAAAGGGGAAAGGAAATGGCCCAGGATCCACCCTGTCAGGCCTATATCCCCCAAGAAAAGGCTCTGAGGGCCACCATCGTTGGCCACCATCGTTG
>MGQF01000073.1:5869-6160 GCA_001797745.1 Deltaproteobacteria bacterium RBG_13_52_11
TTTTCCCTTGATTCTTAAGCGCCTTTTTTCTATTATACGTATACCATCAATAAAACGGTGGATTGTTAATCACAGATCGCCGGACCTGAAAACAGCCCGCGAGAATACAAAAGGAGGTAGTTTAGATGGATTGGGGGATGAAAAACCGCATGTCGCAGTTGATACAGCCTGATGGCCACTGTTTCTTTATGCCGATAGATCATGGATATTTTCAAGGGCCCACCCAACGACTGGAGAAACCAGGTGAAACAATCATCCCCCTCCTGCCGTATTGTGACGCCCTCTTCGTCA
>MGQF01000073.1:6265-16236 GCA_001797745.1 Deltaproteobacteria bacterium RBG_13_52_11
GCATTACTACCTCGGTGCGGGACGCCATCCGCCTCAATGTGGCCGCAGTGGGGATCTCCATCTTCGTTGGTAGTGAGTACGAGCATGAAACGCTGTTAAACTTGGCCAACCTCGTGAATGAATGCGAAGAATACGGCATTCCGGCCATGGCGGTTACCGCTGTGGGCAAAGAACTTGAAAAGAGGGAGGCCCGTTATCTGGCCTTGTGCTGTCGTATCGCAGCCGAGCTGGGCGCACGGGTCGTGAAGACCTACTGGTGCAAAGATTTCGAAAAGGTCACCAATAGTTGCCCCGTTCCCGTGGTCATAGCGGGTGGCCCCAAGTGCAAGACGGATCTTGAGGTACTCGAGTTTGTCTATGATGGTATGCAGAGAGGGGCCATTGGTGTAAACCTGGGGCGCAACGTCTGGCAAAACAAACACCCGATGGCCATGGCCAGGGCCTTACGGGCCATCATCCACGAAAACGCTACTGCCCACGAGGCCCTCGAACTGTTCAATAGCGTGAAAAGCAGCGAGCAGTAGAGCCGGGCCTGCTGAGGGAAAATCGCGAATAAAAAGTCACCAAACAGCGTACTTTCAGGGAACTATACTTCTTGTCTTTCCCTTTATCTGATAATGAAAATCGGTTGTTGAGAGGAACATAGCGTGCGCGTGGCGATGTACTACAACAACCAGGATGTGCGCCTGGAGGAGCTACCGACGCCACAGATCGGCCCTGGTGAATTATTAGTCAAGGTGCTGGCCAGCGGCATCTGCGGCAGCGATGTCATGGAATGGTATCGCATCAAAAAGGCCCCGCTCGTCTTAGGTCATGAAATAACCGGAGAGATCGCTGAAGTCGGAAAGGGCGTTGGTGGTTACCGCGTCGGCGATAGGGTCTTCGTCTCCCACCACGTTCCGTGTAACACCTGCCGTTACTGCCTGCATGGCCTTCACACGGTCTGTGAGTCCCTGCACACCACGAATTATGATCCCGGGGGCTTTGCCGAATACCTGCGGGTGCCGCCGCTCAATGTGGATCGAGGGGTCTTCGCGCTCCCTGATGAGATATCGTTCGAGGATGGAACATTTATCGAACCCCTGGCCTGCGTCGTCAGGGGGCAGCGGCTGGCACGACTGGCCCCGGGGCAGACGATCCTCGTCCTCGGCAGCGGTATCTCCGGTCTGCTTCACGTGGCCATGGCCCGTGCTTCTGGGGCGGGACGAATCGTTGCCACGGATATCAGCGCGTATCGGCTGAATGCGGCGCAACGCCTCGGGGCCGATAGCGTCATCAATGCCGAAGAGGACGTGCCAGCCCGCCTGCGCCAGACCAACGAAAATAGACTGGCCGATCTGGTCATCGTCTGTACCGGGGCCTTCCCCGCCTTCCGTCAGGCCTTGCAATCGGTGGATCGCGGAGGGACGGTGCTCTTCTTCGCACCGACAGAGCCAGGAATAGACCTCCCCGTTCCCGTCAACGATTTTTGGCGTAACGGGATCGTCTTGATGCTCTCCTATGGCGCCAGCCCCTTGGATATCAGTGTCGCCATAGACCTGATCCGTGCCCGTCAAGTGCCAGTACATGAAATGATCACCCACCGTTTGGGCCTGACGGAGACTGGATTGGGTTTTCATCTGGTTGCAAAGGGGGGTGAATCCATCAAGGTAATCATTGAGCCACAGCGATAACGAGGAGCACGAACATGACAAGGAGGAAAACAATGAAAAGAGGCATGAAGACCACAGGGATAGTCGTACTTTCCGCCTTTGTATTTGTGATGGCGGCAGCTTTTATCCTCCCCTACCTCGTCAGCCTGGACAAGTACAAGGGGATGGTCGAAGAAAAGCTGGAGCAGGCCTTGAAACGAGATGTTTCTCTGGGAAGACTGCGCATTACCATCCTCCCGACCCTGGGGGCCAAGATTGAGAACGTGGTCATCTCGAATCCCCCGGGTTTCTCGAAGACCCCCTTGCTGTCCCTGGATTCCTTAAAAGTCAGTGTCAAGATCATACCGCTTTTGTTCGGAAGAAAGGAGATAGCCGCGCTTACCCTTAGCCACCCCGCGATCTTTATTGAGAAGGACCCGCAAGGTAGGTTAAACATCCCATATATGGAAGAGGCGGGTAAAACAGAGAGAAAGGGAACGCTGGAGGGCGGGAAGATAAAGACGGATGAGTCAAAGGCCCTTCAAGGCCTTTCCCTCGCCAAGGCCTCCATAAAAGACGGCAATTTTATCTACCTTGACAGGAGCGCAAACCCCGCACGTCGCACCGAAATCGAGCGGATTGATCTGGACTTGAGAGACCTCTCCCTGGAACAGAAAATACGGTATAAACTCTCGTTGCGCTGGTCACCAGGTGAAGTCTCGCTTGAAGGATGGGCAGGGCCTCTCGGCAACAACGATCTCAAAAATATCCCCCTTGAAGGCAAGCTGAAGGCTGATTTCTCCAAGCTTGACAATCTCATGAAAAAGCTCGCGGGAGCGCAAGAAGGCACCATGCAGGGAGTACTCAAGGCCGACGTGAACTTCGAAGGCAATACCGGCTCCTCCCTCAAGATTAAGGGTGAAGTGTCACTGAAGAATCTTGCCATAGGTGAAAAGGATGCCAGGGCCATTGAGGGTCTTGACATCATCGTACGCCCTGAGGCGGAAGTAACCGGTGGGGCGGAGCAACTGCGGTTGAACGCCATCCTGCAGCTCGACAAAACACCCTTTCAGATACAAGGCCAATTCAGAGATCTTTCCAGCAATCCCGTTGGCACACTCACCCTCACCTCGCAACAGGGGATCAATCTTGCCGAGCTAGGCCCCAAATTTCCGTCCTTGAACGACGCTGCCAAACTGGAAGGACAATTGGCCGTTACCGGCGAGCTTACGGTGCCGGCGAAAGGCAACCCCGTCTTCTCGCTGAATGCCAACTCCGCGCGCGTGGATATTGCGCTGGTAGAACAGAAAAAGGGCGCCGACAAAAAGGCCCCGCCCAAAAAAAAGACAAGCGGAGAGAAACAGACCGCTCAAAAAAGCACCTTGGATGCCCGGGCTAAAGTTATGATCAAGGAAGGAAAGTTTCAAGGCGTTGATTATCATAACTTCCTCCTGACCGCCGAAATGAAGGGTGGTGAAGTGCGGGTCACCCGGTTCACCTGCGATGCCTTCAACGGAACTTTGGAAGGTGACGCAAACTTTAATATGGCGCAGGAACCCTCTCCCTTCCGTATGAAGACCAAGGTAACAGGCGTTGACGCCAACGCCCTCTTGAGTAGCTTTTCCTCAGCAAAGGGAATGATAAAGGGAAAGTTTAATGGAGACGTTACGCTGGGCGGTGCGGGCTTTTCTATGGACACCATGAAGGAAAATCTCACCGGCACGGGGACAGTACAGATCAAGGAAGGAGAACTTACCTGGTTGAATCTCATCGGCCGCGTCGTCCAGGCCGCGGGCGGTAAAGGGTTAGAAAAAGAGAAGACCACCTTTGATGATCTCACGTCTGCTTTTACCATCAAGAATGGCATGGTCTCTCTCCCGAACCTCCTCATCTCTCAGAAGGATATGGACATAAAACTGGCGGGGGATATCGGACTGGACGCAAAATTGAAGATGGAAGGAGAGGCCCACCTCCCCCCCTCGGTGACAGGAGACCTCAAGGGAAAGGGATGGAATTTTTTTGCTGATAATAAGGGGCGTCTCACCATCCCTTTCAACCTCACCGGAAACGTGAATGATCCAAAAGTGGGGATCAGCACGAAGTTCATCGAACAAGGGGTCAAGGGGGCGTTGCAGGAATTCCTGAAAAAGAAACACGATAAATAAGAGAGGATCGGACCCATGGAGGGCAAAAAAGTCAAAGACACAAGCGTCATTATGTCACATGTGGTTATGTCTCAGGATGCAAACGTAGCGGGCAATGTTCACGGTGGCGTTATCATGAAACACATTGATACCGCTGCCGGAGTCGTCGCCTCCCGGCATGCACGCTGCAACGCCGTAACAGCTTCCATCGACAAGCTCGACTTTCACAATCCGGCATTCATTGGCGAGCTTCTTACCCTCACGGCAAGTCTCAACTTGGTTGGCAAGACTTCAATGGAAATCGGCGTCAGGGTCGAAGCAGAAAATACGTTCACCGCGGAGAAACGTCACATTGCTTCAGCATATCTCACCTTCGTTGCGCTCGATGAAAAGCACCAACCGAAAGAGGTGCCGCCTCTGATTTTGGAAGATGCAGATGAGATACGACGCAACCAAGAGGCTATCGAAAGGAGAAAGATTCGCCTTTTCGCAAAGGGCAAAAGAATGGAGACCTGAGCACACTGGCAGAGGTCAGGCCTAAGAAGAAAGTGGACGAGGTTGTTCAAATTTTTCACCTAGCCTATGAGTTGAGATTTTGCTAATTTTGAACAATGTTATATGTCTTAACATTAAGGACCCCTTTTTCTCCTACGCCTAATCTCATGCGAAGCCTGGGGTGCAACAGTGAACGGGCTTCCGATTCTTCCGAAAAAAGACTGACGGCGTTGACAAATAGCGGTTTGATTCATACAATTATAGAAGTGAATTACTACAACGCTGACAAAAAAGGGAGGTATATACGATGGGATTACTCGTAGAAAAGGAAATCAGAGCATATCAACTTAGAAACAAAACGCTGGTGTGTCCGGTCTGTGCTACTGATGAAGAAAGGGCAGACGATGAAACGGAGAAGATAGCTGCGGAAGATATTATTCACGATACGAACCCTATGGAGTGCGTCCGGTGTAAGAAAAAAATCAAATAGGGCCGGAAAGGTAATTGGGTAAGGGGGCTTGGGGCCAGACTTAATTATTGGGATTTTGGAAATAAAAAGAAGTTGAGTAACGTCTAACGAATCATCACAGCGGCTGATAGCCGTCGCTGAACCGCAGCGTTATGCCGCCAAGGGATAAGAATGAACCTATCAGAATTTCTCTCAAACAATAAAAAAACGATTTTACTCGATGGTGCGATGGGTACCCAATTGGCTGAAGCCGGCCTGGAAATGGGCGGTCAAACCAGTGTCACACATCCGGATGCAGTGCTGGCCATTCACCAACAATATGTTGAGTGTGGGGTTGATCTGCTCATCACAAACACACTGACAATAAACCGCGTCTTCATCGAGTCGCACAATGTCGGAGTAGATGTGAGGGAGGTGAATTTGGCTGGGGCTAGATTGGCCAAAACCGCCGTTCGTAATGGTCAATATGTGCTGGGGGATATTGGTCCAACCGGAAAATTGCTGAAACCTTATGGGAATCTGCCAGAAGAAGATGCTTATGGAGCCTTCAAGGAGCAAGCCACCATTTTGGCCGAAGGTGGGGTGGATGGCTTCATCATCGAAACGATGTTCGACTTGCAGGAAGCCCTGTGCGCCTTGCGGGCCTGCAAAGAGGCTGCTGATCTACCAGTCATTGCCTCGATAGCCTTTAATACCTCCAAAAATGGAGGTCGGACCATCATGGGAAACTCTGCTCAAGATTGTGCCCAAGCTCTGACCGAAGCAGGGGCCTGCGCTGTCGGGGCTAATTGTGGTAGCCTTGATCCATTCCAGATGGCTGAAATTGTGTCGAAGATGGGAGAAGTTAGCTCACTGCCTGTCGTGGCTCAACCCAATGCGGGTAAACCCAGATTAGTTGAGAATCGGACGGTGTTTGATATGTCTCCGTCTGATTTCGCTGCGGGAGTGTATCAATGCTTACAGGCCGGAGCCCGGTTGATTGGAGGGTGTTGTGGAACTTCTCCAGCCCATATCCGGGCTATCGCAGATTTGTTAGGGAAATAAGTTTAACGGATGGGGTTAATGAACAACAAAGAGGAAACTTTTCTCAATAAAGTGGGATTATCTTTAACCAGGGAAAACGGCCTAACCAGCATGCAATTTATGACTGCAACGGAGTGCAACATGCGCACGTGGGGCTGGATATAATCTTTCCCCCTCACCTTACATCCTCCCCCCCTGGGGAGAGGAGATAGTGGTGGTTATTTAGGGGTTAGGGCCTTCACCCAACCCCTTACCCTTACTCCCCAACCTCAACTTTGATCTGCTTCGGCTTTGTCTCCTCCTTTTTGGGGAGCACCACCCGCAGGATCCCATCCTTGTGCCCCGCCTTCACCTTCCCCTGGTCAACGGTATTGGGGAGGCTGAAAGAGCGGCTGAACCGCCCATACGGGCGTTCGAGCCTGTGATAATCCTCTCTCTTGGTCCCCTCCTCTATCCGCCTCTCCCCCTTGATGGTGAGGACATTCCCCTCTACCTTGATGTCAAGATCCTTCTGATCTACCTCAGGGATCTCCATCTTGAGTATAATCTCATCCCCCTTCTCCATGATATCCATTGCTGGCGACCAGACACCAGCTTCTTGATCCTGTGTCCCCCTGGAAAAGGTCTCATCAAAGAGCTTATTCATCCTCTCCTGCAGGGCCATAAGGTCCTTTAAAGGCTCCCATCTGGTCACAACCATATGTGATACCTCCTTCGCCCTATCATTTTTACTGGAAGCATAATCACGACCATCGCCCTTTCAAGCAAAAAAGCGCTGTCCGAATCACTGATGCTGGGTTGTGCGCAGTACAAGGAGTAGAAACCCTCTTGAGAAGAGGGTGAGGGAGGGTTCAGCGGGTCTTTATCCTTTTTTCGTCTTACGGCAAACCGGGCAGAGCGCGTAAAAGTCCTTGGGCAAATGGGCCCGGTCGATGATCCAGTTTAATTGAAACAGCGGGGCAAAGGGCTTCCCACAGGATTGACACGGCTGCATCTTCAAGGTCCGCTTCCACCTGACTATGGTCCGTTCGTCCCCCCGCTCTTCCATCTTAATACAGTCTGTCGGACAGACGTATACGCACGCCCCACAGGCGATACAGGCGAGGGGATCCCCAAAGGGAGGGGCTACCTCCCTCCTGTCCCCTCGGTTGACGAAGGTGATGGCGTTGGCCTTGACAACCTCTCTACATACCCGCTCGCAGAGGCCGCAGAGGATACAGTCGTCGACGTCCAGCACGCGGAACCTTGCCTCCTCAACCCCCGCCTCCTGGGCCATCGTGCGGATCTTCTCAGAATGGGGGGCCCGTGCTAGGAGCAATTCCAGGATCATACGGCGGGCGCGCTGAACGTTCTCGGTGCTGACGGCGACCTCGATGCCGGCTTCTACCGGGTAGTTGCAGGAGGTGGTCATCCTCGTGCGACCTCCCTTGGTCACCTCCACCAAACAGAGGCGGCACGCCCCATATGAGGACACTGCCTCGTGATAGCAGAGGTGGGGGATCTCGACACCATACTCGAGGGCCACGGGGAGCAGCATCTGCCCTTTCGCCGCCTCCACCTCAAGTCCATCGATATGAAACCTGACAAGTTCCTTCTCAGACATCACGCCACCTTCACTGCATCCACCGGGCACACCTCCCTACAGGTGCCGCATTTGATGCATTTTGCTTGGTCGATCTCATGGGGTACCTTTTTCTCACCGGTGATGGCCTCAGTCGGACACTCCTTTTTACACTTCCCACAGGCGATACAGGCCTCGGGATCAATGGTGTAGGTGAGCAGTGCCGTGCAGACACCGGCAGGACACCGCTTTGCCCTGATGTGGGCCTCGTATTCATCCCTGAAATAGCGGATAGTTGACAGCACCGGGTTAGGGGCCGACCCCCCCAAGGCGCACAGGGAGGCCTCCGATGTCACCCAGCCGAGCTCCTGGAGAAACTCTATATCCCCCTCTTTCCCTTTCCCCTTCGTTATTGCGTCCAGTACTTCATACATCCTCAAAGTCCCATCGCGACAGGAAGTGCACTTGCCGCACGATTCATCCTTGAGAAAGTGGGTGAAGTATTTGGCAATATCCACCATGCAGGTAGATTCATCCATCACGATCATCCCGCCGGAGCCCATCATCGAACCGGCCTTGGTCAGCTCATCGAAATCAACGGGGAGATCGAACAAACTTTCGGGGATGCAGCCGCCTGATGGCCCGCCGGTCTGCACCGCCTTGCACCGCTTCCCGCCGGGGATACCACCACCGATATCGTAGACGATCTCCCGCAACGTCATCCCCATGGGGACCTCGATGAGACCGGTGTTGTTGATCTTTCCGACCAGGGAGAAGATCTTGGTGCCCTTGCTCCCCTGAGTACCTATAGAACTGTACCACGCAGCCCCCTTCTCTATGATCACCGGGACGTTGGCCCAGGTCTCGACGTTGTTGAGGTTCGTCGGTCTCTCCCACAAGCCGCTCTCCACCATGTGTATGTGTTTGGCCCTGGGCTCTGCCACATACCCCTCGATAGATGCCATGAGGGCTGAGGACTCCCCTGCCACAAAGGCCCCACCACCCTTATTGATGACAAGAGTCAAATCGAAACCAGACCCAAGGATATTCTTGCCCAGCAACCCCATCTTTTGCGCCTGCTCGATGGCGATCCCCACATTCTCCACAGCCAGGGGGTACTCGTTCCTGACATAGACATACCCCTCGCGAGCCCCGATGGCATAGGCGCCGATGATCATCCCTTCCAGGACGCTGTGGGGATTTCCCTCCATGAGGCTGCGATCCATATAGGCGCCGGGGTCCCCCTCGTCGCAGTTGCAGATGACGTACTTGATATCACCATGAGCCCTGCGGCAGCTCTCCCACTTCCTCCCTGCGGGGAATCCACCTCCTCCGCGCCCCCGCAATCCGGAGCGTTTTACCTCTTCGATGATTTCGTCAGGTGACATATGGAAGAGGGCCTTTATCAAGGCCTTATACCCTCCCACAGCCAGATAGTCCTCTATCCGCGTGGGGTCTATATAACGGTTGTGGCCGAAGACCAACCGCTGCTGCTTTTTGTAAAAGGGGATGTCCTTCTCTGCAGGGATCGCCTGCCCCGTCTCGGGGTCCTGGTAGAGGAGGTCCTCTATCACCTGACCCTTTTTTACGGTCTCGGCGATGATCTGCGGTACGCGCTCAGGGGTCACCCGCTGGTAAAATATCCCCAGGGGCTCTATGATCGTTATCGGTCCCCGCTCGCAAAAGCCATGACAGCAGGTGGACTTGAACTCTATGACCGACTTCGGCCCTAATACCTTTTCAAAGGCCTCCAAGACCTCCAACGCCCCAGCGCCTCTGCACCCGGTGCCTGTACAGAGGATTATCCTCTTCTCTCCCTCCCGTGCCTTTCGCTCCGCGAGGATCTGTGTGCGGACCTGCTCCAGTTCGTCAGGACTTTTTAGACGCATCCTTTTCTCCTCTGAGCAGCGACAGGACTTTGGTCCCGAGCATCCTTCCGTGATAATGGCCATCGACTACGACAAGGGGGGCCAAGGCACAGGAGCCAAGACAGTTGACCGTTTCCAGGGTATATTTCTTATCCGAGGTCGTCTCCCCAGGTTTTACCGCCAACTCTCGTTCCATGGTGTTAAGGATCGATGCCGCCCCTTTGACATGACACGCCGTGCCCGTACACACCGTCACCAGATGACGGCCACGGGGGGTCAGGCTGAAGGCCCGATAAAAGGTCGCCAGGTAGTAGATCTGGGCCAAAGGGACCTGCAACTGCTGTGACACCTCCTCTAATATCTTGCGGGGGAGATAGTTTTCCAGCGCCTGTATATCCTGCAGGATGGCCAGGAGGCTCGCCTTCTGATGGTCATGTTTCTTCAGTATCTTCTCCAGCTGGGCACTCGTCATTATTGGTCCTCGTTCGTCATCTGCACCTTTTTCTTCAATTTCTCATACTCCTCCTTGACCCGCTGCTGAATCTCCGCGATCATCTCCGGGGTCAGGTGTCTGAACCTCCCTTGGATCTTGAGATACTCCTCGATGGGGCGCAATTCAGGGAAGTCGACGTTCAATCTATATCTGCCACGCTCCACCTCATACAGGGGAAACATCCCCGTTTCCACTGCCAGGCGCCCTGCATGGATGGCCAACTGGGTAGGCAGGCGCCACCCTGTGGGACAGACCGACAGGATATGGACGTAGGCAGGTCCCTCGAT
>MGQF01000073.1:16263-17546 GCA_001797745.1 Deltaproteobacteria bacterium RBG_13_52_11
GAGATCGAAGGGATAGCTGGTGCAGGCCGTGGCCACATAGGGTATATTGTGGGCCGCGGCGATCTCGGGCATGTTCTTCTTCCACGTGGTCTGTCCAGGCACCACCGTGCCGGCAGGCGAGGTAGTGGTGGAGGCGCCGAAGGGGGTGGCAGAGGAGCGTTGGATCCCCGTATTCATGTATGCCTCATTGTCAAAGCAGCAATAGACGAAGTCATGCCCCCGTTCCATGGCCCCTGAGAGGGCCTGGAGCCCGATATCGCTGGTCCCGCCATCGCCGGCCATCGCCATGATCGTGATCTTCTTGTGAGGTATCCTTCCCTTTCGAATCAGGGCCTTTATCCCCGCCTCGATCCCCGATGCCACGGCCGCCGCGTTCTCGAAGGCGACGTGCATCCAGGGGACCCCCCATGAGGTCAGCGGAAGGGGTGAGGAAACGATCTCCATACACCCGGTGGCGCTGGCAATGATGTTATTTCTCCCGAGGGCCTTGGCCACCAGCCGCACTGCTAAGGCCTCGGCGCACCCCTGACACGCCCGATGACCGGGGACAAAGTACTCCTTTTGTGCAAGCAGCCTGGAAGCGTAAATATTTAAACGGTCTAAATTCTTGTCCATCATTCCCTCACGCCGTATATCTCATACCCATCACCAGACATCTCCTTTGCCTGTTGGAGCATCTGCACAAAGTCCTCAGGGGCCACATCCCTCCCTGCTATACCGGCGATCCAATTGACCACCCGCGGGCGATCATCCTCGGCATAGAGGGCTGAGCGAATTTCCCCGGCCAGAGGGCCTCCTGGCCCTCCGTAGGATATGGCCCGGTCCATGACCACCACGAGCTCTGCCCCTTTGACTGCCTCCCTGAACTCTGCAAAGGGAAAGGGACGCCAGAGCCTGATCTTGACCAACCCCACGGGCTCACCCTTCTCCCTCAGGCTGTCGACGGCAAGAGACGCCGTCTCACCTAAACTTCCCTGAGTAACAAGGATGACCTTGGCTTGCTCTGTTTTGTACCGCTCTACCGGGTGATAGTATCTGCCGGTCAGATCCCCGAACTCCTGCCATCCTTTTAGTATGTATGGCATGGCCCCCTTAAGGGCTTCATCCTGGGCCTTCTTGGTCTCGGTGTAGAGCGCCGGAGTGGAGAAGGCCCCTATGGTCAATGGGTGATCTGGATGGAGGCTGTAGAGGGGCTGATACGGGGGGAGGTAACGGTCCACGGCATCCTGATCGAGCATCTCGAGGGGCTCGATCACGTGGGTGAGGATAAAACCATCCAAATT
>MGQF01000073.1:17552-18634 GCA_001797745.1 Deltaproteobacteria bacterium RBG_13_52_11
AAAGGGGAGCAGACAGTTACGATCCTCAGCTACCCGATAGCCGATGAAGACGTGGTCGTAGACCTCTTGCCCATTCTCCACGAAGACCTGAATCCACCCGCAATCCCTGATGGACATCACATCGGAATGGTCGTTCCAAATACTCAAAGGGCCGGAGAGGGTGCGATTGGCCAAGAGCATCAAGATGGGGAGCCTGAGAGAGGCAGTGATATAGACGATCTCGCTCATCAAGGCCAAACCTTGAGAACTGGTGCAGGTAAAGCTCCTGGCCCCGGCTGCCGAACTACCGGTGCAGACGCTCATGGCGGAGTGCTCGGACTCCACGGGGATGAACTCGGCATCCAAATCGCCGTTATTCACCAACTCTGAGAGGTGCTCCACGATATGGGTCTGAGGGGTTATCGGATATGCGGCGACGACATCGACATTGGCCTGCTTGATTGCCTCTGCCGCCGCAATAGAGACCTCCATCCCCTGCTTGGTCGCCATCTATTCCACCTCATCTATCATGGTTATGGCCTGGGTTGGACACTCCTCGGTGCATATCCCGCACCCCTTGCAGTAGTAGAGGTCGTGCTCGATATACCCATCCGGGAGTATCTTGATGGCCATATCCGGGCAGAACACATAGCAGGTACCGCACCGAATGCATCGGTCTTTATTATAAACTGGGCGCTGCGACCTCCAATCGCCGGTGCGATAGCTCGCCGCATTGCCGGGCTCGTCTATCACGCAACCGACGTTCAACTCTTTCCAGGTGATCTCATGCTCTGGCTTGGCCACCTCTCTCTCCTCTTGTTATAAGACCTTGGTCTCTTTATAGGCCCGCTCAAAAGCCTTGATATTCCGTTCTGCCAGCCTGCCAAATCTCTCCTGTAAGGGCTCGATCATCGCCCCCTTAGCCACCACCTCCGACGCCTTGAGCAAGGCCCCCAGCATGGTGGTATTGGTGATGGGCAGGCCGAGCTCCTCCCGGGCAATCCTGGTGGCATCAACCGTGGCCAATCGGGTCTTCACCCCCAACTCTTTTTTGATCTCCTCAGGGGAAAAGCGCGTATTGGTCACCAATACCCCCTCTGCCT
>MGQF01000073.1:18730-21731 GCA_001797745.1 Deltaproteobacteria bacterium RBG_13_52_11
CATCGCTGATTCGGCAGAAGGCCACCACCGGCGCGCCCCTGCGCTCCGGGCCGAAACTCGGGAAGGCCTGGGCGTATTTCCCCTCGTTAATGGCGGCCAAGGCCACCATTTCCGCCGAGGTGACAGCCCCCTGCCCTCCCCTGCCATGCAGCCTGATCTCAATCATCCCTTCTCTCGCACTTTTTTTCACAATTGAGACGAAAAAAAAATTAAACACTCTTGTAGACTCGTATAATCACTATATAAGCCAAGTAAGAACCCATGTCAACATTTTTTTCTTTATACCTCTCTCCTGCCCTCCAGCGACTTGCTCATCGTCTTGCTGTCCACATATTCGATGTCCCCCCCCGCCGGAATCCCCTGAGCGATACGTGTCACCGTTATCCCCAACGGTTTGACGACCTTGGCGAGGTAGAGGGAGGTGGCATCCCCCTCGACTGTCGGGTTCGTGGCGAGGATGACCTCTGCCACCCCCCCCTGTTTCAATCGCTCCAAGAGCTCTGCTATCTTCAACTCCTGCGGCCCTACCCCATCCAGGGGGGCTATAGCGCCGTGCAGCACGTGGTAGATGCCTTTAAAGACCCCCGTCGCCTCAATGGCTATGAGATCATTCGGCTCCTCCACCACACACAGGACGGAACAATCCCTCTGGGAATTTCGACAGATGGTGCACATCTCTCCCTCGGCGAGGTTAAAACAGACCCGGCAGAGTCCTATTCTCTCTTTTACCCGCAGGATGCTGCGCACGAGGGCCTGGGCATCCTCCTGAGAGGAGCGGAGGATATGAAAGGCTAGCCGTGCCGCCGTCTTCTTCCCGATGCCCGGAAGCTTGGCAAGCTCATTGATCAAATCTTCAACTGCCGGTGTATACGTGGACATTTCAGATCAACCCGGGGATGGGCATGCCACCCGTCAGCTTTTTCATCTCCTCGGCCCAAATCTGTTGCGCCCTCCTGATCCCCTCATTCGCTGCCGCAATGATCAAGTCCTGGAGCATCTCTATCTCCTGCCGATCAACCACCTCCGGATCTATCTTTAAGGACACCAGCTCCTGCTTCCCATTGATCACCACCGTGACCATCCCGCCACCGGCTGTGGCCTCAACCGTCTTGCCCGCCAGTTCTTCTTGGAGTTCCATCATCTTGGACTGTAGCTTTTGGGCCTGTTTCATCAGATCTCCTAACCCCTTGCTCATCTCAACACCTCCTCGTAATCACGAACCTTTTTTTACCTTGACCTCAACGACCCTGCCCTGAAAGATCTCAACGGCCTCTTGAACAACAGGGTTGTCCAGGGCTTCTTTCTTTAAGTGCCTCATCAAA
Source organism: Deltaproteobacteria bacterium RBG_13_52_11 (assembly GCA_001797745.1). Lineage (GTDB taxonomy): Bacteria > Desulfobacterota > B13-G15 > B13-G15 > RBG-16-54-18 > RBG-13-52-11. The sequence goes on from MGQF01000073.1 coordinate 20,053, forward strand.
TCCGTTCCTCCATCAGGAGGAGATGGCTTCGATTCCGTCTTCGCATCCTTCAAAAAATTGGTGGGCGTGACCTTCACCTGCACCTCTTGTTTAAAATGACGTCGGGCGATCTCCTGCACAGATTGCAGCGTATCGTGTTCGGAGACCCGGTCGAAGGCGAAAGAGCCCTTGGCGAAGCCAATCTCCAGACACGCATCGTCGAGGCGCACGGGACTGCCCTGGATCAAAAAGGAGGCAAGGATGGGGTTCTCACCCCTGACAAAGGTAAGGAACTCCTCCCATTGCCTCAGGGCTTCCTCCCCTAACTCCCCTCTTCCTGGCTCAGAAGAGGTCTCATTCACATCCTCCTCCGGCATCCGCTTGCTCCGCTCTTCACCCCCCGTCTTCTCCTGCCCTGAACCAACAGGAACCCCTTCTGCGCTCAATCCTCCACGGGAGAGGGTATGCTCCAAGTGCTCCACCCGCGATAGGATCTCTTCCACCGGAAGCAATGAATCCAGGCGCGCCATCTCCACCACGGTCATCTCCAAAACGACCTTGGGGAAGGGGGTTCTGGCCATTAACTCTTCACCTCTCAGCAGGATCTGAAATAACCGGTGCAGATCCTCAAAGCTTATCCCCCCTGCCTGATCCATAAGATCCCTTACCTCATGCTCAGGTACATGGAGCACAGGGCTTTCGCCCCCTTCGAGCTTCACCACCAAGAGGTTGCGAACGTGGTTCAGAAAATCCTTACAGAACTGCCCCAGATCATAACCGAGTTTGTACAGCTCATCAACGAGAGAGAGGCACCCTTTTGCATCCTTCCGGAAGATGGCTGCGGAGAGGTCAAAGAGGATCTTTCGATCGGCAATCCCCAGCAAGGTGAGGATATCCTCCCTCTTTACCTCTACACCCCCATAAGAGATGGCCTGGTCGAGAAGGCTCTGGGCATCCCTCATGCTCCCCTCTGCCTCACGGCAGATGAGCATGAGGGCGTCGCCATCTATCGTGACCCCCTCGGCAACCGTAATCTCCCGTAACCGTTCAAATATCATAGTCAAGGGGATTCGCCTGAAGTCAAAGCGCTGACAGCGGGAGAGGATAGTCAGGGGGATCTTGTGGGGCTCGGTTGTGGCAAAGATAAAGAGGACATGGGGAGGCGGTTCTTCTAAGGTCTTGAGCAGGGCATTAAAGGCGCTGGTGGAGAGCATATGGACCTCGTCGATGATATAGATCTTGTACCTGCTCTTGCTGGGGAGGTACCTGACGTTCTCCCGGAGCTCCCGCACGTTATCCACGCCCGTATTGGACGCCCCGTCGATCTCCAATACATCGATAGAGTTACCATCAGCTATCTCCTTACAGCTCTCGCACTGGTTACAGGGCGTTTGGGTCGGGCCTTGAAGGCAATTCGCCGCCTTTGCCAATATCCTGGCCGCCGAGGTCTTGCCTACCCCCCGGGGGCCGGCGAAGAGAAAGGCATGGGCCAACCTCTCGGCCGCAATGGCGTTCTGGAGGGTCCTGGTCACATGCTCCTGACCCGCCAGTTCCTCAAATACCTGCGGCCGCCATTTTCGTGCTATGACAAGGTAACTTCCCATGACAGCATCGTCAATTACGATTAGTAAAAAATATTCTCCTCATGTACTAATTCACCACGGATTTTCACGGAATTGCACTGCACTAATATGATAATT
>MGQF01000073.1:21820-28268 GCA_001797745.1 Deltaproteobacteria bacterium RBG_13_52_11
TCCAATCGTGCCCCTTCGGCCAGCTCGGGCATCTCTCCGTGATCCCGCCTGCGGCGTCCCGCCCTACTTTGTATAAAAATCTGAATGGCGGGATGTCGCAGAGCGACAGGATACTTTTAACGACTAACGAAAAACACTTAACTCACCTTTAAAGAATTGCGAAAACCACTTAACTGTTTCACCAACTCATGAGCATCGGCTTCTATCTTCTCACCTTGCTCAGGGGTAATCATTTCGTACAGTAAGGCAAGATCAAATCCCGCAACGACCTCGTAAACCGATCTGATTGAAATTCCCAAAAATCTTGCAAATTCAATATCCGAATTGTCGGCTGATCCTTCCGCAATATTGAGGATTATCGAATTCAACGCCCTCTCTATCTGTGAAGCAAGGTTTAGATCTTTGCTTTTTATGTTTTCTTTTACTATATCACGACACACTTTGCAAAATATCTTTGAGTCTTGATAAACCCTAAAATTCTTAAACCTAAATCTCATGTTACCAGTTATTAGTTACAAGTAAAATTTGCCTTGCCCAATACCAGAGGCTAAAATATGCCGATAAAGAATTTCCAGCTACAAGCCCCCTGCTATAAGCTACAAGTAAAATTTGCCTTGCCCAATAACAGAGGCTAAAATATACCGATAAAGAATTTCCAGCTACAAGCCCCCTGCTATAAGTCACGAGTAAAATTTGCAAGGCAAATTTTCTGGCGGATCCGCCTCTCCGCCTTCGGCGGAGGGCGAGATCTCGCCATATTTTTTGCTTCGCAAAAAATATGGCGGAGAGGGTGGGATTCGAACCCACGGTCCCAGTTTCCCGGGACAGCCGATTTCGAGTCGGCCCCGTTATAACCGCTTCGGTACCTCTCCTCCTATCCCCTCCGGGCGTCGAAGAAGGCCTGCATGATCTCCTGACACCGCTCGCCTAGCACCCCTTCTGTCACCTGAACCTGATGATTCAGCCTCGGATCACCAAGCAGGCGATAGAGGGATTCCACTGCCCCCCCCTTCGCGTCCCGCGCGCCAAAGATGAGGCGGGAGACCCGGCTGTGCACCATAGCCCCGGCGCACATAGGACAGGGCTCAATGGTAACATAGAGTTCACACCCATTCAGGCGGTAATTCCCGAGCCGTGCGGCACCGGCGCGCAGGACCAAGATCTCGGCGTGGGCAGTGGGATCATTGAAGGAAATGGAGCGGTTATGATCTCGGGCAACGACCTCGCCATCCCTCACCAGGACCGCACCTACGGGAACCTCGCCTTCTCGCGATGCCTGGAGTGCCTCTTCTATGGCCATCTCCATCATCTCGTGATCTGTCAATGAGCCTCTTCTCACCCCTGCTTCGATAAATAATGGTAACAACATGGTAACAGAAAAACAAGGGAAGGGTCAAGGGATATCAAACCCAGTGCTGTGCAAGGTTTTGCTTGACAATACGTGCATTTTAAACTAGCGTTCTTTTACGAAGACAGTTTTCGGCGCTTAAAACTAAAAAAGGAGGAACGTATGAATATTTATCAAAGGATTGTCCTGGTACTAGGAGCTGCTGCATTAGTAGCCGCTATTCTGACAGCACCCACTATCTACATCATTTCAGGGTCCTACGCCAAGCTTTCTGCGCAGCAATTTATCCAGATAGAATTGCAACCCGTGATCTCGCCTGCAACCGCTCTCATTTATTCAGTGGGTGTTATCGGGGTGACGGTATTGCTCTTTTTTGCGCTGAAGGGTGAAATAAAGAGACGGCCAAAAAAGACCAAGCCTAAGAAATAGCTTAGACAGAGTAAAACCGACGAATATTGGGGTGCAATCATGCATGAAGAGGGCTGAAAATGCCCTCTTCTCAAAAAGGGCTAGCCCTTATCAGCTAGCCCTTTTATATCCCTGGCGCTCCCCGTCCGACTTGAACGAGCCACCTACGGATTCGTAGAATAAGCAGTAGTTCTAGGTTACCACGAGGCGACAAAATTGACGAACCACCCCCCTGATTCATAATCCAAGTTCGTAAGATCGTCATTAAAATCGGTGAAATTGTAGCCCACGCCGATCTTAATGTGGTCATTAATGTGCCGGTAAAGGCACACAAGGGGACCATGCTTGTAGTCTTCTGCCTGAAAAACTTTCAGAAAACGGTATTCAAGGCTCGCATCCCACTTCTTGATAAACTGATAATTGAGCCTCCCTATCAAAAGCATAGTGTCTGAAGAAACCCACTCACCACTCGTTCTTCCAAGCCTCATCTGCCCCGACTTGTAAGCAGCCTTTGCCCCTACACTGAAATACCTGGAGATATCATATATACCTTCCAATGCAACTACGTGGCTCCTCTCATCAACATCGGTACTCCCTTCCTGAGAAAGAGGCGGAAGGTCTTCTAAGAATGTATATTTAAAGAGCATATTGAGCTTATCCAATTTTATCGGTCTGTACGCAAAACCCGTGCTGATCTCGAAAAAGCGGGCATCATCAATATGATTTGTTCTATTGCGCGTTAAGGAAAAGTTGAAATTGCCGAGAAATGTCCATTCCTTGTTCACATTATATTTTATAGAGTTCGTCGTGACATATTGGTTTTCATCCTCATCCCCTCTATCAAGGCGCAGCTCGAATCTGGTAGATGCTTTAAGGGGTTCATGGTCATACGTCACCCCAAAAGAAGCGGTATCCCTCTCTATGATATTATGCTCAACATAGCAATTTGCCGCCTCTTCTGTAACATGAGAGTTTTCATACTTAATATCAATATTCCATCTTTGCGTCGGGCGATACTTGATGCCGACTATTTCCGAATTGGCGGTTTCCTCCCTTGAATCCTTGAATTGGTTTTCAGAATAGAGATCTGTCTTATCATTCATCCTGTACGTAGAGCCGAAGGTAACCCTATGCGTTCTCCCGCCCCCTTCCGTTCTATCGGTGGATAGCATATAGGTTGTGTATGTATTGAGCCTTTCATTAACGGTGCTCGTGAGACCAACCCTTCCTCCATAGCCGAGATTTCCTCCAAAGCCTTCAAGGTCAGCCTTGAGCCACTCCGTGATCTGCGAGCTTATCCCTATGGTTGTTTTGTTGTCTTCGGGGGTTTCATCGCTGTTATACAGCGATACTTGCTGGGCCGCATAGAGCTGTGTGCCTTTATTAAGGTCATACGCAACCTTGACCCCGGCAAGAACATCCTCTTGTGTTTCTAGAATGCCGTCATCTTCTGGATGCTCAGGTATTACATAGTCTTCGCTCTCTTTGAGCTTCTTATACCTAACCTCGACGAGGCTTCTTAACCTATCTGTCCAGCGCCATTCCAGTTGAGCCGTTGAGGTGCTCTCAAAGAAACCGTCCTTTTCGTCGAAGGTGGCATGCTTTAACCGAAAGGTGCCTTTCGTCGTTATATCGTATTGTAAGTTCAGACCGAATTCGGTGGTATCGTGTTCCGTATCTTTACCTAAACTGGAAAATCCTCGTTCTCTAAAGACATAATATGCCTCGAAATCGAGCGGAAAAGCACCGTCTGTAATTTCCTTAAAGTCAATTACTTGTTCTATCTTATAGGCGTTTCCCTTGTTTTTATCAGCCGATGTCTCTATGGGAGAAAAGTTCAAGCCGCCATCGATGGAAAATGATCCGGGTATCTGGGTCTGTTGGGAAGAGGCAAATTCAAGGTTGGTATAGGTGCCCTTAAACAGCTTTACCTTCGCATCTACGCCATAGAGGTTATAGTCCTTGTCATCTCGTTTTTCCCTTACAAAAGTAGAGCCTACACCAAACTGATCGAAGATCCACCAAAAACCCCTTGCACCTCCGGTAAGATTTTCCACGTCATTGGTGCAGCCGAAGCATTCTGAGTTATACTCATAGTCAACAATTAAAAAGACGGCATCGCCATTTAAAAGCGCGCTGCTTATTATGGTATAGGAATTGGCGAGGATGGGAAGCGGCGAGTTTAATATAATACGGCCTTGATAGTAGTCAATTGTGTAATCGTTCCCCGCTATAAGCGTTGCGGTATTGACCACTCTTCCTGAATCCTTATCTCTTATCTGAATCGCTACCTTTTCCGATCCCTCCACCACCCTCTGGTATCTCAAATAATAGAGGCTGCCGCCGGTGGATAAAAATTCATTATGGTCTTGCAGGCTCTGAGCCTCAGAAATAAATCCAGTTGCAATCCCTTTGGGATCTCCGAATTTCGTTTCCGAGACGGATTCATAATACACCTTGGCGCCGTACAGGCTTCGGTTGTACCTGGCAAGCTCCGTACCGGTGATCTGGGTGTTATAGTTCCCCCAGAGGGCCTTGGATTTGTCCCATTCAAGCCTGACGTAAAACCTGCCTTGGGTTTCAACGTCGCTGACGAGGGTGGAATCATCGCCATATACCGGGTAGTATTTATCAGGATCAAGATTACGGAAGATACGCTTGGGGTCTTTTTCACCCAGTCTCTTAATTATATCTTGAATCTTTCCCTCTTCCGTATCCAGGTAAGCGGTCAGGAGGTACTTTCCTTTTATCTTCCCCTTTAGATAGAAGGCCGCCCTTCCGTCTACATAAACCTTTTCATCATAATGGTCGTCCTGAGCGACCGACTCAACATGGCCGCTGAAGGTATACTGCCCCAGGGTTAAATCGACGATACCGACGATAAAGAAATCTTCAAAAAAGTCTTTAAAAAAGGCCTTTAAAGATCCTTTCTTTTCACCGGCAACGGCTATCTTCTCAACCTTGGAAGACTTGAGGGTTCCCCCGGCATCTTTGACGGCTATGGTAACTTCATGTTCTCCCGGAGATTTAATCGATTCTGCGATGAAGCTGCCGTCCTTATCAACGGCAACAGGCTGCTCATCGATATAGACCTGGTCGGTTGTTGCAAGATCTTTACCGTAGATAACGACCTTTTCGCCTTCTGGAATGATGGTGCGCTGGGCGGTATTATCTATCCCAAAACCCGGGAACCCCTCCTTTGCCCCTGCCTTTTCATCACCTTCCTTTTTGTCCGGAAGCAACGGCCCGCTGGTGATTGTGAAGAACTTGGGCAGTGTCTCATCCTTGCGCCCTTTTTTGTTATATGCCTTCAGGATGTATTTGTATTCCTTGTTTTGCGCAAGCAAGGCCCCGTTGTCCAGGATGCCGTTCCAATAAATCGGTTCATAATTATTGGCCTTCTTTAACTCGATGGTTTTAAGGGGATATTTGCATTCAAAATCCGCCTTGTCATAAATGATGATCTTATATTCCTCGATGAAGTCGGGATAGTTGGTATAAATGTAAAAGGAGATATCCTTTCTCAGGGCGCTGTCCGATCGCATAATTATATCATTCCCCACCGAGAGATTGAGCTTTGGGGCATTTAAGAAGCGATCCTGCGCAACTGATATGGAAGGGGTTGCCCCCCCAGGGACTGCATTCGCCCCAGGCGCGGGCGCTGCAGTGCCACTCGGAGCAGGGGGCGCTGCACTCCCCGCTCCGCCCTCTTTCATAGGCTCGACAGCCCCCCCTGGTTTTGGGGCCTCGGCAGGGAGCTGAACCCCGAAATTTATCTTCTGCATCAAGCCCGGCGTAATCCTTATGACGCGGGGATTATCGGTAGTAAATCTGGCCCCCGCAGCAAGGGATTTGGGGTCTACTTTTAAGATGAAATTTCTCCCCCTATCAGGCCTGCCGGCATCAACGCCTGCCATGTGATATCTGCCGAACTTATCGGTGGTTATAATCTCTCCCCGCACGGATACCACCTTGGCCAGGGCAATGCCATCTTCTCCTTCGTCCTGGACGCCGTTTGCATTCTTATCATGAAAGACCTTGCCGATAATGGTCGTAAGCTCAAAAATGGGGTCTTTTACCACGCAGACGCTCGCCCTGGCGATATTCGAAATACGATTGCCGCTTCTTAAGGCGAAGGCGGTGTTCTCATATTCGCCTTCCTGGACACCCGAGCCGACGATCAGGACATAGGTAATGGTTCTGGTTTGATGAGCCAGAAAGGTTAGCCCCTGAAACTCGATGGGACGCGTCCCAACAGGGGTGATGGGTTGCCCATCGATCCGCGCCGACCCTTCTATATACTTGAAACCGGCAGGGATGTTGTCGCGAATCGTGATATTACTCAAGTCGGCAGCGGTCGTGTTTTGGATCCTCAGGGTATAGAGTATCAAATCGCCGATACTGGCGGTCTTTTTGTTAACGGTCTTGGTAATTAAAAGGGCCTCTCCCAAAGGATCCAGGGGGATGTGGTTGTTCACCACGTTGGCCGATACACCCGGCTCGAGGTCAAATGCCAGGAAATATTGGGTCGTGTCCGCGCCGGCTGCTAGCCCTGCCGAGGTCGCCGGACACACCCCTGGTGTGTTCGTTGTCGGCGGACCGGCGTTGTTCTGGACCAGCGCCGGGGCGGGCGACGCGAGGACGTCAAGCGTGTTGCTGCAGGGCGGGATCATGACGGAGTTGATCGGCAGA
>MGQF01000073.1:28300-28425 GCA_001797745.1 Deltaproteobacteria bacterium RBG_13_52_11
AGGTCTTGGTGGAGGACATTGTCGCCGGCGATCAGAGCCAGGTTGCGGATAGTGCCGTAGGTCAGATCGACGCCCGGCCACGCGGAGATGGGAATGCCGTAGATGTATCCACTGGACGGGTGACG
>MGQF01000073.1:28473-29260 GCA_001797745.1 Deltaproteobacteria bacterium RBG_13_52_11
TCCCGCGGCATTGGTAATGGTAGTGGCAATGAGCGTGTAGTTGGTGTTGTCCAAGGGGTCTGCGCGCTGGATCAGCTCGACAATCCAGGCTGCCTGGCCGTTGCCGTCGTTGTCGAGGCGGTCGTGGTTGGTGTCGAGCCATACCTTGCCGGAGACCTGGGCAATGCCAGCCGTACCCTCGATCTCCCCGAAGTTATATCCGGTTCCCGATGCCCCGGGAATCGGAAAATGGATTCCCGAAAAGACATCGTTCCCGAGGGTCCCGCCGAGGGTGCCGAGGGCGTCCAGACCGTCGTTCCACCCAGCCGGCTGGGTCTCGGTTATGGTGTAGCCGGTTGGGTTCGGCATCACCAGGTTGCTGAAGCTATAACTGCCGTCTGCCGCGGTGGTGGTGACAAGATTTATAGCATTACCGTTGATGTCCGTGCCGGTGAGGGTCACCGTGGCATTGGGGATCCCCGGTTCAGCCGCCTCATCGATGCCATTGTTATTGATATCGTTGTATACGGTGCCGGCCAGGCTGCCGCCGATCTCGCCGAAATCATAGTCGGTAGCGGTGGTGGTGGCATTGAGGACGACGGCGCTGACGATATCGTTACCCACCGTGCCGCCGGCGGTTCCAGCGCTGTCGAGGCCGTCCGCCCAATCTGAAGGCTGTGTCTCGGTAACGGTGTAGCCGCCCGGGTCGCTCGAACGCAGGGGACCAAAACTGTACGCCCCGCTGGCATTGGTGGTGGTGCTCACATTGATGGGGTTGCCGAGGTAATCGGTTCCCGTCAAGCGGATC
>MGQF01000073.1:29271-29479 GCA_001797745.1 Deltaproteobacteria bacterium RBG_13_52_11
GATACCGGTGGTCTCACCAGCTTCCCGAACACCGTCATTGTCTTCATCATTCCAGACGTATCCGGAGATGCTCGCTGCCGGTATCTCACCGAAAAGGTAGCCTATCAGTGCGGTGTTGGCAGGGACAATGATGCTGGAGATGACGTCGGTTGTCCTGCTGCCTGGAATAGCACTAGCGCCGTTGTCCCTGCTGTCGAGGCCGTCAAAA
>MGQF01000073.1:29525-29970 GCA_001797745.1 Deltaproteobacteria bacterium RBG_13_52_11
CACCGTGACGGTGCCGCACTGGTTAGTGTTATTCGTTGCATCAGGGTCGAACTGGTCGGTGGTTGCCGTAGCGCAGTTCGTAATGGTGCCGCCGCCGGGATAGGCAGTCACGCGCACCGGCACCGTGACGGTGGCGACCCCGCCGGACGAAAGCATTCCGAGGGTGCAGGTCAGGTTCTGCCCGGCAATCGAGCAGGTGCCAGAGCCCACAGGGCCTGTTTTGGACCATGAGGGGGCGGCGCCAAAAAATTCCATGCCGGCTGGCAGGGTATCGCTCAGGCTTGTCTGGGTGCTGTCGCCGGGGCCGTTGTTGGTCACGTTGATGGTCCAGTTAAAGGGCTCGCGCAGCTGGACCGGATTCAATGCCGGCGCCTTGGCAACCGCCAGATCGACGCGCATGCGCACAGAAGTGGTCTCGGCCTCGGAGTCGTTAGCCGGCAACCGG
>MGQF01000073.1:30058-32010 GCA_001797745.1 Deltaproteobacteria bacterium RBG_13_52_11
GGTCGTATGAGGTAATAGGCGCCAGATTAGGAAAGCTACAGGTAATGGTCTGAGTAGCCGGGCCCGTTACCGGCGTAGCTATATTATTACAGAGATTAGGGCCGATTGTTCCCCCGGCATCCTGCCAGTCGCCGCGAAAGATGAGGGTCTTGCCGTTCTTCGGCGTCATGTCGTCGGTCAAGACCACACCGGTGGCAAGGGAGGTCCCCCGGTTGGTAATCCTCACGAGATAGGTAATCATGTTGTTGGCCGGCACCCCCGACTCATAACCGATGGGGTCAAGCAAATCGGTCTTATTGACCAGCAAATCGAGGTCGGAGGAGCTGACATTCAATGTTGCGGTCCGGGTGTTGTTCGCTGCGTTGCTCTCAGTAGTGTCCGTATCGATGGTAGCGGTGTTGTTGATGGTGCGGGTCGGGTCGCTGCTCTGCCAGTTCGGTCGGATGATAACGGTCACGGTCCGTGACTCGCCGTTATTAAGGGTAATCCCATCGCACGTAAGGATTTTCGTCCCATCGTCCCAAGAACAGGACCCCTCAGTGGAGGTCGCGGAGATCATGGTGAAATCAGTATCCCCACCCCCGGGAAGGTTAAAATCATCGGTAACGACGACGTTGGCGGCAGTGGATGGGCCCCTGTTGCGGAAGGTCAGCACGTAGGTCGCCTGGGTGCCGGCGGGAGCAGAATTGGGAGGAGCGGGGGAGACGGTCTTGCTCTGCATCTCAACGTCGGCGATGGAATCAATGGTCACTAGCGCTTGTGCTGAATTGTTGTCACGATCGGGATCGCCGACCACGGTGGAATTAACCGTGGCCGTGTTGGTGCGGTCGCCGTCTAACAGGGGGCGCGTGACGGCTATGGTGATGGTTGCGGTTTCGCCGTCTGGAATGCTCCCGCCTGTGCAGGTGACAGTTCCGCTGGTATGACTGCAGCTGAACCCGTGGGTGGGCGCCACGGGAAATGTAACACCGGTGGTGCCGCCCAAGCCGGAATAATACCCGGCAATGGTATCCGTTACCACCACGCCTGTTGAGGCATCTGGGCCGTTATTGGGAACATTGATGGTATAGGTGATGGTGCTCTCGGTATCGGTAAGCTGCGTGTCACCCCCTGCATCGGCGTTCTTGGTGATGGTCAAATCCGCTATTTCGGCGGTGCTGGTGACGGTGGCGTCATCAGTGTTATTGGAGCTGTCCCAGTCCCCCGGCGTTCCGCTGTAGTTCACTACAGCAGTGTTTGTAATGCTGCCGACGCCCACGGCGGTGGTAATGATTTCAAGAGGCGGGGTGTTCGCGCCGCTGGCAAGCGCAGCGTTGTACGTGCATTCGATCGTCGGCGCGGAGTAGCTGCAGCTCCAGTTGGCCCCGGCGTAGTTTGGATGCGTATAGGTCTCCAGGGCGTTATCGAGCGTGTCAATCACGGTTATAGTTCCTGACGCGGCCGCTCGGGGTCCGTTGTTGTGTACTATGAAAGTGCTGGTCATATTGGAACCCTGGGCAACTGGGTTGGGCGCCTTGGTCTTGGTCAGCGACAAGTCCACACCATCCGGCACCACGTTGAAGTTGAGCGTGAGGTTGTCGTTGCTGGACACAGGGTCTTCGATGTCGGAATCGACGGCGGCACTGTTTGATGCAGGCGTCAAGGCAATAACCGTCGGCGCTGTGGTGGTGATGGTGATGTTATTCGCAGCGCCCACGGCGTAGGTTGCCCGGGTACAGGTCACCACGCCGCCTGTGGCAGAGCCATCGTGGCTGCACGCCCAGTCAGTGCCGCTCGCCGAGACATAAGTGAAGCCTGCCGGCAAGGTGTCAGTCACCACCACGTTGTCCGCAGGGAACGGGCCGTTGTTGCGGGGACGCAGCGTAAAGGTAGCAGTTTGATTGCTTAGCGTTGGGTTGGGCGAAACGGTCTTGGTGATGGCCAGGTCCGTACCCAGCGTGACCTCGGTGTCT
>MGQF01000073.1:32025-33168 GCA_001797745.1 Deltaproteobacteria bacterium RBG_13_52_11
TTATCGACATCGGGATCACCGGTAGCGGCAGAGACGGTGACCGCGTTGGTAATGGTACCGGTGATGGCACCGGTCACCCTTCCCACCAGGGTAATGGCCGGGGCTGTTACTCCGGTGTTGATGGATGCACGCTGGCAGGTTACTACCTGTAAGACACGACTGCACGACCAGCCGGTGCCGCTTACAGACTGAAACGTCATGTTGGTGGAAAGCGTGTCAATAACAGTGACAGTATTTGCATTGTTAGGGCCGTTATTCGTGACCGTGATCGAATAGGTAACGTTTCCCCCGGCAATGACCGGATCAGGGGAATCTGTCTTGGCAACTACCAGGTCCGCGCCGTCGTCAATAGTGGTGTTCTGGGTAAGGGTGTTGTTGTCTTCATTGGTATCGGTGTCACTGGTGGTGATTTCGGCTTCAACATCAACAGTTGATCCTGTAGACCCCGAGGTCCTGATGACTGTATCGACCTGTACGACCGGTCCCCCTATGAGCGTTCCGACGAGATCGCCGAAGGTGCAGGTCACAATCCCCGGTGTGCCGCCATCGTGGCTGCAGCTGGGGTTGCTGACCGAGACAAAACTCGTGGTGGCAGGCAAGGGAAAGGTCAACACCACGTCATGGGCCGTGTCATCGGCATTGTTTTCAACAAATATGGAATAGGTTATTTGCCCGCCGCGGATCGCGGGGTCAGGATCATCGGTCAGCTGGGATATCTGCACATCGACCGCAAAAGCCTGGCTACAAAGCAAAACGGGGGCCAGAAGGCTGATAATGAGAATAATTATACTGAACAGTCTCTTTTTCATAAGTTGCCTATGCATATCAAACCTACGGAAGATATTGACGCTATTTAGTGCAAGTTAGCTGCCAAAAAAAACATTTCCGCCCGCGTTAAAAGCGCCTAAACTATTACACTTATAAAAATAAAGCAAGCTAAAAATGAGCGGAAAATGAGGGAAGGACACTTTTCGTCAGATTTTAGTCTAAAAATTGTCGTTATTTGGCAACAAAAGAAAAAGGGCCAGGCTGAACCGCCTAACCCCTAATATCCCTGGCGCGCCCAGGGTGACTCGAACGCCCGACCTGCGGATTATTTATCCGTTGCATATTTATAATGCTTTTCATTTAACTAGTTTAAGA
>MGQF01000074.1:0-1461 GCA_001797745.1 Deltaproteobacteria bacterium RBG_13_52_11
AACGGGTCCACGTACCTGTCCTGCATTTGGACCTGTACTCATCACTGCTCCAAATGTGCGCACATCGTAGAAAGTCTTGCACATCCACTCACGGGCTTGGCGGACTTTATCTTTTGATGCGCCTTTTTCAGGTATGCCACCTGTTTCTTCGTGTGCTTTAGTTATAGGCCGGTTTAAATTTGTTGCATGCTCAATAAAAATCGCTTTGGGGGCAATATTGCCATGCGCTATCTGCACATAGTTACGGACGCGACGCTTGAGTGCAACATCAGAAACTAATCCCCTCATATCTTCGGGATCAATGCGTGGAGCATTACCTGCATCCGGGTCGCCATTAGGGTTGCCGTTTTCACAATCAAACAAATAAAGAAATTCATAACGGTTTTGGATACTCATTGGTTTTCCTCCTTTTTATTGGGATTGCTATCGGGCTCTTTCTGCTTTGCACCCTTGCCGGCATTAAGTGAGGCAATTTGCTGATAATAGCCGAGTGCAAATAGACTCTGTTCCTCCAATGTGAGCGTACGCGGAACAGTATCCTTAATACGACCCATGATCTCAGCAATTTGATCCTCATACCAATAAACCAAACCCCCTTCTAATTTACCGAGATGGTTTTTGGCATTGGCAGCAAGCCGTCCAAGAACAAGTCCCGGTGTTTGGCTTGCCGCATTGTAATAACGCTGCACAACTCCTGCCCCTACATCGCCGAGCGCAGCCCGTTGCAAACGGGCAAACACTGCGAGCAGTCTGCCGCAGTGGTAAGCTGGGTGAGGGTGTTCGGGATTTAAGTACGGTTTCATATCGTCATCTCCTTTCCTTAAAAAATAAGATTTTATAATTGAGAAGCGTGTTTCCATTGGTGGCTTATCTGAAACGACATCCGATCTGATTCGCATGAGTGTACGGCTCATTGCCGATGAAGGGATCGAGCAACCCGTGATAGCAGATCGCCATAGTTCACGAATTAGCGGAGGAGGCACATCATCAATATTTCGTAATATTTTTCCATCCTTTGATAAAAACTCAACGGCGTTTACTACAGAAAAAAACTTTGGGCGGCGCGTAAGCCCTTTACCTTCACGGTTAACTATGGAAAGATGGCTGAACCAGCAGTCGATATTACGCGCAAGGCTTTCAAAAGTACCTTGCAAGATTTCACGTACCATGACTCGGCCAGCAGCACCGGACAATATCATTGCCATATAGCGGTTATTTGCAAGATCAGGGCGTTTTCCATCTTGTATTGCTCTGAGTAACTCCCGTGCCTTTAATTCGGCAGAAGCTTGAGTTTGCTCCGGCGACTCAGTAAGCCATGACAATGGGTCATCTTCATCAGGTACTATCTCAAGAAACCAATAAGTGGCAAGTGTACTGCCAAATTTTATGCCTTTCTTCCTGATTAAATCATTTAATGTTTCAGCGTATGCAGTAGCGGTTTCTTCAGACATGGCTGCATTA
>MGQF01000074.1:1483-2488 GCA_001797745.1 Deltaproteobacteria bacterium RBG_13_52_11
TTTGTTCAAGAGGATTTATACTATCTATCAAAAGAGTAGCGGTATCAGTGGTTTTAGCTTTTTGCTGCTTCAGATCATTGCGAATAGTTGCAAGAATACTCTCATCTACCAGAATCTTTGCTGCAACTGATAGATACGGTGCAACTTTTGAAGCACTCTTCAACAAATTGCAAAAATATTCATGTTTTGTCCGAGACTTATCCTTCTCCTTTGGTTCCAACTCATCTTTCCAATAGAGCGCAACTGTAGACAAATTCTCTGCCAGAAAATGAGAGCGTGCCTCTCCGCCGCCCACCAATTCAGGCTGACTAAAGTTAGGGCAGCAAGAATACGCCCACCCTTTTCCTTCTGATAGAGGAATAACTCCGGTATATTTTCCATCGCATGTACAGGTGATAGCCCATTTCACAGTTTTGCGGGTAAACCCTGGTTCTGTCATTCCTGCCTTCTTCAGAAGTGCATCAATCATACGGCACCTCCTCTACTTTCTTAACCGACGGATCATTGTATTTGGGGACAGCCATTGAGCCTTTGGAAATATGCGCATGAAATACACTGATACGTGGTGGAGCACTGTTATCGTTTGTACGGTTAAGGTCAAATACATCATAAAGTATCCAACCGAGATCCGAATCCAAGGTGATAGGGGAATTTCGTTGAGATTCGTTATTTACCAATTCAAAGTAAGCTGGAAACTCTCTGCAACCGAAATATGGCTGGTAAAAACACTTCCCATGGCTAGCAAGCCGCTCAAATTGAGCATCTAAAGTTTTATGATTTTGCTCATTTCCACGAAAGGCAGGATGTGCATAAATACGGTAGCGAACATCCTTCAGTGCCATAGTCTGACGTTGTGTTCGCCCCTTTTGATCAGTGCCAAGTAGGTTGCGGTCACCGTCTGCCCATATTGGTTCTATTTGAGATTTTCCCTTTATCCATGAAAGTATTGTGCGTTCGCTTGGAGCTTTGTCTTTTACCTCATTACGTCGCAGTGCGATATATTGG
>MGQF01000074.1:2529-21426 GCA_001797745.1 Deltaproteobacteria bacterium RBG_13_52_11
ACCGTAGGACCTTTTCCAATAGATAGCATCGAAAATCCCCCGCGCCGCTGAAGGTGTAATGACAGGATAGCTGAAACGTTCAACTTTCATTTCAGGTCGAGTGAAACAGGCAAAATCGCCCCATACCTCAAGACAATAAGTTTTACCTCGCATAACTGTTCCTCCTTTCATCCAATCCAAATATTGAGCGAACCTGATGGTAGCAGCCCCAACACTGGATGATAATCTTCTTTTCTGATATAAATAAACCAATCATTTTGTTCCTTATCCTTTCGCCCAGCAATCTTCACAGTAATGAGTGAATCCCAAATAGTGTCATCATGTTTAGGTCGATAAACACTGACAGCTAGTGGACGGGCGCGCCTGATCCATTCAGAGGTTAGTCCAATTGTATTCCCCTCATCGCATAGCTTGTTAAATTCTTCGATGAGCGGCTGGTATGGTACGAGGACGTTGATGGCATCTTGTTTAATTAATCGATATTCTTTCGCTATGTCGGGAAAACTGCCAGCCATGACATAATCCAATAGTCTTTGAGTTCTATCCATCGCTTCCGGCTTACTGATATCGTAAAGTTCGTGATAATAAGCCGTTATAAAATCCGGATTATCAAGGCACATTTTATCTTCCCCATGTCGCCTGAACAGCATCTTTGTAACCTGCGCTGCCTGCCCGTAACTGGGATCGGGAAATTCGTTTTCATTGTTTTTAATCAACGGCTGGAATACATGAGTTTGACCGAGCTGAACTTGCCGACCTTCACGGTTGCATCTGCCCGCCGCCTGAATAATAGCTTCAAGGGGCGCATATGCACGATAAACTACCGGAAAATCAACATCCACACCTGCCTCGACACATTGGGTGGCTATGAGTCGCACTGGCTGTTTGTCAAGAAGCCGCTTACCTACCGTTTCTAAAACAAGCTTACGATGAGCAGGGCAAAGGTTTGTGGAAAGATGAGACGCTTCCACGCCGATTTTATCCCAAACTATCCTGGCATGGCGCTTAATGTTTACAATGCATAGCACCTGAAAATGTTTCTTCAACTGATCAGCCAGTTCATCCCAGTTTGTACTTTTGTCCGGGTTATCCCATGAAACATGTACACGTTTCATATTGGTAAAAAGGTTTTGTGGCTCAGAAACAATTCTGTGTGGCTGCCAGCCGGTTGCACAATGCGACATAACGTTTTCATGCAGATGTTCAAATGCAGGCTGAGTAGCTGTGGAGAATACCACACTTGAACCATAGTTGTGCGCAAGGTGTGATAATGCTGCAAGAGATGGCACTGCAAGATTTGTAGGCAGAGTCTGTACTTCATCAAACAAAATTACTGACCGCGTTAGACGGTGAAGTTTTCTGCAAGCCGAGGAGCGGTTGGAAAAAAGTGATTCAAGCATCTGGACGCTCGTGGTAACAATTAGAGGAGCATCCCAATTCTCAGCAAGCAGCCGTCTTTGCCTTTCAGCAGCCTCTTGTTCACCAGATTTGCCCTCGCTATCAGATTTAGCCTTTTCTACCCCGATTTCCGCAAGCGAATGGTGTTCTAAAACATAGTGTCGTCCAAAGTGAGCTTCGAAAATCCCTCGGTAAATAGATGCAGTTTGTTCAATGATTGAAAGGTAGGGGAGGACTATTACCACTCTTCTCAATTTCTTCTCTATGGCATGTTTTAGAGCGAACGCTAACATCGCCAATGTCTTGCCGCTGCCGGTTGGAGCGGTAAGGGTGAACAAGCCTGTTGCCGAATCTGCTGTTTTTAGACATTTGTCAAGTAATGTTGTGCGTATCTCTGCCACCTTCGGCGCGGCCTGTGTCTTGGCTTGCACTTCCTTTATATGATCAAGCAGTATCTCCAACGCTCGTTCTTCTTGTAATTCCGGTCCACGCTGCCGATATTGTTTTCCTTCTGTTATGCTGTTGAAATGTGCTTCAGTATCCAAAAAATCTGCATCAACAAGGGCAGAAAATATCATGCGGACGTCAAGCATTGAACTTACAGTACTTTTTAGTTCATTGCTTAACAATGCCTGGACAATTTTTGGTTCTATCCCGTCAGAAGTCAGTCGAGATTTTAAAACATCGAGATTGTCTTCGCTTAATCGGAGTTGTAGCGGATGATTTGTTGTAAGTTGTGTTGGGTCGAGAGCCTTCAGGTGGTTTTTATTGAGATATTGCAGTCCAATATGATGTCCTTCAATAGCCAGCGAAGCAGCTATGGCTTTAAATTCAAAGAGTGCCAGCCAAGCACCTAGCGACCAATGATCTATTTTTTGTGCTTCACCTTTGAGCCTATCCTGAAACAAATCGCCATATTTGCCGAAATCGTGTAGCAAGCCTGCTAAACTTGCTTCACCCGCTATGTGAGAATTTGTGAGAAATTCGCGTATTATTGCATCGACCGATGACAGATGATCTTTAAGATCATGTTTCTTACCGACTTTGTTAGCGCTATGCGCATAATATTTTGTCATCTTTAATACTTACCTAGATCATGCCATAACACTGCCAAATACCCCCACTCCCCTGCGCCGAAGGCGTCGGCGAAGGTCCGGGCCATTTCTGCGACGTTCTTTAGGTGTTCTTCTAGGGATTGCCAATCTTCGGGTGGCTTACCATCTAGGGAATGGGCATAGTATTCGTCTTTCATGTCGGAATATCCCCAACTCACGAATCAATGCCAGTTCTGTGTTGGTAACGGTGATAACCGTTCCAGAACGGAGGGTGTATATAATTTTCTTTACATACTTTCTACACCTAAACGGGAATCAATACAATACAAAAATTTCACAAACTCTATGGTGGGAAAAAGGGAGAATAGATGGGATAACATCTTCATTTGTCGCTCATAATTGTTTTGACGGTCATCTCAAGTTGAGCAGAACCGTGGGACAGGTCAAATTCTTTTTCAATATCTGCTTCTTCAGCTATCCTGTATCAGTTTGAATCGAAGTACTTCAGGTCTGTGCGTTTGAATGTCCACTCGGGGGTTTGAAGGGTTAGGCCGAAGTCGAGTTCGTACCACGGTGATAGCTTGGTATCGTCCGGGTTTTTTAGGACGTGGATATCCTGGGCCGGCATATAGCTCTGGGCAAGGAGAAACACCTTCTTGCCGGTCGATTTATTCTCAGCCATATCCACGACGATGATGGCGTGGCCGGGGAATCCTCCCTGGATGAATATATCCCCGATTCTCACCTCATGAGTATCCTTTCTTGATTTCATCTCTTTGCTCAGAGACGAACTGCCTGCATAGGCGAAAACAGTGGCAAGGTATCGTCTGAAATTCTCGTAGGAAGTGTCTTCAACAGCCCGTTTTCCCCACCTGACACGATTATTGTTTACCTTCGGGCGGTACCCTGATGCCCAGTACAGGAATGAGGCTTCATCACCGCTGGTGAAATTGAAATGGATCGATGCATATCGGCCTTGAGCATACAGATACTCCGCGCGCAGCCTGATGACGGCATCGGCACACTGCTGGAGATTTTGTGTGCCCGTATTGATATCGACGACGGCGAAGTGCGCATCCTGATTAACCTTCTTTTTGCCATTGTAGAGATAGACGGGAGTGCCCGTCCTCTTGAGGGGGAGATGACGGAGCCAGTGCGGGAACGAGTTGGCTTCTACTGTTACTCTTTTGTATCCTGCCGGGGGAGGTATTGTGTCCGCGATGGCGGCTGCGGGTTTTCGATCCCCGAGCCATGGATAAAGACTCTGCTGCGCGTGTGAAGCCGCAGCAATGAGGCCCAGCAAAAAGATCACAAGTACCAATGGTGCTATTGCTTTCATCCGTGCATCTTTAAAAGCATAACCCTCGGTTATAGGTAAAGTATAGGAGCGTTATCTACTGTTCCTGAGTATCCAATGCCGTGCTGATGACAACAGGCAATTATATGGTGCTGAGGCCCATGGCCTGGGCGTTCGGACACGCATTCTTCGCCCTGCAGTGAACACAGGCTGTTTTGGGGAAGATCACAAAGATGCGAAACACCAGCAATCCTAAAACGGCAAGGAATATGGCCAGCAACACCCAAGAGAAGTTTATAATAAGCGCGGGGATCATCGCGATGAGGGGGATGATGAGGGCAGCCATATACACGTTGTTATGGCAGAACAGGCCCGTGCCGCGTTTGGCAAAGTCTTTCAGGTTGCCCTCTTTGGCGATTCTGCTTGAGATCACGTTCAATCCCGACACGCAGCACGCGCCCTTCATCCGGTAATAGACGCAGGCGGGACAGACTGTAAGCGGCATGATCACGTACATCTGCACGAAGGCAAATGCGAGATAGAGCAGTCCGATGGTGAAGCCTGCCCACGAAAGCTTGTACCCGAGGGCTATTCCGAAGCTGCCGAGCAGGTAATGGAGCATTGTGATGCCGTTGTACGTAAAGATACTCGATATGGGATATCTCGTGTAGAGCTGAGTTCTTTGCGTCTCTTTCGCCATTTTTTCACCTCATACGATTTTTGTCTATTCTACTGTATAGAAAAAACTCTATCGTCAAGAACGGGTAAAGGGGACGCAGGTCCGTTAGTTCCGTGATTTTTCAGTCCACGCACCTGCTCAGGCATTTCATTGTTTTTCGGCAGCCTCTCCCTGTTTATCTGCACAACTTTATTCTTAATGTATCATCGTATGATCCTGGACGAATTGATTCCCAGTCCGTATCCTCGAACAAAAGGAAATCGGCTTCCCGAATCATTCTTGTTGCACAGTCGATTTCGATAAACCAAAAGACATCCGATGAGCAGTCGTCTTGACACAAAACAAAGCTAACGATATCTCCTGAATACTGCGCCTCAGAAGGATCGTAGTAATAATTCCTGCCCTCCCAACTATAAAGATATATGCACTCCCCGGCCTGTGAAATTTCAAGAAACGTAAAAGAATATAGCATAACCACTAAAATTACCAATAAAATCTTTTTCATGTTAATCCTCCTTACCTTGGGAAGGTGTCATCGTCACTCTGCATATGCAAATCACTCGATCATGAGTATATAGATTATCTTAAGATCTCATTATTTGTAAATTAAAAGATGGGCATAGATGGCCGAAAAGGGAGAAAAGAGCGACCTGAAAGTTAAAGTTGATAGAGATCTTTCGCACGATTTAATTGTACGCTATACTTGTAAAAATGTGGCAATATATATTTACGAGATAACTATAATAATGTATCAGAATCGTGATATCGTTAATACTATGTTTATATTAATATCTTCTTTGCCAAAGTTTTTTTAATAAATCATTGTAATTTAATGATTTTTATATTTAAAAAATAAGATTGAAAAAATCCGCTTGACAAAGGGGGATAATCGCCTTATTTTGTTCATAGTATGAACCAATTTGCAGCCCAGATCAATGAGGAGCTCCTCAGCTATCAGGCCCAGCGGTTACAGGAGCTGATCGCAGAAATGATCCAGTGCTGCGAGGACAGGAAGCTCTTTGAAACCGCCAAGTTCGGGCTCCCCTATGCGGAGCTCAAGTGTCTCCTGTTGTTCGGTGGGGAACGATATCTGACAGTCAAGGGTATCGCCCAAAGGCTGGATGTGGCCAAGAGCCGCGTCACCAAGATCGTCAAGGGGCTTGTTACAAAAGGGTTGGTAAAGCAGATCGATGACCCCCATGACGCGCGGATAAAGCTGATCAGTGTGACGCCGGCAGGGGAGGAGAAGTCCCGGGAGATAGCGGCCTTTCAAAGAGGGCTTCATCGCCAGATTGTGTTGCACCTGTCAGCAGACGAGAGAAAGGGCATATTCTCATACCTCGAGTTGCTCAGGTCTGCCATGGAGGCTGTCAAGGAGCAATTGGTGTAAGCCGTAACAGGAGGAGGCCATAAAAAAATAAGTGACACTTTAACTGAGGGAGGTTATCATGAAAGAACAAGAGGGGAAAGAGAGGGGTCTCGAGAAGGAATTTGCTCAGCTCAAAAGACAGGTGGAGAGCATGCCTAAAGCGGCGCAGGAGAATAAGATTGTACTGATCTGCTTTAGCGGCGACCTGGACAAGGCGCTCGCTGCCTTCGTTATTGCAACCGGAGCAGCTGCCATGGGCATGGATGTGGTGATGTTCTTCACCTTCTGGGGGACGCCGCTGCTCAGAGACAAAGAGAAGAAGGTCGGCGGCAAGGATCTCATGGGGCGGATGTTCGGCGCCATGCTGCCCAAGGGGCTCAGCAAGGTGAAGCTTTCTCAGATGAACATGGGGGGTATGGGGACGGCCATGATGAAAGCACTCATGAAAAAAAAGAACATTGCATCCCTTGAAGAGATGCTCCAATTAGCCGCTGAGATGGATGTGAGGATCTTTATTTGCGAGATGTCCATGGACCTCATGGGATTCAAGCGAGAGGAGATGATCGACTACCCCAACCTGATCTTCTGCGGCGTCGCCAAGATGCTTGAGGAGGCGCAGAGCAGCAAGGTACAGTTCTTTATATAGTATTGTGAGCGTTTAAAGGAGGTTTGAGATGAGTGCGGATATCAAGGTCGACAAGGTCATGGATTTGAAGGGGATGCCGTGCCCCATGCCGGTGGTGAAGGTCAGCAAAGGGATCAAGGAGGTTGCGATCGGTCAGGTAATTGAGGCCCAGACGACCGACCCCGGTTCTTTGGCCGATTTTCCCGCGTGGGCGAGGACGAGCGGCAACGAGATCCTGCAGACCGACCAGGAAGGGACAGTCATTAAGTTTTATATCAAGCGTAAAGTATAGAGCCTGAATCAGGTGCCTCTGGAGAGGGACACCTTTCTTGTATTCATTCGCGCAAAGGAGGATTCGGTGGAGATCGTTTACTATATCGTATTAGTGCCCATGGTCTACGTCGCCCTTGCAATCTTCCTGGCGGGCATTGTCATCAGGCTCATCAAACTCTTTTTGGAGCCGAAACACCCCACGACGCTGCAGATCTTCCCTGAGCGACGGCCTCGATGGCTCTGGGCCCTGCACGACACCTTTCTGTTGCCCACCATCAGGCGGCACAAGCCGGTCTTCTGGGTCGTTTTGATGCTCTATCACATCGCGTTTCTCCTCCTCATCATCGGACACATAGAGCTGATCTCTGAGATTAAGCCCTTTCAGATTATTCCCCATAAGGTGTTTCTGGGAAGGGGATTTGTCGGACTGGTCCTGTCTCTTGCCCTGTTGTTTTTCCTCTTCAGGAGGTTTGTATCTCCTACCAGGGACCTGTCCGTACCTGAAGACTACTACCTCCTCATCCTCCTGTTTCTCACCGTTCTCTTCGGCAGCCAGATGGATTGGGCGCGCAGATGGTACGGATACGACAGCATATCGGTGGAAAGCTATCGGGAGTACCTTTCCAGTCTCCTTTTGCTCAAACCTCACATATCAACAGATCTGACTGCTCCAGGGCATTCTTTCATGCTGCTCTTGCACGTATTCTTCGCCAACCTGTTTCTCATGTTTTTTCCATTCAGCCAGATCATGCATTCGTTTTTCGCATTGCCGATTAATAAGCTTAGAAGGGGTTGACGATGGACAAAAAGACGCGGGACGATTTGCTGAAGCTCTTTCAGAGCAAATTGGATGAGGCCATGAGGTTGTACCTGGAGACGTGCACGAGGTGCGGCGTCTGTACCGAGGCCTGTCATGCGTATGCATCCATGGGGCAAGTGAAGTATATCGCTGCGTATCGTCACGAGATCGTCCGCAGGATCTACAAGCGATATTTCAAGGGGCGGGGGCGGGTCTGGCCAGCCGTAGGCGAGGCCAAGGAGTTGAGCGAAATGGCCCTCGACGAGTTGTATGAGGCTGCCTACTCATGCACCGGCTGCCGACGCTGCATGGTCTACTGTCCTTTTGGGATCGATACCCAGATGCTCATGTCCATTGCCAAGCTGCTCCTCATCGGTGCCCATACCGAGCCGGAGATCCTGACGATGCTTGCCGACACCTCTATCGAGAAAGGGCGATCATTGGCGCTTTTTAAGGAGAGTTTCCTCACCGGTATCAAGAACCTTGAGGCTGAGGTGGTTAAAAAGTGGCGTATGGAGGCTGGGGAGACGGCTATCCCCATCGATGTCGAGGGTGCCGATCTCCTGTACGTGGCCCTGGCCGGGGCCCACTCGATCGTGCCGGCGGCGGCAATCTTTGATGCAGCAGGAGAAAACTGGACCTTGAGCTTTTTTGAGGCCGTCAATTTCGGCGCGTTTGTGGGGGACCCGACTAAGACGCGGCTGATTTTAGATCGCATTGTTCAAGAAGCCAAACGACTCAAGGTCAAAGAAGTCTGCATCTGCGAGTGCGGGACGGCGTTCCGCGTCATGAAGCAGTTGTCAGGGAAGCAGCCCTTTGAGGTCTCTGCCGTCACGGAGGTCCACGCGCGATATCTCAGAGAGGGGAGGATCAAGGTCGACAAGTCAAGGTTCAAAAAGAAACCCATTACCTACCATGACCCGTGTCAGATCGCCAGAAATGGCGGCGTCATCGATGAGCCGCGCTATATCCTCGAGCATCTCACCGGTGATTTTCAAGAGATGTCACCGGACCCGCGGTACAACTGGTGCTGCGGAGGAGGAGGGGGCCTGGTCGCCCTTGGTGAGGATACGTTGGATTTTCGGATGAAATCGGCTAAGGTCAAAGTCGATCAGGTCAAGGCAACCGGCGCGCAGATACTCGCCACTGCCTGTGAGAACTGCCATACGCAACTGAGCAATCTCAACGACCATTATCAGATGGGCGTGGACGTCCGATTCCTCTCTTCTATGGTCGCCGATGCCCTCGTGCAGTGACGCGGTTGTTCTGAAGGTTATTCTGCCATGGCGTCCTGTTATTTAACTCCCCTATGGTCGTGATCCCGTAAGATCCCTTATTCAACGAAAAAAAGCTTGACAAACTTTGTATTAAGGATTATATGATTAATAAATCATATATGCATGGATGGAGGGATTTATGGAAGAAAGGGTTCTCGAATTGAAGGCCGACATTCTAAAAGCCCTTGCTCAACCCACCCGGTTGAAGATCTTGGAATTGCTCAGGAACGGAGAAAGGTGTATCTGCGAAATCGTTCCAGCCCTCAACGGAGAACAATCCAACATCTCCCGGCATGTCTCCCTGATGCAGAAGAGCAATCTGGTCACCACCCGAAAAGATGGGGTAAGGGTGATGGTAAAGGTGAAGGATCAAAAAATTTTCGATGTCCTGGACAGGGTAAGCCAGATTTTAAAAAGCCAGATAAAAGAGCAAGAAAAATTGTTTTTAAAAATATAAGTGAGCTGGTGCGGTGTCTATGCTGAAGTATTTGGCCGATAGTTTGGTTTACACGTTGATGGGAATCCAACCCGGTACCATGTTAGGAGAAGCCCTTGACTTCTTCTTTTATGACGCCATGAAGGTCTTTTTGCTCCTCGTAGTCATTATATTCGGGGTAGCAGTTATCCGGAGTTTCTTTCCCCCCGAAAAGTCACGTAAACTCCTCGGCAATCGGCGAGAATATGCAGGAAACTTTTTGGCCGCATGCTTAGGCATTGTCACACCGTTCTGCTCTTGCTCGGCAGTACCTATGTTCATCGGCTTTGTAGAAGCGGGATTGCCTTTAGGGGTTACCTTTTCCTTTTTAATTTCTTCCCCTACTGTGAACGAAGTGGCTTTAGTAATGCTCTGGGGCTTATTCGGATGGAAGATTGCTTTTATATATACCGCTACCGGAGTCACGCTTGCCTTTTTCGGTGGTATCATCATCGGAAAATTAAAATTGGAACATCTGGTAGAAGACTATGTCTACCAGATAAAGATGGGGGAAAGCGAAACGGTCGTCCCCGCCTGGAGGGAAAGGTTAGGTTACGCCTGGGACTATACGAAAGATATCCTTGGGCGAGTTTGGCTATTTGTCCTTATCGGTATCGGACTCGGGGCATGGATTCATGGTTATGTCCCCATGGAATTCGTATTGAAGTATGCAGGCCCTGGTAACCCCTTCGCTGTGATTGTGGCGGTTTTAATAGGCATTCCTCTTTACTCAAACGCTGCTGGAACGATTCCTATTGTTCAGGCTTTGGTGGAAAAGGGATTGCCCATGGGTACGGCACTGGCCTTCATGATGTCTATTGTAGCGATCTCCACACCCGAAATGATTATTCTTCGTAAGGTCATCAAGCTTAAACTGATCGCTATTTTTACAGGAATTGTGGCTGTAGCTATAATCATCATAGGCTACCTATTCAATGTGATTTTGTAATGCATTTATGATAGTTAACGTTTGAAGGGAAAGGAGTCTGCGAGATGAAGATTGAAGTGTTAGGAATAGGCTGCTCGAATTGCAACAAATTATACCAACATGCCCTTGAAGCAGTGAAATTAAGCGGCAAAGAGGTCGAGGTCATCAAGGTTGAGGACATCCAGAAGATCATGGGCTACGGGGTGATGTCTACCCCTGCCCTGGTGATCGATGGAGTGGTGAAGGCAGCGGGAAAGGTTCCGAAGGTGGAACAGATCAAGGAATGGATTAAATAAAGGGGGGAAAAGGGGAGAAACAATATTTGCGATAATATGGAAAAAACCCATGAGTTCCAAATTTCAGAGGCACAGATATCGACACTTGCCCAGCTCGCAAGAGAATATTTCTCATTCTGAGTATGTAAGGTAGAGAAGAATGGTGCGAAAGGTAGATCTTCCAGAGGAATATCCCCCGGAAAAGGGTCGTTATGCCAGGGGGAACGATTACTCGCCTGTGGCGGTATGCGTTATCCTCGATACCTTCGATTTCAACATCCCGCCGGTACTTGAAGAACTTCTGATGGCGGGCCTCGATACAGGGGCGGCCCTCTCCGGGATGCTTCAGACTGAGAATATCGGGCTGGAGAAGATGATCTGTAATATCGTTGCCAATCCCAATATCCGGTACATCGTACTCTGCGGTAGAGAGGCATCGGGACACCTACCAGGGCAATCACTACTTGCCCTCATAGAAAACGGGGTCGATGGGAAAAGACGTATCGTCGCCAGCCAGGCCCCCACCCCATACCTTTTTAACCTCTCAGCAGAAGCCATAGAACGGTTTCGAACGCAGATCGTCGCTGTGGTGAATCTGCTCTGTGACCCCGGGGAGACAGATAGAAGCAACCCGGGACTCAATCCCGAGGTAGTTGGCAAGGCGGTTTGGAGCTGCTTTCAGGAAGAGCCGGTGCAGTTTAAAGGATATACCCTCTATGATATGGGGGCCCATCCTGAGCCGCCCATTGTACAAAAAGTGGTCTGGAAGGCATCCAAGCCCTGGGAGTTAGCGGGTACTCAAAAACCTCAGAAGACCGTAAGCGCCCTCGTAGTGTACAAGCTCCTCCCAGGGACCAACTGCCAGGCGTGCGGGGAAAAGACCTGCCGGGCCTTTGCCAGTAAGCTGATTCAATGGATGAGACAACCGGATGGCTGTCCATATCTCCTCAAGCCAGAATTTGCCGAGGAGCGCGCGGCCTTGGAGAAGCTTCTTGGGACGCAAGGAGAATAAAAGATTTGAGATAGTTTTTATTAAGTCTCAAGACGAGTTGTTTGTGGATACGACGTCAACACAATATAGTAAGGAGGAGGATTTTCCATGGATACATCGGTTGTTAAACGGCTCTCGTTTCTCGATCGTTTTTTAACCATCTGGATATTTCTCGCTATGTTCGTCGGAGTGGGGGGAGGCTACTTTTACCCCGGCATCCGGGATGTGGTCAACCATTTTCAGGTGGGCACCACCAACATCCCTATTGCCATCGGCTTGATCCTCATGATGTACCCCCCCCTGGCCAAGGTCAGATATGAACAACTCGGCGAGGTCTTCCGAAACTGGAAGGTACTAATCCTCTCTCTGGTTCAGAATTGGGTGATCGGCCCCATTCTCATGTTCCTTCTGGCCATCGCCTTTCTCTCAGGTCACCATGAGTACATGGTGGGTTTGATCCTGATCGGCCTGGCCCGCTGCATTGCCATGGTCATCGTATGGAATGATCTGGCTGGTGGGGACAGAGAATACGCCGCCGGTTTGGTGGCCTTCAATTCTATTTTTCAAGTCCTCTTCTTCTCGCTGTACGCTTATATATTCATCACCATCGTACCTCAGTGGCTGGGCTTGAAAGGAGTGGTGGTCAATATCTCGATGGGGCAGATTGCTAAGAGTGTGTTTATTTACCTCGGCATCCCCTTCATTGCCGGCGTGCTTTCACGTTTTATCGGATTGAAGACCAAGGGGCGACAGTGGTATGAGGAGCGGTTTATCCCCATAATCAGCCCTGTCACCTTGATTGCCTTGCTTTTTACCATCCTGGTTATGTTCTCGCTCAAGGGTGAGTTTATCGTCGCGCTCCCCCTCGATGTTGTTCGTGTTGCCATCCCCTTATGTATCTATTTTGTGGTCATGTTCTTTGTCTCCTTTTTCTTGTCAAAGAAGGTAGGAGCGACCTATGAACAATCTACGACCTTGAGTTTTACCGCCGCATCGAACAATTTCGAGCTGGCCATTGCGGTAGCCGTGGCGGTATTCGGGATCAACTCGGGCCAGGCCTTTGCAGCAGTTATCGGGCCACTGGTGGAGGTTCCCGTCTTGATTAGTCTCGTTAACGTTGCTATCTTTTTCAAAAAGAGGTATTTTCCCTATACGGTAAAGGCTCCCAGGGGGATTTGCCATCTCAGTTGCAAACCATGAACGAGGAGGGATAGAAATGATTTCTCAGAAGAAAAGGAGCGCGCTAGTGTCACAACAGACGCGTTTCCGTATGTGGTTCGTGTTAATGGTTGTTATAAGCCTTCTCCTCTGGGTTGGTGGATGTGGCAAGGAGGCTCCCAATAGGGTCGTAGCCGAGGTCAACGGGCAACAAATCACGGTGAAGGATTTTCATGATGAGCTGGCGAGGATACCGGAGGATATGCGCACCGTCTATGAGCAGGAGCCCGAGGAGGTCCTCGATCGCCTCACTTCCGTGACGCTGCTGCTCCAAGAGGCCAAGCGCAAGGGCTTGGTGGACTCTTCCGATCTAGGGGGTCTGGATAATCCCCGCGTTCAGGAGGGGATGCGGCGTCTCCTGGAGATGGAGGCCCAGGGTGCGGACAAGGTCACGGATCAGGAGGTGGCGATCTTCTACCGACAACACCGGGACCAGATGGAGGGGAAATCCCTTTCCCAAGTCCGAGATGCCATCCGCATGATGATCCTTGAACAGAAACAGCAACAGAGGATCGGCGCGTTGGTGGGGAGACTGCGCACGAACGCCGCCGTCACGACATATCCTGAGCAACTGCCCAAGCCGCCGCCGCCCGCCCTTGAGGCTTCAACTGCTGACGCGTTCCAGGCGGCCCTCAAAAGCGGGCGGCCCTCGGTAATCGATTTCGGTTCGAACCGCTGCATACCATGCATCCAACTGAGGCCCGTGATGCGGGCGTTGAAAGATGCGCATAGTGAACGCATTAATGTGCTCTTTATGGAGGTCAGCGACCACCGGGACCTTGCTCAACAATACAAGGTGCGCCTGGTCCCCACCTTAATCTTTTTCGACGCGCATGGTCAAGAGGTGCAGCGGAAGACGGGATTTATGGACCGCGAGGCCATAGAGCGGGTCTTGCGCGACCTCAAGTTCTTGGGAGGATAGGATGGAAGCCTTGCTGGCGGCACTGATGCGGCTCGTGGAGACGAACGCGTGGATCGCGCCGTTCGCCTCATTTCTCGGAGGGGTCCTCACGGCCTCCAACCCGTGTGTGTTGGTCATGATCCCGCTCGCCATGGCCTATGTGGGGGGGTATGCAGAGTCACTGAGTTGGCGATATAGTGTTTTTCTCTCCTTGGTCTTTGTCGTCGGCCTGAGCATAACCTTTACGGTCTTAGGGCTCATCGCTGCTTTTATGGGGAGCCTCCTCGGTGATGTGGGAAGCTTTTGGCAGTATGCCGTGGCGGGGATCTGTCTCGTTATGGGTCTTCACCTCTTGGGGGTATTCAACTTTGAGCTTCCCCTGCCGACTCGATTTAAGACCCCAAAGCGAGGGGTGCTCGGGGCTTTTCTGTTGGGACTTTTGTTCGGAGTGGTCTCCACGCCCTGTGCCACCCCTATCCTGTCAGTACTGCTGGTATATATAGCATCCAAGGGGAACTACGCCTATGGGGCCTTCCTCCTCTTTGCCTATGCCCTCGGTCATTGCCTCTTGATCGTGCTTGCAGGGACATCCATGGGTATGGCAAAGGGGCTCCTCGAGTCCCGTAACCTCCAGAAGGCGAGCGGTGTACTGAGAAAGGCAGCCGGGGTCGTCATCATCCTGGTCGGGCTCTTTTTTCTCGGGAGCAGCCTCTGAATCAAGTGCACCAACAGACAAACGAGTGCGTGATGAGACGCAAGCATATGCCCACATCATCGGTTACTATAAAGGGGCAGTCCTGCTAGCCGTTAGGCCCTGGAGCACCTTCACTCCTCACCCCTAGAGGGGAAGAAGGTCCGGGTGTAGATCCCGAGAGTCTGGTGTCGACAAAAACTGAGCGCTGAAATGGAGACGCAACCTTTAAACTCGAAGGCAATCATCCTCAGGCTACGGATAGGGGTCCTCCAGGGAGCTCTTTTGATCGTCCTGGGGGTGATTCTTGGTGCAGGGTTTAACGTGGTCCGGTCGACTGGCCTCCCCTGGATCGAAAGATGGTCTGTTTCGTCGGTATCTGCCTCTCACCTCAAGGGTCTTCAGGAAATTTCTCTGGAAGAGGCCTACTCGCTGTACCGACAAGGTAACACCGTTCTTCTCGATGCCCGCGATACCTTGAGTTTCCAGCAAGGGCACATTGCAGGGGCCTTGAACGTCCCTCCCGGAGAGGCAAAGGGCTATCTGAAGGAGGTACTCACCCTCGCCAAATCCGGCCATGAGGTAATCGTCTATTGCGATGGGGTGGATTGCCCCTTAAGCCCGGAGTTGGCCCGGACCTTACAGAGGTTTGGCGTCCCCTCAGTAAAGGTCCTCGTAGACGGTTGGCGTCTCTGGCTTGAAGCGGGCTACCCCATAGAGGAAGGATGATAATGCGTGCAAGGATCATAGCCCTATACACTTCACCGGTACTCGCCCTTTTATTTCGCGTGATCTTAGGCGTTATCTTTTTGTACGCCGGGGTTATCAAGATCGTTGATCCCCTCGGCTTCGCCCAAGCCCTGTACAATTACCGCATCCTTCCAGGATGGATGATCAACCCCGCAGCGATCATCCTCCCCTGGGTGGAAGTTATGGTGGGAGGGAGCTTGCTCCTTGGTATCCGGACGCTTGGGGGAGGGCTCTTGGTATCGTCCCTTCTCTGGATATTCGCCTTGGCCCTGGGGATCAACCTTGTGCGGGGGGTGGACATCTCATGCGGGTGCTTCAGCACCTCGAACACCGCGAGCCCCATCACCTGGTTCCACCTCGCACGTGATCTCATACTCTTGGGGATGGGCCTCTTCATCGTCCTGTTCGATCAAGGGATGGCATCCCTGGAGCGCTTGTTCCGCACCAGGTCCAGCTAAGTATTCCGACAATTTTTTCTCCTCGATATATCGGGCAGCTACAAGGGGGGATACAGAAGCAAGGGGGGGTGAGGGGGTCAGCTCAACTTTTTTTTCAGGATCTCATTCACCAACTGGGGGTTGGCCTTGCCCTGGGTGGCCTTCATCACCTGGCCGACGAAGAAGCCGAAGAGCTTCTCCTTGCCGTTTTTGTACTCCTCCACCTCTTTGGGATGGTTCTGTAGGACCTCCGCCACTGCCTGCGTTACGGCTGCTTCATCGGTG
The DNA here is from genome assembly GCA_001797745.1 of Deltaproteobacteria bacterium RBG_13_52_11. Classification (GTDB taxonomy): domain Bacteria; phylum Desulfobacterota; class B13-G15; order B13-G15; family RBG-16-54-18; genus RBG-13-52-11. The sequence goes on from MGQF01000074.1 coordinate 18,253, forward strand.
ATCTGTACCAGCCCCTGCTCCTCGACGATCTCCTTGGCCCCCTTGCCGGTCTTGTACATCTCCTCAAAGATGGTCTTGGCGATCTTGCCGCTGATGGTCCCATCCTTCATGATGCCCAGCATCTCGGCCAACTGCTCAGGTGACAGGGGACATGTATCCACCTCCTTGTCGTCTTCCTTTAACAGGCGCAAGAGATCCCCCATGATCCAGTTGCTTACCTGTTTGGGGTCGGGGAAGAGCCGCACGCACTCTTCGTAGTAATCGGCCAGGGTCTTGGATGTGGTGATGACGCCGGCATCGTACTCGGGGATCTGGTACTCTTTGACGAAGCGCCCTTTCCTCTGCAGGGGGAGCTCCGGAAGCCCCTTTCTGATCTCCTCGACCCACTGGGGGGAGATGGTCAGGGGGACGAGATCGGGATCGGGGAAGTAGCGGTAGTCGTGGGCCTCCTCCTTGCCGCGCATGGCCTCGGTGACCCCCTTGACGGGGTCCCAGAGTCTGGTTTCCTGCACCACCGCGCCCCCTCCCTCGAGGACCTTTTTTTGCCGCTCGATCTCATAGGTCAGTGCCCGCTCCACATGGCGAAAGGAGTTCATGTTCTTGACCTCGGCCCTTGTGCCCAGGTTCTGTGCGCCCGCGGGCCTGATGGAGACGTTGGCGTCGCAGCGGAAGCTCCCCTCCTCCATGTTCCCATCGCAGATCTCCAGGTACTGAAGGATCGCTCGCAGCACCCGCAGGTAGTCGGCAGCCTCCTGGGGGGTGCGAAGGTCGGGCTCGCTCACGATCTCAAGGAGGGGCACGCCGGTGCGGTTGAAGTCGACGTAGCTGAAGGGTTTGGTTTCATCGTGAAAGAGTTTTCCTGCATCCTCCTCCATGTGGATGCGGGTGATCCCCACCCGCTTCTTTCCCCCATCGGCAAGCGGGATCTCCACTGATCCGTTGGCGGAAAGCGGCAGCTCATACTGGGAGATCTGGTAACCCTTGGGGAGGTCGGGGTAAAAGTAGTTCTTGCGGGCAAAGAGGCTCACGGGGGCAACGTGTGAGTCGGTGGCTAGGGCCAGCTTGATGGCGAACTCCACCGCCTTCCTGTTCAGGACGGGGAGGGACCCAGGCATGCCTGTGCAGATTGGGCAGGTGTGGGTGTTGGGCTCTCCACCGAAGGCGGCGGAGCACCCGCAAAAGATCTTGCTCTCGGTCAGGAGCTGCGCATGAATCTCCAGCCCGATGACTGCCTCATATTCCACGATTGTCACCTCGTATCCTCTCTCACTGGCAGGATATTACAGGCCCCTACCATGTCCAACTCTGAAAAAATGACGTTTTGGATTGGCGAAGTCCCGACTCAGGCGGTATTTCCCGAAGGGTACAAACGCCAATCTTTTGTTATCTGCCTGTTGCGGGTATATCAATTTTATTTGGGCTCTCATATTTTACAGGTAACAGCCTATCCAGACTCACATGCTTTGAGGCATCAAGAATTTCTATACCAATGATCCTATCCCTTTCTCCAATGTCAAGCACGACATCCTCAGAGACCCGTCTGTTTATAACATTCTGCTTCCTGTCATCCAACCTGATGTAAAGAAGGTCACTTTTATCATTGTAAACAATATTCATCCTACACCTCCCGTTTCCCATAAAATACATATACTGTCTATCGGGGTGGGTCGGCGAAGTGCCGCCGTCGGCGGGGTTTAAGCAATATCGCAAGCCTGATGACACCCTCGCCCATCATGGTTTATTCAATGTCTTGTCGTGCTCACCGATATTCCTCAGCAGGATACCATCCTCAAAATATTCCCATGTCATCCTCATGCTCATGGTGATACTTGCCTCAAATATATTTTCGCGGCCTTTTATCTTCTTGGTCCTCAATGATGGATGTCTTGGGTTGCCAGCCATAATGCCAAGCTTCTTTTTCAATGCCTTCTTTACATCCTCCGGCAGCTTTTCAACGCTCTCAAGAAATAGGTCTGAAAAGTAGATATTCAAACTTTATCCAATCCCAATTTCTTAAATAATTCTTGCTTGCTTGAAGCCTTGTGTATTTTGCCTTCTTTTTTCTGTTGGTCAACCTCCTGTTCTTTTTTCTGCCATTCGGAGCTGTAAAACCAGGCCTGGTCTTTTGGCACTACCACAACAGGTGTAATAACAAGTTTTCCTTCTTCTTCCTCAATCTCAAGCTTGTCACCCACCTTCAGGTTCAGCTTCTTCACGAACCCCTTTGGTATGGTAACCTGTGATTTTTGCTTTAGATCTACTAGCATAGGAGCACCTCTGTTTTACTGTTAAACTTTCCAACATTCTACAATAATCAAGGTTTAATTTCAATCAAAACTTTCGTAGAGAAAACCATATGCGAGGGTGGCATGTCGCCTCTCAGGGCGGGTCGGCGAGGTCCCGCCCCAGACGGGATTTGAGCAATGGAAGCCTGCCCCCATTCCCCTTCCAGAACCGAAATCTGAAAGTCAACGTAAAAATAGCCTTAATGGTTACCTGTAGTGGTTTTTTTAGGTTGAATCGCCTGTCTTCTCGGAGCTTTTCAAGAGAAAGGGGATTTTTCTGCGCAAACATTCGATTTTCCCTTCAAAAATAGAACAACTATGCTATACTCACACTATTATTGCTGACGGGTTCGTGACCCACGAACGATGGAAATATTCTATCTCTTCCTTTCTCCCTCTCCTGCCAGCAGGAGAGGGTTGGGGTGAGGGTGGATATGATCTCAAATGGTTTCCCCCTCACCTGTATCCTCTCCCCACGTGGGGAGAGGAAGAGAGGAGGGTTTATTTTCTAAGCAAGTGGACTAAGAACCATGATGGATCTCTTCGAGAGGCGCATCCTGACAGTAAGCCAGCTCACCGCAGGGATTAAGGACCTGCTGGAGGCCTCTTTCGACGAGGTATGGGTGGAGGGAGAGATCTCCAACCTGCGGCGTCCCCCCTCAGGCCACCTCTATTTCACCCTGAAGGATGAGAACAGCCAGATCAGGGGGGTGCTCTTCAAGCAGCAGAGCCGGTTGCTGCGCTTTGAGCTGGAGGATGGCCAGTACGTGATCTGCTGGGGCAGGGTAGGGATCTACGAAAAGCGTGGTGAGTACCAGCTCATTCTCGACTACGTGGAGCCCAAGGGGATCGGATCCCTGCAGCTTGCCTTCGAGCAGCTCAAGCAGCG
>MGQF01000074.1:21434-21812 GCA_001797745.1 Deltaproteobacteria bacterium RBG_13_52_11
CGGAAGGGCTCTTTGACGAGGCGAGGAAGCGTCCTTTGCCCCTGGTGCCCAAACGGATCGGGATCGTCACATCCCCGGCAGGGGCGGTCATCCGGGATATGCTGCACGTCCTGCGCCGGAGGTTTGAAAACATCGAGGTGATCCTTTACCCCGTGAAGGTCCAGGGCGAGGGGGCGGCACAGGAGATAGCCCAGGGAATCGACTACCTCGGTGCGAAGGGGGGGGTAGACGTCATCATCGTAGGCAGGGGAGGGGGGTCGTTGGAAGATCTGTGGGCCTTTAACGAGGAGGTGGTGGCCCGATCCATCTTCGCCTCCCCTATCCCCGTCATCTCGGCGGTGGGGCACGAGACGGACTTCACCATCGCCGACTTTGTGG
>MGQF01000074.1:21831-24922 GCA_001797745.1 Deltaproteobacteria bacterium RBG_13_52_11
CCCTTCGGCAGCGGCAGAGCTCGTGGTGCAGCAGAAGCGGGATCTGGTCAGGATGTTTGAAGTGCTGACAGTGCGGATGGGCAGGGGGATGGATCGCTGCCTCGCCCGCAGCCGGGAACAGGTCATAGGAGTACAGGGAAGGGTCAAGGACCCCCGCCATAGGATAGAGGAGCTCCGGCTGAGGCTCGATGAGTATTGGGGAAGGCTTGCCGCAGCAACCATCAGAACCTGGCGGGAGAACCGGGAACGGGCCGAGCGGGTCTTGCGGCTCCTCTTGGCCCAGGACCCTGTCCATGAGATCCGATCCCTCAGGGACGGCCTTGGTCAGATGGACAAGGGGTTGAGGGGGGGTATGGCAACACTTTTGGACTCCAAGAAAAAGGGTTGGGAAAAGGAGGTGGCCAGGCTTGACGCTCTGAGCCCCCTCGCCATCTTAGGGCGGGGATACAGCATCAGCAGGCGTCTCCCTGACAATCGCATCCTGAGGAGAGCCGATGAGGTGGAGGTGAAAGAACAAGTGGCGGTGCGGCTCCATCGCGGTGAGCTCATCTGCCGGGTGGAGGGGAAGGGATGAGGAGACTCTGGTGGCTCTTGGCCTTTCTCCTCATCGCGATACCCTGTTCCGGCGGGGAGGTGGTTCAGGTCAGTTGGTCCCCCCAGGTGCTAAGGCAGGGTGATGTCCTCTCCGTCATAGTGAAACCTGAGGCAAAGGTCACCACTGTCAAAGGTGATTTGGACGGGACTACTATATATTTCTATGAGCAGGGAGAAGGCGTCCTGGCCGGCATCGTGGGGATGGATCTAGCGACCTCCCCGGGGCAGCATCGCCTCAGGGTGGTAATCAAGGACCCTGAGGGTAGGTCCTCTGAGCAGGTCTTTCCGGTGCAGGTGGAGGCAGGGGGGTTCGAGGTCCAGCAATTGACGCTCCCCCAGGAAATGGTAGAGTTGAAGGGGGAGATCCTGGAGCGTTACCTAGCGGAACGCAAAAGGATCAATGGAGTCTTGAACCACGTCAGACCGAAGCGGTTGTGGCGCCATCCCTTTATCAGGCCCGTGGATGGGGAGATAACAGGCGCCTTTGGCCTGCGCAGGATCATCAACGGTCAGGACCGCTCCCCCCACAACGGGGTGGATATTGGGGCCTTGTTAGGGGCCGAGGTGGGTGCATGCAACAATGGGGTTGTGGTCTTTGCCCAGGAGTTGTACTTAGAAGGGAAGACCGTTATAATAGATCATGGTTTTGGATTATATTCTATTTACATGCACTTATCGGAGATGCGGGTCAAGGAGGGAGATGAGGTAGGGATTGGTGAGTGCATCGGCCTGGTGGGTGCTACCGGCCGCGTCACCGGACCTCATCTCCACTGGGGGATCAGGTTGCTGGGGGCACGGGTGGATCCCTTTTCCCTTCTGAGGGCCGTTCCCTCCGGAGAATAATTTCCATGATGCTGTGTCAATTGCGCACGATGACGATGATATATAAACTTCCTCTCTCCTGTGAGGCCGTGTCGTAATGACATTTTTGGCACCAAATTTCCCTTCTCCCCTTACTAGGGGAGAAGGTGTAGTCCCGCGCCGCTTTGCATAAATCATAGACTACGGGATGCCCCAAGGCGGCAGATGAGGGGTTACAATAAAAACAATATATTAAATGCTTTTTAGCTGGACCCCTCACCCCACCCTCTCCCCACTGTCGAAGATCCCGCCATTCTGGCGGGGACGTGGGGCGAGGGAAATATGTGAATTGTGACCAGTCTCCTATTGGGAGAAGAAATGAATTTATTTTCTGAGTAAGGAACATGAAGAAAGAAAAGGCATTTGAGGAGGCGCTGCGGGAGTTGGAGGAGATCGTGAATCGCCTCGAGCAAGGGGACCTCCCCCTGGAGGAGGCCCTTACCCTCTTCGAGGAGGGGGTGCGGCTCTCCCGCTCATGCCACGCCAAGCTCGATGAGGCGCAGAAGCGGGTGGAGATAGTGCTCAAGGACGAGAGCGGAGAGATGACGGCACGACCCTTTGAGACGGAGGAAGGTGGGGAGGATGGCTGAGCAGCAGGGGGGGCACAAGCGGGTCCTCGACACCATCGATTCTCCGGCCGATGTGAGGCAATTGGAGCGGAACGATCTCTCCCGTCTGGCTGAGGAGATCAGGGAGGAGATCGTCTCCACCTGTTCCCAGGTGGGGGGGCACGTGGCCCCGAGTCTCGGGGTGGTGGAGTTGACGTTGGCCCTGCACTATGTCTTCGATACCCCCCGGGACAAAATCATTTGGGACGTGGGACACCAGGCCTATGCCCATAAATTGATCACCGGCAGGAGGAAGCGGTTCAAGACACTGAGGCAGGAAGGGGGGATCAGCGGTTTTCCCAAGCGGGAGGAGAGCATCTATGACCCTTTCGGGTCAGGTCACAGCGGCACCTCCGTCTCCGCGGCCCTCGGTATGGCCGAGGCCCGTGACCTGCGGGGAGATGACTACAAAGTGGTGGCAATCATCGGGGATGGCGGATTGACGGCGGGCATGGCCTTTGAGGCCCTCAACTATGCCGGGGAACAGAAACGGGATCTCATCGTAGTGGTGAACGACAATGAGATGTCTATCTCCAAGAGTGTGGGGGCTGTATCCGCCTACCTCAACAGGATCATGACGGGTCAGCGTATCAACCGCTTTCGGGAGGACATCAAAACATTCCTGCAGGAGATCCCTGGCATCGGCAAGTCCGTCTTAAAATTTGCCAACCAGGCCGAGGAGTCATTAAAGGGGCTCGTCATCCCTGGTATCCTCTTCGAGGAGCTCGGCTTTCAGTATTTTGGCCCTCTGGAGGGGCATCACCTTGATCACCTCATCGAGACCTTTCGCAATGTCAGAAAGCTCAAGGGGCCGATCCTCGTCCATGTGCTCACCACAAAGGGAAAGGGCTATCTCCCTGCCGAGAAAAACCCCGACTTATATCACGGGGTGGGTCAGTTTGAGCGGGCGACGGGGATGATCTACGATAATTCCTCCCCACCGACGTACACCCAGATCTTCGGTAGGACCCTGGTGGAACTGGCTCGCGAGGATGAGCGGGTGGTGGCCATCACCGCCGCCATGCCCC
>MGQF01000074.1:24940-26102 GCA_001797745.1 Deltaproteobacteria bacterium RBG_13_52_11
AATTCGCCGAGCGGTTTCCCGAACGTTTTTACGACATCGGCATCGCCGAGCAGCACGGCGTGACCTTCGCCGCGGGGCTGGCCCTCGAGGGGATGCGCCCCGTGGTGGCCATCTATTCCACCTTTCTCCAGAGGGCCTATGACCAGATCGTCCACGATGTCTGCCTCCAGCACAGTCCCGTGGTATTTGCCATGGACCGGGGGGGGATCGTGGGGGAGGATGGGCCCACCCATCAGGGCGTCTTCGACCTCTCTTTTCTGCGCCATATCCCCGGGATGGTCCTCATGGCCCCCAAGGATGAAAATGAGCTGCGCCGGATCTTAGTCACCGCTATCCAGTATGAGGATGGTCCGATCGCATTTAGGTATCCGCGGGGTAAAGGGTATGGCGTGCCTCTGGATGAGGAGATTAAACCCGTGGAGATCGGCAGGGGCGAGGTCCTGCACGAGGGTGCGGATTGCCTCATCCTGGCCATCGGCTCCACCGTCTACCCTTCCCTCCAGGCAGCGGCCCTTCTCGATAAAGAGGGAATAGGGGTTACCGTGGTCAACAGCAGGTTTGTGGTTCCCCTGGACGAGGAGTTGATTGGTGATCTGGCGGGGAGGCACCGAGTCCTGATGACGGTGGAGGAGAATGTGGTGGCAGGCGGTTTCGGCAGCGCTGTCTTGGAGTTTCTCCATACGAGGGGTTGCTCCCCTCCCCGTGTGCATTGCCTCGGCATCCCGGCGCGCTTTGTGGAACACAGCCCGCAGGCCGTGTTGCGGCGGAAGTATCGCCTTGACCCCGAGGGGATCGCCCAGGAGGTAAAGGCGACTTTGAATCATGGGAAAGGAGCGACTCGATAAGGCGTTGGTGGTGAGGGGATTGGCCCCGAGCAGGGAGCGGGCACGCTCCTTGCTCTTAGCAGGTGCCGTCTTGGTCGATGGGCAGCGGCAGGCAAAGGCGGGGACCCTGATCAGCCCCGAGGCAACCATCCGCCTTACCCATGACCCCCAACCGTACGTCAGCCGTGGCGGGCTGAAGTTGGAGCGGGCCCTCGATTTTTTTCACATCGACCCTCGGGGGAAGACCGCCATGGACGTGGGGGCGTCTACTGGTGGGTTCACCGATTGCCTCCTGCAGCGGGGTGCCCGGCGGATCTATACCGTCGATGTGGGATACG
>MGQF01000074.1:26142-26334 GCA_001797745.1 Deltaproteobacteria bacterium RBG_13_52_11
CAACCTCCAGCGCTGCAACATCCGCCACCTGAGTTGGGAGGAGGTAGGGGAAGAAGTTGATCTGGCCGTCGTCGATACCTCCTTCATTTCCCTGGAGTTGGTCATACCCCCCACCCTCACCTTTCTGAAGGAGGGGGGAGGGCTTTTGACCTTGGTAAAGCCTCAGTTTGAGGTGGGAAAGGGGGAGGTGGG
>MGQF01000074.1:26468-33902 GCA_001797745.1 Deltaproteobacteria bacterium RBG_13_52_11
AGTTTTTTCTCTACTGTGAGTTGCCCCATGGGAAGGATAGGGTTACCGAAGCCGGTTAAGTTGATTATGAGCTTCATCACCTCCGATGACCATCTTTTACATCAGGTCGTGGATGCCTTGGCGCAACGATATGGTGCAATCGATTTCGAGAGTGATATCCTCCCCTTTGACTTTACTAATTACTATACCCCTGAGATGGGGGAGGGGTTGTTCCGGCGGTTTGTTACTTTTCGTCCCCTCATCCCCCGGGATGCCTTGGTGAGGATCAAGCGGGAGACCAATGAGATAGAGGAACAATTTGCCGTTGAGGGGAGGCGGAGGATAAACATCGATCCCGGATATATCTGTGCAGAGCACTTGATTTTGGCCACGACGAAAGGGTATACTCACCGTCCTTACCTGGGTGAAGGGATCTACGCAGACCTCACCCTCATCTACCGCGATGGAGAGTTCCGACCCCTGGAGTGGACGTACCCGGACTACGCCTCACCGGCGCTCAGGGAGATACTGCAGGAGGCACGGAAGCGGTACCTGCAGGAACTGAAGGAGGGTGGAGGATGATAAAGAGCATGACAGGATATGGTGTGGCAGAGCGCAACCTCCCCTTGGGGAAGGTTGCGGTGGAGGTGCGCTCCCTCAATCATAAATACCTGGATATCTCCCTCAGGCTCCCGCGGGGCTTCTTTACCCTCGAGCCAAAGGTTCGCGACCTCGTGAAGAAGGGGGTGTCCCGGGGGCAGGTGGACCTGACCATGCGAATCGACCCGTCTGCCTCCACCGTTCCCCGGTACCGCCTGGAGGCCGATACGAGCTTGGCAGAGGAATACATCCGCCTCTTGGACTCGATCAAGGAGAAGTTTGGCCTCAAGGGAGAGGTGACCTTGGATCACATCGCAGGTGTGCGGGAGATTATCCCCTTCCTCGAACGGAAGGAGGATACAGAGGTCTATGGGGAGGAGATCGCATCAGTAACGGAAGAGGCGTTGAGGGCCTTAAATGATTCCAGGCGGAAAGAGGGAGAGGTCCTCGAGGCGGACCTGGTGGGGAGGTTGGAGCAGGCTCGAAGGCTCATGGAGGAGATCAAGGATAGGACACCCTTAGTGGTCGACGCCTATCGGGAGCGGTTGCGTGAGCGGGTACGAGCCCTCTTAGAAGGGAGCGATTTCGATGAGCGCAGATTTCATCAGGAGGTAGCCTATTTCGCCGAACGATCCGATGTCTCCGAAGAGGTGATCAGGATGGAGAGCCACCTGCGCCAGTTTGAATCTAAGCTCAAGGAAGAGGGGCCTGCCGGGAGAGGGTTGGATTTTATCCTCCAGGAGATGAATAGAGAGGTGAACACCATTGGGGCAAAGGCGACCGATGCCGAGATCGCCCATAAGGTGATAGAGCTCAAGGGTGAGTTGGAGAAGATGAGGGAACAGGCACAAAATATTGAATGAGAGGGATGCAGATGAAGACACAATTATTGAATGTCGGTTTTGGCAACGTCGTGGTCGCTGCGCGCGTTGTCGCTATTGTCAGCCCCAGCTCAGCGCCCATGCGGAGGTTAAAGGATCACGCCAAAGATCTGGGCAAGTTGATCGATGCATCTCAGGGGCGCAAAACCAGATCCATCATCGTTACCGATAGCGATCATGTGGTCTTGTCGGGGGTCCAACCCGATACCCTGGCACAACGGTTGGCCGCTGGCGTGGGCAAAGAATAGGATCGGGCAAGGGGAAAAGGGGTGGTAAGAGGAGAGAGAGGGATCCTCTTTGTCGTCTCAGCCCCTTCAGGGGCCGGGAAGACGACCCTCGTGCGCAAGGTCATCTCCCAGCTCCCAAGGGTGAGCCTGTCGGTTTCCTGCACCACGAGGGCACCGCGGCCAGGTGAACAAGAGGGAGTTGATTACTTTTTTATCACCCGCGATGAGTTCAGCGCCATGGAGCGAGAGGGGAAATTCATCGAGTGGGCCCATGTGCACGGGGATCTTTACGGCACCCCGCGGGCCAATTTGGAGCGGCTCCAGCACGGGGAGGACCTCGTCTTGGAGATAGATACGCAGGGGGCGAGAAAGATCAGGGAGACGTTCAGCGAGGGGGTCCTTATCTTCATCCTCCCCCCTTCCCTTAAAGTCCTCGGGGAGAGGATCAAGGCCAGGGGAGGGGATTCCGAGGAGGCGATTCAGGCCCGCCTGCAAAATGCCCACAAGGAGCTTGATCAAAAGGCCTGGTACGACTATATTGTAGTCAACACGGAGATCGAGGAGGCGACGAGAGAATTGGCCTCCATCATCATAGCCGAGCGGTGCAAGACCGCGAGGATATTAGCAGGCGGGAGGGGAGGAATCTATGGCACGGATAACGGTTGAGGACTGTCTGGAGCGGGTCGAGAGCCGCTTTTCGTTGGTGATCCTGGCTACCAAACGGGTCAAGATGCTCCTGAAGGGGGCACCCACTTTGGTGAGCACCGATAACAAGTTTATTGTCAACGCCTTAAGGGAGATAGCCGCTGGAAAGGTCTCGTACACGTACGAGACCGAAGGTGGGCGGGGAGAGGCAGAAGGCCCCCGTGTAAAGCTCGTGGAGAAGGATGAGGAGGGGCAGGGGCCTGCCGAATCATGAGGGAGGCACCCACCTCTTTTTCAATATAGTCATGAGGAGGGAGCAACGATGGGAGTGAAAGTAGGGATTAATGGCTTTGGCAGAATAGGCAGGGTTGTCCTGAGGGCTGCCGAGCGGATGGGCGCTGATCTGGATTTCGTTGCAATCAACGACCTTACGGATGCTCAGACCCTCGCCCACTTGCTCAAATATGATTCGGTGCATGGTCTTTTCCCCGGTGAGGTGCAGGCAGCGGGGGATCGCATCCTCGTCAACGGTAAGGGGATCAAGGTGATGGCTGTCAAAGACCCTGCCCAGCTTCCTTGGAAGGACCTGGGGGTAGAGGTGGTCATGGAATGCACGGGGTTGTTCCGCGAAAGGGACAAGGCAGCCAAGCACCTCGGGGCAGGGGCGAAAAAGGTGATCATCTCCGCTCCTGCCAAAGGGCCGGATATCACCATCGTTATGGGGGTCAACCACCAGGAGTACGATCCAAAGAAACACCACATCATCTCCAATGCCTCCTGTACCACCAATTGCTTGGCCCCGGTGGCCAAGGTCATCCTTGAAAATTTCGGGATCCAGCGGGGATTGATGACCACCATCCACGCCTATACCAACGATCAGCGTATCTTGGACCTCCCCCATGAGGATCTGCGCAGGGCAAGGGCAGCTGCCCTCTCCATGATCCCCACTACCACCGGGGCAGCGACGGCAGTCGCATTGGTATTGCCCCAGCTCAAGGGAAAGCTCGATGGGATGGCCATCAGGGTCCCGACCCCCAACGTTTCGCTTGTCGACCTGGTTGCCGAGGTGGAGAAGGAGACGAGCGTAGACGGGGTAAACGCCGCCTTCAAGAAGGCCTCCACGGGTGGACTCAAGGGTATCCTCGGATATTCAGAGGAGCCCCTCGTGTCGGTGGATTATAACGGGACAACGCTTTCCTCTATTGTGGATGCCCTCAGCACCACAGTCATCGAGGGGAGGATGGTAAAGGTCCTGGCCTGGTACGACAATGAGATGGGGTATTCGGCGAGGATGGTGGACGTGGCAAAATTCATCTCCGCGTAATTGGAGTTACCGAAAGGAAAGATGCTGTGGCCATCAAGTGCATCGATGAGATCGAGATAGCGGGCAAGAGGATTTTTATCCGGGTCGACTTTAATGTGCCGTTGGGGGATGGCGGTGAGGTGCAGGACGACACGAAGGTCGTCGCCGCCCTCCCCACCATCCGGTATGCCGTGGATAAAGGTGCCAAGGTCATACTGGCCTCCCACCTGGGGCGTCCCAAGGGTAAGGTAATACCGGAGATGAGCCTTGCCCCAATCGCCCACAGGCTCTCGGGCCTCCTGGGTCAGGAGGTGGTGATGGCCCCTGACTGTATCGGAGAGGCGGTTGCATCCCTCGTGGAGCGGATGAAAGAGAGGGAGGTCCTGTTGCTGGAGAACGTCAGGTTTCACCTCGAGGAAACGGAGAACGATCCGGAGTTCGCCAAGCAATTGGCGGCCCTCGCCGATATCTATGTCAACGACGCCTTCGGTGCCGCCCACAGGGCCCATGCCTCCGTAGAGGGGATCACCCATCACATGGTGGTGGCCTGTGGGTTTCTTATGAAGAAGGAGATAGAGTATTTGATCAATGCCCTGGCCTCCCCTGAGCGTCCCTTTGTCGCCATCCTGGGCGGGGCCAAGGTCTCCGATAAAATAGGGGTGGTCAAGAACTTGATGGGCAAGGTCGATACCATCCTCATCGGCGGCGGCATGGCCTATACATTCTTGAGATCGAAGGGATATGAGGTGGGCAGGTCGCTCGTGGAGGATGATAAGGTGCCGTTGGCAAAGAGTACCCTGAAGGAGGCTCAAGAACGCAACGTGGACCTCCGCCTCCCCCTGGACCTTGTGGTGGCCAAGGAGTTTACCCCGGATGCTGAACATAAGGTGGTCACCATACAGGAGATCCCTGCCGGCTGGGTGGGCATGGGTATCGGCCCCCAGACCACCGAGGCCTTCGCCGCGGTGATCAAAGGTGCGCGGACCATCGTGTGGAATGGCCCCATGGGGGTCTTTGAGATCGAGGCCTTTGCCAAGGGCAATGAGGGGGTGGCCAAGGCGGTGGTCGCGTCCGGTGCCCTCAGCATCGTGGGGGGTGGGGACTCCATCGCGGCCCTCAAGGCATTGGGCCTGGCCGATAAAATAACCCATATCTCCACAGGGGGAGGGGCTACCCTGGAGCTGTTAGAGGGGAAGACCCTCCCGGGTATAGCTGCCCTGAACCGATAGGGTAAAGGCGTTGATGATGCGCACCCCCATCATGGCGGGAAACTGGAAGATGCACAAGACGGCGCGGGAGGCGGTTGAGTTTGTGACCCGCTTACAGAAAGAGCTGGGGGATTGGGAGGAGACCGAGGTGGTAGTAGCCCCCCCCTTTGTCGCCCTGGCGCCGGTAGCCGAACGCCTCCAAGGGACCAAGATCGCTTTAGCTGCCCAAGACTGCTTTTGGGAGGAGCAGGGGGCCTATACCGGTGAGGTGTCCCCCCCCATGGTGCGAGATGTGGGGTGCCGCTATGTGATCATCGGCCACTCCGAGCGGAGGGCGTACTTTGGCGAGACCAATGAGACAGTGAACAAGAAGGTGAAGGCGGCCCTTGCCCACGGCCTGCATCCTATCATCTGCGTGGGGGAATCCCTGGAGCAGCGGGAGAGGGGTGATACCTTTACGTTCGTGGGAAGACAGGTGAAGGAATGCTTGCAGGGGCTGGAAGAAGCCGCAATCCAAAAAATGGTGATCGCCTACGAACCCATCTGGGCCATCGGGACGGGTAAGACGGCCACTCCCGAACAGGCCCAAGAGGTGCACACATTCATCAGGGGGGTTGTGGCCGAGACCTTCAGCCCTCAGGGGGCGGAGGTGCTCCGGATCCAATATGGGGGGAGTGTCAAGCCGGACAATGTCGATGAATTGATGGCCCAGCCCGACATCGACGGTGCCTTGGTGGGAGGGGCCAGCCTTGTGGTGGAATCCTTTGCCAGGATTGTAAGATTTGAGAGGAGATAGGAGGTAATCACATGTTGGGAATCCTTACGTTTTTACATGTCCTTGTCTGCGTGCTGATGATTATGATCATCTTGTTACAGAAAGGGAAGGGGGCTGAGATGGGAGCCGCCTTTGGCGGCGGTTATAGCCAGACCCTCTTCGGGAGCGCAGGACCAATCGGCTTCTTAAACAAGCTCACCACCGTGGTAGCCGTCTTTTTTATGCTGACGTCCCTTCTCTTGGCCCTTTTGGCCGGCAATGCCCCTACCAAGTCGCTGGTGGACGAGGTGCCGCAGCAAGGTGCCCCTATGGTCCCTGGCCCGTTTCCTGGTGATGACTAAAAAGGGTTTGGCAAGAGGGGTTCGTTTAGATATAATGGGCCTCGTGAATGTGCCGAAGTGGTGGAATTTGGTAGACACGCCATCTTGAGGGGGTGGTGGGTATCCCCCGTGCGGGTTCAAATCCCGCCTTCGGCACCAGATATGGATGGAGAAAGAGGAGATGGTCTGCTATCTCCTCTTTTTTATTGTCCCAATCGCGGGATGGGAGGGAACATCTCGTCTTTAGTTTTATTTTTTGCAACCGAGAGGGTTCCAGGGGTCAAGCCCGCCGAGGGCGGGACGCCAAAGGCGGGACTCAGGCCATCCCGCTTTGCGGGATGATCGTTGACCAAAGGCTGAGGCAAGGAGAGGCTCGTTATTGACAGGGGAGCGGGTTAGCCTATAGAATGCAAGTCACCCAAGGAGGGTTGTGCAGATAGGGGGCGAAAGATGCGGCATTCACAGTTGCTATTGCCTACCTTGAGAGAAGAGCCGGCGGATGCAGAGGTGGTGAGCCATAAGCTGATGCTGCGCGCCGGTATGATCAGAAAGCTGGCCGCAGGAATCTATACCTTACTCCCCGTGGGGGTGCGGGTCATACAGAAGGTGGAGCGGATCATCAGGGAGGAGATGGATAGGGCAGGGGCTCAGGAGGTGGTGATGCCGTGCGTCCTGCCAGCCGATCTCTGGAAGGAGAGCGGCCGCTGGGACCAGTACGGCAAGGAACTGCTCAGGATGAAAGACAGACACGACCGGGACTATTGCTTCGGCCCCACCCACGAGGAGGTGATCACCGATCTTGCCCGCCGCGAGATCCGATCGTATCGCCAACTCCCCATCAACCTCTACCAGATCCAAACCAAGTTCAGGGATGAGGTGAGGCCGCGGTTTGGGGTGATGCGCGCCCGGGAGTTTGTCATGAAGGATGCCTATAGTTTCGATGCGGATGAAGCGGGCGCGGAGCGAAGCTACGAACGGATGTACCATGCCTATACGAGGATATTCCAGCGCTGTGGACTGCGGTTCAGGGCGGTGGAGGCGGATAGCGGCCTCATCGGGGGGAGATTCTCTCATGAGTTCATGGTATTGGCCGACACCGGGGAGGATGCCATCGTGAGCTGTGATGCATGCGCGTATGCGGCCAACCTCGAGCGGGCCGAGGTGGCTCGGATCGCCCACGAGGCCCCAGAGGAGATGAAAAAGATGGAGAAGGTACAGACCCCTGAGCAAAGGAGTGTGGAGGAGGTGACTGCATTCCTCGGTATCCCTGCGCAGAGGTTGGTGAAGACCATCATTTTTGAGACGGAGAAAGGACCGGTGGCCGTCCTGGTCAGGGGGGATCATGAGATCAATGAGGCGAAGTTGTGCCGGCACCTGGTGGTGATGCAGCTCGAGATGGCCGGGGATCAAGTAGTTGCTGACGTCACCCACGCACCCATAGGATTCGCCGGTCCGGTGGGTCTCGATCTCAAGATCATCGCCGACTACGCCCTGGA
>MGQF01000074.1:33938-36691 GCA_001797745.1 Deltaproteobacteria bacterium RBG_13_52_11
CGATGCCCACCTGATCAACGTCAACTGGGGGCGTGATTTTCAGGCGCACGAGTTTGCGGACATCCGCCAGGCCCAAGAGGGGGATCCCTGCCCCCGGTGTCCGGGGAGGTTGCAGATCTCCCGGGGGGTCGAAGTGGGGCACATCTTTAAGTTGGGGACCAAATACAGCGAGGCCTTAGGGGCGACTTATCTCGACCCCGAGGGCAAGGAGCGGAACCTTGTCATGGGGTGTTATGGCATCGGTGTGGGGCGGACAGCGGCGGCTGCCATCGAGCAGAACCACGACGAGAATGGCATCATCTTCCCCCTTGCGATTGCCCCCTTTCAGGTCCTGATCTTACCCGTCAACAACAAAGACGACCAGATCATGGGAGCGGCAGAAGCCCTCTACCAGCGCCTCACAGAAGAGGGGGCAGAGGTCCTCTTGGATGACAGGGATGAACGGCCAGGGGTGAAATTTAAGGACGCCGACATCATCGGCGTCCCCCTGCGTCTGACAGTAGGGGAGAAGAACCTGAAGACGGGAAAGGTGGAGATAAAGGTCCGGAGGTCCGGTGAGGTCATTTTATTGGACCTCAAGGAGGCCCCTGAAAGGATTATGGCGATGATCTCCGCGGAGTTGGCGGGTGTTGAGAACTCACTATCGCGGAATGTATGAGATTATTGAAACGGGAGGGGAGGGGTGAAGGTGGACTTGTTGGGTGATTGGCGACGCACCCATACCTGTGGTGATCTGAGAAAGGCGGATGTTGGTGCCCAGGTCATCGTGATGGGATGGGTTCAAACCCGGAGGGATCACGGCGGGTTGATCTTTGTGGATCTGCGGGACAGGTATGGGGTGACCCAGGTGGTCTTTAATCCCGAGATAGCCCCCCAGGTCCATGAAATGGCCCACGCCCTGCGGAGCGAGTACGTCATCGCGGTTCAGGGAACGGTGGAGGTGCGGCCGAAGGATATGGAAAACCCTCGCATCGCCACAGGGGAGATAGAGGTAACGGTTCATGGGTTAAAGATCCTCAACGAATCCAAGACGCCGTATTTCCCCATTGAGGACGAGGCCGAAGTGGCGGAGAACGTCAGGCTCAAATACCGGTATCTGGACCTGCGCAGGGGGCGGATGCAGGAGAACCTGCTCCTGAGGCACCGGGCAGCCAAGATCGTGAGGGACTATCTTTCCTCCCAGGGTTTTGTGGAGATCGAGACCCCCTTCCTTACCCGCAGCACCCCCGAGGGGGCCAGGGACTACCTCGTCCCCAGCCGCATGAACCCGGGTAGCTTCTATGCCCTCCCCCAGTCCCCGCAGCTCTTTAAGCAACTCTTGATGGTCTCCGGATTCGACCGCTATTTTCAAATCGTCAAGTGCTTCCGCGACGAAGACCTGCGGGCCGATCGCCAGCCGGAGTTCACGCAGATCGATGCGGAGATGTCCTTTGTCGGCCCCGAGGACATTCAGGAGTGCATGGAGGGGATGCTGGAGGCCGTCTTCGGTGCGATCCTGGGGATTCAGCTCACGAGGCCCTTTCCCAGGATGAGCTATCATGAGGCGATGGCCAGGTACGGCTCAGATCGCCCTGACCTACGCTTTGGGATGGAGCTGGTTGATGTGATTGATGTGGTCTCCCAATCGAATTTTCAGGTTTTCACCCAAGCGATAGAAGAGGGGGGGATCGTCAAGGGGATCAACCTGAGGGGGGGCGGGGGGCGCTCACGCAAAGAGATCGAGGAGCTGGTCGGGACGGCTCAGTCCTATGGGGCAAAGGGGTTGGCTTGGCTCAAGGTAGAGGCCGAGGGGTATCAATCCCCCATTGCCAAATTCTTCCGCCCCGAAGACCTGCAGGAAATAGCCGCCCGGATGGAGGGGCGACCCGGTGACCTCCTTCTCTTTGTCGCCGATGGGGCACAGGTGGTGCATGAGGTCTTGGGTCAGCTGCGCATCCACCTGGCCCGGGAAGGGGGATTGATAAAGACGGGGGCCTATCAGTTCCTGTGGGTGGTTGATTTCCCCTTGCTGGAATACGACGAGGAGCAGAAAAGATATGTCGCCGTTCATCACCCCTTCACCGCACCGCGGGAAGAGGATTGGGTGAGACTCAAAGATGCCCCCCTGGAGGTCAGGGCCAATGCCTATGATATCGTCCTCAACGGCTCGGAGATCGGAGGGGGGAGCATCAGGAACCATCGGGGGGACATTCAGAGGCAGCTCTTTGAGATATTGGGTATCGGCAAGGAGGAGGCTGAGGCCAAGTTCGGTTTTCTCCTCGAGGCCCTCGATTACGGTGCCCCTCCCCATGGGGGGATTGCCTTCGGCTTTGATAGGCTGGTGATGATGCTGTGCAATGCCGAGTCCATCAGGGAGGTTATCCCCTTCCCCAAGACCCAGAAGGCCTCTTGCCCCCTTACCGGCTCCCCTGCCACAGTAGACCCGCAGCAGTTAAAGGAACTTTATTTAAAGGTGGATATCTAACCTCTCGAGATCAGCCCTTCTTGGTAATTCTCAACAAGAGTTCATCCTTGGGGTAGATGGCGTTCCCCCGGAGGTTGTTCCAGCGCCGGATATCCGCAACCTTAAGGTCGTACATGAGGGCTATGTCCCAGAGGGTATCCCCTTCCTTCACCACGTAGCGGATCTCCTTGAAAGGGCCCCTATCCACTTCAGGCACCCTTTTTTGTGGAGCATTAACCCTCTTTTTGCTTATCTTTGTCCCCATCGCCCTCTGTTCCGCCTTCTCTTCGAAGGTGAGAACCCTGTCCGC
>MGQF01000074.1:36699-37052 GCA_001797745.1 Deltaproteobacteria bacterium RBG_13_52_11
GGATGATGAGGGAGGATCCTGCCCGGAGGTGTGTCGGCGATTTGATATCGTTCATCTGCATGATAGGGTCCTTCCCTATTCCGTATCGTCTGGCGATGGTGGAGAGGGTATCCCCTGTCCGCACCTGATGTTGCCGGAAGGTAATCCGCTCCGAGGGTTCGAGCTGGGAGAAGTTCTGCAAAAATGTCTCCTTTGTCCCCACTGGTATCTTTACCTCGTAGTCCGGACGGTGGGGGGGTGTACACCACATTTTCAGTTCAGGGTTGAGGGCCTTGATGGTCTCATACTCTACCTCGCAGCAGCGGGAGATCACCCGTAGGTCCGTGGCATCGGGGATTTGTACTTTTTCATAG
>MGQF01000074.1:37070-69797 GCA_001797745.1 Deltaproteobacteria bacterium RBG_13_52_11
TCTATATCAATAAAGCCGTATTTCTCTGGTTCCTTGGCGATGAGGGCGGCGGCAATCATCTTGGGGACATAATGCCTCGTCTCCCTCTTCAAGTACTTATACTTGGTTAGCTCCCAGAAGTCCTCGGTTTGATAACGCTGTATGGCCCGGGAGATCTTCCCGGCCCCTGCGTTGTACCCGGCGGCTGCCAGATACCAGCAGTTGAACTGGTCGTAGAGGTCTTTGAGGTGTCTGGCGGCGGCGATGGAGGACTTTTCGGGATCCCTCCGCTCATCGATCCACCAGTCGACCTCCAGGCCGTATTTCTTCCCTGTTCGGGTGATAAACTGCCACGGCCCTGAGGCCCGGCGACGGGAGTATGCCTTGGGGTTGAAACCGCTTTCGATTAAGGCCATATAGACCAGGTCTTCAGGGAGTCCGTTTGCCCTGAGGACTTCCTGCATCATGGGGATGTATCTCCCCGAGCGCTGCAGCCAGAGGGCGAAGGCCTTGCGGTGGGTGGTCTGGAAGTATGCGATGAAGTTCTCAACCTGATCATTGATCACGATGGGGATATCAAAGGTGACTTCTTTTTCTTGTTCCTCTTCACCTATCTCGAGAGGTGGTGCTTTCTCCTCTTCACCTATCTCGAGAGGTGCTTTCTCTTCTTGGGTGTCTGCTGTTTCTTGAGGGGGAACCGCTTCTTTTTTCAGAAAGGGGGTGGTGCAAGCAGCGATGAAGAAAAACGAGATGCCGATGAGCGTAAGCGATCTATTCACCATTATTTCGCGTGCCTCCTCTGCGGTTAAATGAACCGGAAATAGCTTAACGGAGGCGAGGTCCTTTGTCAAGGATTACCGACACAGGCGGCACGGCATCGGTGAGTCCCGGCAAGGGTCACCAGACAATCATGGCGGTGGTTTGTTGTACTATGAGGGGTAAGATAACGTCTGTCGTAACAGGTAAGGCGATTGATTACAAAAGGTACAAGCCTTACCTCCTTTCCGCTGTCTATTTGTTGCCTTCATTCCATACTTCAGTGAGCATCTCTTTTCTGCGTGGAGATGACCCTTCCTTCTATGATATCGGCTATCCCGCGTATGTCGTTGGGGCTTAAACAGGGGACATCCAACGAAAGGGCAACATCGCTTACCACGGCTATCAGGTTCTCCAATTCAGGTGCCAGGGGAAGGGGATGGCCCTCTTTCCTGAAGACCTCTATCTTGGGGTGTTTGTCTCGTTTAAACCCCTCGGCGATGATGATATCCGCCCCTCGGATAAATCGAGTGGCCAGCTCATCCAGGGAGAGGTCGTGGGAGGTATCTTCTATTAAGGCGACCTTGTGCGGTGAAGAGATGATCACTGTTTGGGCGCCGGCCTCTTTATGGCGCCAGCTATCCTTCCCTTCATGATCTATCGGAAAGTCCTTCCCATGGTGTTTTATTGTCGCCACCCGGTAGCCGCGCTTGATGAATTCCGGGATCAATCGTTCAATGAGGGTGGTCTTGCCGCTGTTGGATCTCCCGACAATGGAGATGATTGGAATCATGGTTCCTTTTCCCTCCAGACGATTTCATACTACAATCGCCCTGGGGGAATAGTCAATATCAGATCAGCTTGCCCTTGAGGTTCAACACGTGCTGTGTTAAGAATTGTCCATGGCCTCCGAGGAAGGCCCGCCGCAGATGAAGGGAAGGGGTAAGATGGCAGCAGACTTTGATACTTCTCTGTTTGATCGACCTGAGGTCTCTCACTATATCTTCTATCCGCGGAGAGATCCCCCCCCGCTGGATGATATAGCCCTCTATCCGGTGGAGGTGGGGGAGGGGATCTCCGTTGTATGCCGATTCTACCCGGCCCCCGAGGGGGCGGTTACCATCCTCTATTTCCACGGCAATGGCGAGACGGCAGGGGATTACGACCTCGTCTCCTCCCTCTACACCGCTCTAGGGATCAACCTCTTTGTGGCCGACTACCGCGGCTATGGCTTAAGCTCAGGGGAACCTACCATGAGCCATATCCTCCACGATGCCCATCCCATCTTTGCGAGGCTCAGAGAGCTCTTGCGGGAAGGGGGTTATCCCAAGGCGATTTTCGTCATGGGGCGCTCTTTGGGGAGTGCCCCGGCCATCGAGGTGGCCTTCCGATCACAGGATGCCTTGCAAGGGCTCATTGTGGAGAGTGGCTTCAGCGATGCCTTCCGCCTGCTCAGCTATATCGGGTTGCCCATCAAGATACCGCCGCACCAGGGGGAGGGCTTCCCCAATGGGGAGAAGATGCGCTCCATCCGCATCCCCACCCTCCTCATCCATGCCGCCGAGGATCATCTCATCCCCCTGCCTGAGGCCGAGGAGCTGTTGCGGTTGTGTGCTGCCGAGGGAAAGCGCCTCGTGGTGATACCGCGGGCGGATCACAACACCTTGATGCTGGTGGGGAAGAATCAATACTTTCAGGCCATTGAGGAGTTCATTAAGAGATATGCCTGAACACAAAGCTCATCTACTACAAACCCAAACCCATGCCTTTCTTTCTAATTTATTGAAGCTTTTTTCTTATCTTCTTGTCTTTTTAACGTCTGGTTAACTCCGTCACTGCATTACCATGATCTGTGGTAAAACAAAGGCCAATAGGGGGGATGCCATAACAAAGGTGATGTGAATATCTTTCATGTTCATATGTCGTAGTCGGTTTTTATAAAACTTATAACAGTATCTTGGTGAGGGCCTTGATGTGGCGAAAACGCTTATCGACGATACGCTGAAGTTCTTCGAAATCTTCTTTTTCCAAATGGGAAAATTTCTTTAAGAGTTTGGTGTATTCAGAAATAGGTTTTGGTTTTTCCACTTCTTTGGTCAACCGGTATTCTCCTTGCTCACACTCCCAGAGCGGAAAATAGTTTGTCTCCACAGCTGCCCGGCAAATGTCTAGGGATGCCGGTATGCCAAATCCCCAGCCAAGAATGCAGGGGCTCAAAATGTGGATATATGACATGCCTTCTTTGACGGCCTTGGCCTTGAGCAATTTCATGAGAAAGTCCTCAGGGTAAGCGATGACTGCTGTAGCTACATAGGGGATGCCGTGTGCTGCCATGATAAGGGGGACATTCTTGGAGGGTATTTGTTTCCCTTTTCTTTTTCCCATTGCCGGGGTGGTCGTTGTCCATCCCCCATAGGGGGTGGTGCTGCTTCTCTGGACGCCCGTGTTCATATAGCCTTCATTGTCGTAGCATATGAAGATGATATTTTCATTTCTCTCGGCTGCCCCTGAGAGCGGTTGAAATCCCACGTCTGTAGCGCAGCCATCACCCACAAAGGCCACACACCTGACGTCTTTCCCCATCTTTCTGTAATATCTCTTAACGCCGGTCATGGTAGAGGGTACCGTCGTCATGTTCGACATGTGAGCGGGGATACGGATCATCGTCCTGATCCCCTGTCCGTTGAACATATTGGTGCCACAGCCGGGGGCGCCAAACAAAAAAGTATCTTTCCCCATGACTCTGAGAATAAATCGCAGGGTTGTCTCAGCTACGCAGCCGATGCATAACGAAGACCCTGATAATAATGGGTCTTCATGAAAGTGTTGAGTAATGGAACGCGCTTTTATAAAGGAAATGGCATGCACAGGGCACACCTCTTGGCACTGGGGGCGACCGTCGCAAAGGTCACATTTCGATGCCTTCTTCGAGCCTGCGTGGAAATCTATTCCACCGTAAGGACAGGAAAGATCGCATAAACCGCATCCCAGACATTTTGCATCATTAATCCTGACGATGCCGTCCGCTTCGCTCTTTGTCATGGCCCCGGTTGGGCAGACATCCAGACAGGCTGGGTCCGAACATTGGTTACAGGTATACGCCATGTGGACATCGATTTCCGGAATGTGGACCTCTCGAATACCGGTTCCATCAAGACCTTTGTCCTGTTGAACTTCGCCACACTTTTTGCGGCAGGCACTGCAATCAGGGGGGCATATATTCTCTTCAATTTTTAACGTATTATAAAAGGTTTTCATATAGACGCTTCGTTTTATTCTTCCTTAGAAATTGTTTCGTGCTTTTCAGCCTCGTTCATCAGCCACAGCCCCACCTCACGGGGCGCATGTAACAGTATGTCTTTATATCTACCGATTTCAGTCCGCTTCCTGATCAGATACTGGATCACTCCGGCGTCAATATCCGTATCGAGGAAGGCGGCACCGAGAAGCTTCCCGTCTCTACAAATAATCTTTTTGTAATACCCATTATCCTTCTCAACGAGCGCATCGTCACCTTTTGAAGGCACTGTTTTTCCGATGGACGTGGCAAGATGGCCGAAGAAATTAAAGGTGTTCATCGGTAGCCAGCCTTCGTATTCCGCCTTCTCTCCAGCCATAGTGCTCCCTGCGATCTTCCCTTGCGAAACAGCATTGGGCACTATGGGGTTGAGTCCCCTCTGGCCTGTGAAGAAATCGACAGCCTCCGCCGCATCCCCGGCAGCAAAGATATTGGGGATATTTGTCCTCATCTGCCGATCAACTACGACGCCTTCACTAATGTCAATACCACTGCCGGCGAGGAATGAAACCCTTGGTTTCACCCCGATGCACACGAGGAGGATCTCGGTCTCAAGTGCCTTATCCTGGTTGAAACGGACTTTGATTTCGTTCCCGGATTGCTCAGCCGCTGTGGCTTCACCCCAATTCACGTTGACGGCTGTACCGGAATCAGCAAATAAATCAATAATACGGCGGCTTGCCTCAATATCGAAGTAATTGCGCAGAATTCTTTCCCGGGGGGCAATTACCTGGACCTCGTTGCCTTTTTCCTTCAAGGCGGCTGCGAGCTCCATGGCCACTAAACCGGCCCCCAAGATTGTGGCCTTTTTCCTTGCTTTTAACTGTTGAATCAGGGCCAGGCAGTCATCCATTACGTGAAACCCGATACCCCCAGCCTTCTTCAGTATTGAGGGGACAAAGGGATCTGAACCAGTCGCGATCAAAAGGCTATCGTAAGAGTCGCCCTTCCCGTTATTATAGAGGACTCGCTGTTCCCCAGGGGCAATGCCGACGACTTTCCTTCCTCTCGTAAAGGTCGCATTCATGTGGTCGAAGAACCCATCCGGTACCATCTGGATATCCGCTTGTTTTACTTTGTCTGAAACAACATAGGGAAGAGACATGGGTGAATAGGGGGGATAATCCTCCATGGTCAGCACAGTGACCGCATCCTCGCAGCCCGCCTTTCTCATCTGCTTCAGTGCGCTCAATGCCGCTGCGCCTGATCCAATGATAATATGCCTTTTCTTTTTCAATGCCTTTTCTCTTCTCGATCTATCTCTATCTATTCGAGGGAAAGCCAGGTCACGGTTTTCTGCTCTTCCCCTCTCGCCGCGGCGAAGGTCCTGTCGATGACTCGCTCCACATGGTGAGCAGTAATGTCGGCCCCTCCCAAACCTGCTATAAAATCGAGCAACAGGGGAAGCGGCGGCTGCAAATCGCTTAAGAGGGTTTTCAGTTCCACGTAGTTATGACCACAGTTCCAGGCATAGCAGACACTCCGATCAATCACCCCGATGGCCTTTTTCCCCTTGAGGGCTTGAATCAATCGCTCTCGTGGACTGGGCCGGAACATCCTAACTTTTATCAAACCCACCTTCAGTCCTTGTTCGCGCTTCTTGTCCACCACCACTTTCGCTGTCCCCGTGGCACTTCCCATGGTCACAATGACGACCTCGGCGTCCTCTGCTTTGTACTCCTCAATCTGGCCTCCGTAACTGCGGCCGAACTGCTTTCCGAATTCGCTGTCGATCTCATCGAATTTCCCTTTTGCCCTCTGGTGTGCTGCACATGCCTTATACCGATATTCGGTAAAAAGCTCTGGGGGGACAGTGTAGCTTGAAAAAACCATCGGATCATCAAGCGTCCACTTGAGCCTTTCCATGGTCTTCAGAGGCGCCAGGAACGCATCCACCTCTTCTTGCCGAGGGATCTCCACCCGCTGTGAATGATGGGAAAGATAAAAGCCCTCATAGCACACATTGACAGGGAGCAGGATCTCTGAATCTTCCGCCAATCGGTAAGCCATGATGATTGAGTCGAGAATTTCCTGACAGGATTCCGTATAGATCTGGATCCAGCCATGATCCTTTACCAACACGGCATCTTGCTGCCCTGCTATTACACCGTGGGGGCTCACCTGCTCCCTCATACCAATAGCCATCACGATAGGAAAGCGATTTCCGGCGGCAAGGAGATAGGCGTCATTCATGAAGGATAAACCCTGAGAGGAGGTTGCCGTGAATGTTCGTCCTCCTGCAGCGCAAGCCCCTAAGAGAATGCCCATAGCTGAATTTTCTCCCTCTGGCTCAATCATTTCTGCATCCAATAAGCTTTCGGCTTCAAGCTTGTAGAGCGTTTCCAGTAAAGGTGTCTGAGGCGTAATAGGATAGGATGCAATGACGTCCGGCCGGCATAACAGAACCCCGTATGCCCCTGCCCGATTCCCATCCAATACCCTTATTTGACCCCTTACATCAATCGTTGACATCAAATCTCCTCTCTTACCAGCATAATTGCCCTGGCCGGACATACCGTGGCGCAGACCCCGCAACCCTTGCAATAATCGAGATCGGCTGAAAAGTAATGTCTCCTTTCTTTAATGCAACCGGCAGGACAAAAAATGAAGCACCATCCGCATTGGCGACATTTTTCCATTTTGGTAACCGGCCTCTGCGACCGCCACTCACCTGTTTTGATATCAAGAGGCTCTTTCGGTGTTGACCAGGGTCCTTCAAATGTGCTTATGAATTTCAATGTTTTTACTCCTTGACGGATATGGTGACACTTTCATAGCCACGCTTTACCAGATTTTCATTTTTCTTCAGTAATTTCCCATCGAAGTTCATGTCCAAGCTCGATATGACAGATTCCAACGTGACCCATCCCGTGACCTTTGCTATCACCCCGAGCATGCAGGTATTGACGATTGCCCTTCCAATCTCATCAAGGGCCAATGCCGTTGCATCGACAAGACCGAGAACGTTCAGCCCTTGAGGCCAGCTCTCCAGCGTTTGCTTTGGCGTGTTTATGACTGCTACCCCATCACCTTTGAGGCCATTGAAAATCGCCTGCGATCTTCCTATGAAGGGGTCTAAGACCATAATACAGTCCGGTTCATAGATCTGATGGGTCTCTCTGATCGGTTTTTCATCAAACCGAAGGAAGGCCGCTACCGGTGCCCCTCGTCTTTCAGCCCCGAAGGTTGGGAATGATGAAGCATATTTGCCCTCAAGGACAAAGGCGTATGCGAGCATTTCCGCACCCATCACCACACCTTGTCCTCCCCTGCCATGAAACCGTATCTCCTTCATGTTGTTCTCAATCCTCCTGAGACAGCACGGTAATATTTTTTTGTTCAGTCGTACAGGGGGTTTGCCAATCCCATCAACATCGTGTATTGGGTCTTGTGCCCACGTTGTTTTAGGGGGAAATTACGTCAAATGCAAATTCATAAACTCCCTTCCTACCCGAGCTTCTCACTGATGATGCGCCGGAGTTCCTTTTTGTCGATCTTACCTACCTCGGTCATGGGGAAGGAATGGACAAGCTCCAGCCGCTCGGGGAGCTTGTAGGCCGATATATTCCGCTCGTCTTTGAGGAACCGGCAGAGTTCATCCAGGGTCAAGTCCTGGCCTGCCTTGGCCAGAACGAAGGCACACCCTTTCTCCCCGAGAATGCGGTCGGGCATGGCAACGTAGGCACAGTTTTCCACCTTGGGGTGGGAGAGGATGTGATTTTCTACCTCTTCGGCACTTATTTTTTCACCACCGCGGTTGATGGTATCTTTGATGCGGCCTTCCACAGAGAGGTAGCGCCCTTTATACATGCAGGCCACATCACCAGTACGGTAAAAACCGTCAGGGGTGAAGGCCTTCTTGTTGTACTCAGGGGAATTGTAGTAGCCACGAATGGTGGTGGGACCGCGGACTAACAGTTCTCCTGGTTGCCCGTAGGGGACCTCTCGATCGTTCTCGTCGACCAAGCGGACCTCATCATCCTCAAACATGGGGGCTCCCTGGGTATTGATGAGAAGGTCTTCAGGGTCATCCCGCTCGGTCCAAAAGAGCATACCTTCGGACATACCGAGGTTCTGATGGTAATTACAGCCGAGGATGGGCTTTATCCTTTTCGCAGCTTCGGGGTTGAGGCGTGCCCCACCGGCAAGGACCGCATCGAGGGAGCTCAGGTCATACCTCGAGAGTTCCGGGGCCTCCATCCAGCGGAGCAATAAGGCAGGAGGGGTGGGCATGATGGTGATGCGCTCCCTCTCGATGCTCTCGAAGACCACGTCGGTTCGGGGGGAAGGGATAAGGACCACCTTGACACCGCAATAGAGCGCTCCTTGCAGCCCTGGGGAGGTCAGGGCAAAGTTGTGGTTGACCGGGATGGCGATGCCAAAGACCGAATCTTTGGTGAGGCGGATGATCTCCGACGCCCGTTTGAACATGAGGGCATAATCATTGTGCGTCCTCGGTATGATCTTGGGTACCCCGGTGGTTCCCCCTGAGAGCTGAAAGACCCCCGGCTCCATCGGGTCAGGTCGGTAGCTGCTCAAGGCGGCAACGGGGATACGCTCTTCGATTCTGTCGTTTAAGAGGGCAGTGATGGAGATGAATGCCGGATCGACGTTATCCCCTGAGACGAAGGTGAGCGTAAGGGCGGGTGATTTTTTCCTGATCTCATGGGACATTGCCTGGTGGGAGAAGTCCTTGAACCGGGAGGGGATGACGTGGGCCTTTGCTTTCGTGAACTGGGCAAAAAAGGAGATCTCCGCATCCCTGTGAACCGGCAGCGACATAATCGGTATCACACCAATCTTGACCGCGGCAAAGTAGACGTAGACGAACTCCAGCTCATTGGGAAGCTGGAGGATCATCCGGTCATAGGGGCGAAGGCCGAGTTCAATGAAGTGGAGGGCGAGGCGGTAGACCCGCTCTGCCATCTCGCGAAAGGTGCAATACTCACCGTTACAGGCAAGGGCAATACGATCTGCGTATTTGATCGCGAAGTCATCGAACTCCTCTCCCAGGGTCTTATCGATCCAGTACCCCTTTTGTTTATACCGTGTGGCGAATTCCTCCGGAAACGGGACAAAACCATCTAACATATTTTCCTCCCTGTCCAGGGTCTGAGGACTAGCCCTTCGGCCTTAAGGCCTCATGTTATGCTCGACCTCATCTATTTACGGCGAAGTAAAAAGCTCCAGATGCAGCGCAACGCCGCAGATGGGCTTTTGGCACAGTCGTCACTTCATCGTTTCTGCTGCTGCCATAACCGCGTCAACGATCTGCTGGTAACCTGTGCAGCGGCAGAGATTGCCTGAAAGGGCCTTTCTCACCTCGGCAGGAGTGGGCTTGGGATGTTCATCGAGAAACGCCTTTGCCGCAATCACCATCCCCGGAGTACAAAAACCGCACTGGATGGCCGTATGTTTCACAAAGGCCTCCTGCACAGGATCAAGCTTCTCCCCCTGGGCAAGGCCTTCAATCGTGGTGATCTCCTTGCCCTGGGCAGCTACGGCGAGGACCAGGCAGGATGCCACCGGCTTTCCGTCCATGAGAATGGTACAGGCACCGCATTCCCCCTCGTTGCATGACTTTTTCGTCCCTGTGAGACCGAGCGTATCCCTCAGAACTTCGACGAGCGTTCGGTGCGTCTCGACAGTGACGTTGTATGTTACGCCATTGACTTTCAATACGATATCCTGTTTCATAAACGTACTCCCTCCCACTAATCGGTTTTAAGCGGTGATTCTCCTGTAGGCCTCCATCACGGCCCTCCGTGTGAGTACCTCCACCATGCTGCATCGATAATCCAAGGACGCGCGGATGTCGCTGATGGGTCGGCACTGCATCCCTGCAATCCGCGCTGCTTCTGTCACAAGCTTCTCGTCGATCGCCTTGTTGACGAGGAGTGCTTCCACCTCGGGGACCCTGATCGGGGTAGGGGCCACGGCGCCGAGGGCGATTCGTGCCTCCTTGCAGACCTTTTTGCCTGCATCAAGCTTCAAGTACGCGGCAACCCCCACGATGGCGAGGTCCATGGCGTGTCTGCGCATGAGCTTTATGTAGCACCCTGCGGAAGATGGTTCTGGTTTGGGGATCATGATGGCAGTCAAGATTTCATGTGCCTTTCGAACCGTCTCTTTCGGACCGGTGAAAAATGCCTCAACGGACACGTTCCGTTTCCCTCGCGGCCCGACTAATGTCAGTGATGCATTGAGGGCAATAAGAGGGGGCGCTGTATCCGCCGAAGGGACTGCACTGCACAGGTTGCCGCCGATGGTGGCGAGGTTCCGTACCTGGGGAGATGCCATCACATCGACTGCGTCCCGGAGGGGGAGAAACTGTTTTTTAATAATATCGGAGCGTTCAATCTCCGCGAGCGTCGTGAGGGCACCGATTTTCACCCCTCCCTTCTTGTCTAAGGAGATCCCTTTTAACGCGGCTATGCCGTTTAAGCTGATAAGGTGTTGAGGAGCTATTTCCCTTTTTTTCATAGCCAGCAAAAGATCGGTCCCGCCTGCGATAAACCGGCCGTTGTTTTTATACCGTGCCATGAGGTCGAGCGCCGCTGCGATGGAGACCGGGGCATGATATTCGAATGTGGGCAGTCTTTTGATAAACATCACTTTCCCTCCTTTGCCTTGAGCGCCTGGAGAATCTTTTCAGGCGTAATAGGAAGATCTTTGATCCTCACCCCTATGGCGTCACTAATCCCGTTGGCTATGGCGGCTATCGTGGAACAGGAGCTTGCTTCTCCTGCACCCTTTGCCCCAAAGGGACCGTAGGGGTCATGGGTGTGTACGTGCTCGACGATGTATTCGGGGACATCCATGGCAGTGGGCTGTTTGTAATCACGCCACGTATGGTTAAGGACACGCCCCTTCTTATCGTACAACGACTCCTCATAGAGCGCATGGCCAGTCATATGGGCGCTGCCGCCATTCACCTGTCCCTCCAGCATGGCCGGATTGATGGGCTGACCTGCGTCGTCCCCGTGCACACCCCGAAGCAGTGTCACCTGGCCTGTCTCCTTATCGATTGCTATGTCTATGGCTGTCGCGATAAAATCAAGGCCGTGGGCCAGGTTTCCCTTCCCCGTCTTCCAGTCGACAATATCGATGTCTGTTGCCGCCCAGTGACCACGCCCGTAAAGAGGCGCCCCCTTTTCGTAGTACGACTTCCGTACCGCGAGGAGCCAATCCATGCCCCGTTCAGGCTGTCCCCTTACGAAGATGCGCCGATTCGCGAATTCGAGTTCGGACGCATCGGCCTTCAAATCCGGTGCTGCGATCTCTGCAAGCTGCTTTTTGAGGTCCTGGGCAGCCATGATCGTCGCGTTGCCGTCCCAGTAGGTGGCTCGGTCGCCGAACATGCCTGAATCAAGAATCGCTGTATCTGAGTCACTCACACCCTGGAGAATATCTTCATAAGGTAGGCCAAGTTCCTCTGCCGCCATCTGGCAGAAGACCGTGTTCGCCCCCTGTCCGATCTCAGTTGCACCGTGAGTGATGATCACCTTCCCATCCTCAAGGAGTTTCAGCATAACAGACGAGCCAAAGTGGCCGCCCAACCTCGTACCTGAGGGGTGCGATGCGCAACTGAAGCCGATGCCCCGCCCTTCGGGTCTGGATTTCCGGGACTCTTTCCATCCGATTTTTTGAGCGGACTTCTCTATACACGCCGGCAAACCGGAGACATCGACAACCAGGCCGTTCGCGCAGCGCCAGTTGTCAGTCACTGCGTTTATGCTCCGCATTTCGACAGGGTCAATGTCAAGATCCTCACCCACCATGTGGAGGAGGGAATCGAGGGCAAACTGGGCCAGGACTATCTCTTGCCCCCGCACGGTCCCGCAGGGAGCCCTGTTGGAGTAGACAAGCTTTCCGTGATACTCGATGGCAGGGATCTTGTATGGAATGTTAAGGAACGCCCCGAAGAAGTAGATGTTGAAGGGCCCGATCCCTGAGATGGGGCCGCCCTCGAGGATGTTTTCTGCCCGAAGGGCAGTAATGACACCGTTCTTCTTGACCCCGATCTTCAGTTGCGCATCCATGGCATTACGCTGCCGGTAGGCAGCCAACACCTCGTCGTAGTTCAGGACTATCTTGACCGGCTTGCCGGTCACCTGAGCCAGCTTAACCGCAGAAAAATCGACGTCAAAGGGGTCATGTTTGCCGGAAAAACCTCCGCCGACAAACGGATTTACTATCCTCATCTTGGAAAGGGGGATGTCCAAGGCCCGGCACATGTGCCGCCAGGTAATATAGGGGCTCTGTTTTGAGCCCTGAAGGAGTACCCTCCCTGTGGCATCGACCTCGGCGAGGCAGGCGTGCGGTTCGATAAAACCCACCGAGGTGCGCTGAGAACGGAAGGTTTCTTCCTTAATATAATCCGCTTCTTTGAACCCCTTTTCTACATCGCCAAAAAGAAAGTCGGAGAAATAGGCAACATTGCTATTCTTGAATTCGTTGACCAGCGGCGCATCCGGAGCTAAAGCGTCTTGGGCGGTCAGGACGACGGGAAGCTCCTCGTAGTCCACCCTGATCAAGTCAAGGGCCTCTTCCGCCGTGTCTTCATCAACGGCGGCAACGGCGGCAACTCCCTCCCCGAAATGGTGGACCTTGGTAATCGGCATGGGAAGCTGGTCCCGTATGTCTGGGCGCGTGCCAAAGGGGATGCCCGGGAAGTCTTTCCCTGTGATGGCGGCCATAACACCGGGAAGTGCACGGGCTCGGCTTGTGTCGATATGGAGTATCCGTGCGTGGGCGAGAGGGCTCCTGAGGAGCTTGGCGTGAAGCATGCCGGGGGCAACAAGGTCCCCGGCATACCGTGCCGAGCCCGTCACCTTGACCCTCGCATCCGTTCGTTCGACAGACTTGCCTACAACAGAATAGGTCTTCATTGATTGCCCTCCTTAAAAGTGTTTCCGGTTTTGTGGGGCCCTTCGGACAGAGCCTCTGATTCCTCATCAACGTCCCTGTGGGGCAACATCCCCCGTTTGACGTCGGGACAGGCCGACCAAATGATGGCGCATTTATCCACGGCCAAAAGCAATTGCCTTCTGTTGCCGGAGCAAAAATCCATCTTCTGCGATTCTAACCCTACCCGCCGCCAAGGAGTATGAGTTTGATGGTTACTTTATCTCCGTCTTTTAACATAGCCTCCAGACCCCCATCGCACATGGCATAGGCGCGTCCGTTGACCTCGATGTCCCAACCGGGATTCAGATCTTTTCCGTCATGACGCAAAAATTCCGGGGAATCAGTAGAACGGCGGGAAAGTACTTCAAGGAGCTCTTTGAGAGTCATTTCAGAGCGTTCAAAATCCATGCTCTCAGCGTCCTCAGACCCAAGAAGCAGGAAATTGGACTCAAGATAGATCTTCATAAGCTCCTTTTCCTTAAATTGCTAAATGTACGTGGTCCTTCTCTCCATTTCATCGCCCGCGCTGTCTTTGCTACCTGAATCAAACCCGAGCTGACGTGAGATCCTTGCTGCAGCGCTTTGCAGTCGTGGCTCAATGAAGCGCTTGTGCTCAGAATTGAAACGGACACTTGGTAGGGTCACAACAATTGATCCGACGACATTTCCGTAAAGGTTGAAAATGGGCGCGGCAATTGCGCAAATGCCGTGATGATATTCTTCGCGGCCATATGCAAGTCCTTTGGAACGGATATCGTTTAATTCACGCCTGAGGACCTCCGGATCAGTTATGGTATTTTTTATTATAGGAGCAAGGCTTGCCGCAGAAAAATATATGGAGATCTCATCTTCTGAAAGATGTGCGAGGATAGCCTTTCCAGCGGACGTTGCATACATAGGGGCACGCTCGCCGATCGCTATCGAGTATTTTAGCGGCTTTGAACATTCCTCTTTATACAAAAAAAGGATTTCATTGCCTTTCATGACAGCGAGCTCGGTATCCTCATTGATTTCCGAGACCAGTTCATGGAGGATGGGTCGCCCCACGCGTACAAGGTCAAGATTTGATAGGTAGCGACCTGTGAGGACCAGGAGCTTCGACCCAAGCATGTATAGTTTACTCAATCGGTCAAACGTCAAGTAATCGCGAGCTACCAGGTTAGAGAGCAAAAGTGAGAGGCTCCCTTTTGGAATCCCAAGGACTTTAGAAACCTCGCCATGGGTCATGCCATGGTTTTTAGACCCAATAGTCTCGAGTATTTGGATGACCCTGTCAGCGGACTTGACAACAGTCATTGTACCTTTGCCGAATAGTTTATATTTGTAAACTTAGTTTATATATAGATTTTTTCACGGGATACTAAACTTGTCAAGTAAAAAATGAACCATGTGTCTTTGAAATTACGGAGGGAACCACTGCGTCCGGTGGATCGGCTTGTTCCGTGGCCCTGCTTTACCACGGTGTTTCTCCTTCTTCACTGAAGAATTTTCCAGTCGGTCCATTCTCGTCCAGTGTCGCATACTTCACGATTACAGCAGCGCCTTGAGCAACAGGCTTTGTACCGGTGTAATTATTAAACTCCGTTGCGGTGTAGCCTGGATTTACCGAGTTGACCTTGAATTTCGAGTCCTTAAGTTCGGTTGCCAACGCAACCGTGTAAGCATTCAGTGCGGTTTTTGAAGGTCCGTAGGCAGCCCTTTCTATTTTGTAATGTTTCCAACCGGTGTCGCTGCGCAACGTTAAAGAACCTATGTCGCTCGTTACATTTACAATGACTGGAACTTGCGACTTCTTCAAGAGGGGGATGAATTCCTGAGTGACTTGTATGACACCAAAAAAATTCGTTTCGAAGACTTCTCTCAGTACCTCGATTGGTATGTGCGACGCACGTTGCGGGACTTCTCCCCTCATTCCGGCGTTATTGATCAACACATCGAGTTTTGTAGCCTTGGTTTCGAGGATTCGCCTTGCTTTCTTGATTGAGTCAAGATTTGTAACATCAAGCTCCAGGGCGTCGACGTTACGCAGCCCGCTGCCCTGCAGCTCCTGTTTTGCTCTTTGCCCCTTTTCTTTGTCTCTACTGCCGATGTACACGAAGTAATCGAGTTGAGCCAATTGTCTTGCTGTCTCGAAGCCGATGCCTCTGTTCGCCCCTGTTATGAACACAGTTTTCATTAACTAACCCTCCCGGTGAATAAGGTTTCGTTTAGCCATGGTCCTAAAATCAGCGGAAGTTATTGCTGCGTCCCTCGTGAGCGATATGTTAGGCGGATCCGCCTAACTGCGCCGTGGCTTGGACTTTCCTTTCCCTTGTTCCCTACGCCTCTTTAGATATTCCCTCCAAGGTGCCCAATAATAAATCTCCCAACCCTGACTCACGCCGGCAAAGTCGTGATCCGCGACATTGACATGGACGAGTTCGATTCGTGTCCCACGCCCTTCAGGCCAAAACGTCAAGATCAGTGTCGAATCAATGTCACTGGCCTTCCAGCCCGCAGATCTCCAGGACTGCACGATCAGTCGCTTCGGTACAACCTGAAGGATTGTTCCCTGAAGCCCGTTGTCGAAGGCCTGAAACCGCGCCCCGGCATGTGCCCCGATCGAAACAGGTGCACCCGTAATAGCGGCATGCAACGCTGGATCGAGATACATGTCAAAGAGCTCATCGGGTGATGCCGGCAATGACGCTGCGAGATGGATCGTGCGAGGCATAGGCGTTCCTCCTTCTTCTTTGATTTGAACGTTCTCCCAACCCATAGGCAGATCTCACTGCCGCCTCATGGTCGAGTTGAGTCCCGCCAAGGGCGCAACGTTCAAGGTAAGGGGCTGGCTGGAAGCGGGCGGAGCCCGCTGTAAGCCAGTCCCACCTGACCGCAATGTTAGGGGTCATAGTGCACCATCCGGCTTGGTTCGCCGACTAAGCCTTCTACCGAACCAAAGCAAGGCTACTCCCACGACACACAGAAAGAGCGTCAATATGGCCAATATTTCAACGTCAGCAAACATCAACCCTGGACCAAACCTGATTCGCTCATTCAGAGAAATTGCCGCGGCTATCGCTGTAAAAACAGCCAATAGCAACGTCAATACTCCAATGACAGTGAGCGTATTTGCCAGAAAATGCTTCATCGTCAGGGAGACACCTAATGACCGAGCTGAGCGAAATCCGAGTAATGGAGAAAGATAAATATTTCGGAATGAAGCGGATTTCCGCTCGAGTCCCGCCCGGCGCGAACGCTGCGGATCAGGCGAGGCTATTTGCCGTCGCCTGCATCCGGCTTGTTAGCTTCTCCTTTCTATTTTCCTGAACCTACCTGGATCTTTAAACAGATTTTTGTCGTCTTTGTGTTTTAAGAAGGCTTTCTTCAGTGCTTCACTATCTTTTAAGCCATCATCTACCAGGTTGGTGTTCAGTATCTTGATAATCAGTTCGCCATTGGACAATTGGTAAGATACCACGTGGAATAGTTCTTTGTTATCTTTGTCGAGATTTCCCTCCGCAGTCCCGATAATTTGAATCTGGACACAAGGTACACCCCCGATCTTGACAGGGTATGCACGAAAATACATTCCCTCCTTTCCGATGGGGTAATGGATTAGATACTCGGTGTCCGCGTACTTTAGAATCATCATCCTTTCATTTTGATCCAGCTGTTTACCTTTGTCAGGAACTAGTTCCCACAGCCCCAAAACAGATTGGTCGATGGAAATGCTATGTTCTTCAGTTAATGGCGCTTCATATTTACATCCGATAAGTAACAGAAGGAGGACGACTGGTAACAGGATGAGGTTCTTCAAATTGATCTCTCCATTCTATTCAAAGCTAACCCCCATGGCGCTGAGCGACTGCGACTGAGGCGGCAAGCCCGAAGGGCTTGAAGGTGACGGGAGCAGTGCGCTCCAGCGATTTGATGGGCGGCCTCTGTAAGAGGACGGCCAGCGGATCGCTGGGGTGAGCGCAAGCTCAGCGCCATGCGATGGGGCGAACTCCCTCTGGATTTTTATGAGTCACTGCCCATTGTTTTTCTGTTATTGTGGGCAGTGACATCATATTAATTTTCGCCCCATCAATTAATATACGAATTTCCTGTTTGCTCTTGACATGAGTACACTATAACACATGCTAAGATATGGATAGAAGAAAAATCCTTTAAAAATCGGGGTGGTGAGAGCACACAACGTCGTATTTTTCGGTAATAAGGACTAAAAACGCAATTCGTATAATATGGGAAATCTGTCCAATACCGCCAGAGAATCGTGAAGGTCGTCCCTTTTCTCTCCTCTTGTAACTTGTAAGACTTACGCCACCTTTTCCAACTTAGACTTCAGCTGGTCCTTGGGCACCACCCCGGTGATCCGTTCCACCACCTCTCCCTTCTTAAAGAGGATGAGGGTAGGGATGGCACGAATGCTAAAGAGGGGGGGTGTGGCGGGGTTTTCGTCCACATTCATCTTGGCGATCTTCACCCTTCCGCTGAACTCTTGGGCCAGTTCCTCCAGCACGGGGGCGACCATTTGGCAAGGTCCGCACCACGGTGCCCAAAAGTCCACCAGGACAGGTATATCCGCCTTGGTGACCTCTTGCTCAAATTCTGCATCCTTGATATGTAAAATCGTTCCTTCAGCCATGGATTGCACCTCCGCTTTTCTTTATTTAGTCATTAAAAACATATATATCATCCCCCCTTTTTTCAAGGTGCAATTTTTTGGCAGATCTCCCGCACCTCAAGCTATACAAGGGGCTTCGTTGACAATGGGTGAGACGGCATATATCATGCTTAGCAAGGGAGATAATATGGTAAAGGACCTTTTGCCTCTCGTCAGCAGGCCCACTCGATATCTGGGGGGGGAGGTAAACACAAGCCGCAAGGCGATCAAGCAGGCCAAACTGCGATTTGCCCTGGTCTTTCCCGACGCCTATGAGATCGGCATGTCCCATCTCGGTATGCAGATCCTCTATGGATTGCTCAACGCCCAGGAGGGGATCGTGTGCGAGCGGGCCTTCAGCCCGTGGTTCGATATGGAGTCTTTGCTGCGCTCCCGGGGCATCCCCCTCGGCACCCTCGAATCCGGCACCCCCTTGCGGGCATTCGACGTCATCGGTTTTTCTCTCCAATACGAGCTCTGCTATACCAATGTCCTCAACATCCTCTCCCTCGCCCAGATACCCCTGCTCGCGCGGGAGCGGGGAGCTGATATGCCCCTGATCATCGGGGGAGGGCCGTGC
Organism: Deltaproteobacteria bacterium RBG_13_52_11; assembly: GCA_001797745.1. Lineage (GTDB taxonomy): Bacteria > Desulfobacterota > B13-G15 > B13-G15 > RBG-16-54-18 > RBG-13-52-11. The sequence goes on from MGQF01000074.1 coordinate 55,242, forward strand.
GCCTTCAACCCCGAGCCCCTGGCGGATTTCTTCGACGCCTTTTGCCTGGGGGATGGAGAAGAGGTCCTCTTAGAGGTGACTGCCCTGATCCAACAATGGAAAGAGGGTGGGGGTGACAAAGAGGCACTATTAAAGGAGATGGCCTCCATTGAGGGGGTCTACATCCCCTCCCTTTTCCGGGTCAGCTACCTGCCCGATGGCACCATCGAGGGGATCAACCCGCTTGTGGCGCATTACCAGGGGGTGCGGAAGAGGATCGTCGCTGACCTCAATGATTGCTACTATCCCCTGGCCCCTGTGGTCCCCTTTATGAAGGTGATCCATGATCGATTGAGCGTGGAGATAATGAGGGGGTGCACGAGGGGGTGCAGGTTTTGCCACGCGGGGTATATCTACCGTCCTGTGAGGGAGCGGGATCCTCAAGCTTTGTTGGAGATGATCGATAAGTCCATGAAGCGGACGGGTTATGAGGAAATCTCCCTCCTCTCCCTGAGCACGGGTGATTATACCTGCATCTCCCCCCTCTTGCAGACCTTGATGAGGCGATATGAAAAGGGGAAGGTTGCCATTTCCCTGCCATCCCTGCGGGTGGGCACCCTGACGAGGGGGCTTATCGAAGAGATCAAGAGGGTGCGCAAAACCGGATTCACCTTGGCCCCTGAGGCTGCCACCGAGCGGTTACAGGGGATCATCAACAAGATCACCGACGAGAAGGAGCTGTTGGAGACCACAGCCCAGGTCTTTGATGCGGGTTGGAACCTGATCAAGCTCTACTTTATGGCGGGACTCCCTTTCGAAGGGGAAGAGGATCTTCGGGGGATCGTCTCCCTCTCGCAGCGGATCGCCCGTCACGGGGGACGGGGAAAGAGACGAGGGAATGTGAATGTCAGCATTTCCACGTTTGTCCCCAAGCCCCACACCCCTTTTCAATGGGAGCCCCAGTTGCCGTTGGCGGAGGTTGAAGAGAGGCAACAATACCTCAAGGAGGAATTGAGGGGAAGGGGTCTGCGCCTGAGGTGGCATGATGCCAGGATGAGCCTCCTGGAAGGGGTCTTTGCCAGAGGGGATAGGCGGCTGGGAGCGGTCTTGCTGAAGGCGCATCAGCGTGGCTGTACGTTCGACGGCTGGACAGAGCACCTGAAGTGGCAAGCATGGGAGGAGGCCTTTGCCGCAAGCGGTCTTGACCCCTCCTTTTACGCCTGTCGAGGGCGGGAACCTTCAGAAAAAACTCCGTGGGGACATCTCCAATGCGGGGTGCAAGATGAATTCCTGGAAGCAGAATGGGCGAGGGCAAAGGAGGGGGTTATAACCCCTGACTGTCGTGGGGGAGCGTGTCTGCAGTGTGGGGCCTGCGAAAAACAGGTTAAGATGATGGAGGCGGATGCTTCTTTTGCGCCTCCTCCCGTATCATCATTTCGAGAGGTGGTGCGGAAGAGGCCATGGGTGAAGAAGATCCGTTCTCAATTTATCAAGGTGGGAGAGGCCAGATTTCTCGGTCACCTGGAGATGATTGATGTCTTCGTCAGGGCAGCCCGCCGGGCCGGCATCTCCATGCAGTTCTCGGAGGGATTTCACCCCCTGCCCAAGATATCCTTTACCAATCCACTCCCCGTCGGCATGGAGAGCCTGGCCGAATTTGTAGATCTCGAGCTTGCCCACTATATAAAGGCCAGGGAATTTCAGGAGCAATTGAACAGGGAGCTCCCTCTTGGATTGCGGATCATCCATGCCTCTGAGATGGCCTTAAAGGGGAGGCCGCTGCCCACGGTATTTGAGGTGGATTGCTTTCTCATCTCTCTGGAGGCAATAGGTAGAGCATTCTCAGAAGAGGAAGTGCTTGATAGGTTGCAACAAACCCTTCAGAGTAAAGAACTCATCCTCATCCAGGAGAAGAAGAAGGGGGTGAGGAACGTAAATGTCCTGCACTACATTGAGAGGCTCCAGATGGTGAAGAGGGATACTTATACTCCCTCTTTCTCCATTCAGGACAGTGTCCCTCCCGTCCAGGATCTTTTTAAAGCGGATTTCTTGATCGAGATGGGGATTAAGAAAGAGGGAGGGGTGAGACCCGCCGCCATCCTCCAGCTTATCCTCGAACTGACCTCTGAGGAGACTGATCTGCTCAGGGTGGTCAAGATGGAATCCCTCCCCCCGTTATCGTGAACACACGGTATGGGAAATTGACTTCACCATAGACCTCTTCATCTGCGTTTTTTTGACCATAGTGCACCCTCATTGAAACCCTATGAAGTCGAAAATAGACTTTCACAATTTCCTCTTCCCGTTCTTAGGGGGCCGGGACCTTACGGCGCACCGGCAGGAGAGGAGGGGGATAGGATTCTCAGCGTTTGTAGTGACGGCTCGATATATTACTGTTTTGGGAGGTTTTAAAACCGAGGGTTACCTGGGGGATGTACTCTATAAGTACCTCAGTATGATAATCATGGGAAGGGGGACGAGACCATCACAAGGTTGAGGTTACATCTTGTACTTGCCAAAATCATCGGGTTTGAGGCCTTCCAACCACTTTTTCAGGTCTTCAGATTCACTAAAGTCGCTGCGCTGTTTGAGCAGCCCAAGATCGGCTGCCGTCTCCATGACCTTTTCGGCGCAATAGATAGGGGCCTCCACCCTGACGGCCAAGGCAATGGCATCGCTGGGGCGTGAATCAATCTCTAGTTTTTTGCCGTCAGCTATCAGATGAATCACTGCGTAGAAGGTATCGTCTTTCAACTCGGTGACTACCACCTTGATCACCTCAACCTTGAATTCATCCAGGAGATTCTTCATCAGGTCATGGGTCATGGGTCGGGGGGTGTTCACCTTCTCCATCCCGATGGCAATGGCATTTCCCTCCATAGGTCCGATCCAGATGGGGAGTACCCGTTCCTGTTTGGGGTCGAGGAGGACGACTACTGTGGTGTTGAGATTGGGGTCGAAGATCAGCCCCAATATCCTCATGCCGACTATTGTTTTTCCCCCTTTAGACATTTTTCTACCACCGAGCCTTACCTCTATTATTGTCCCACATCTGTGGGGGAAAAGATACCATATTTATTGTTCCTCTCGTGGATGAGGGCACGCGACATTTGACTGAGGAGCTTGATTCGAATTTTTAAGCCGAAAGGGTACGAGGGGTCAAGGGTTCTAGGGTTCAAGTGTTTAAGAATTCATGGGTTTAACCACTCGACCCCTCCCGCTTTGCGGGATCCCGTAGTCCATAAAATCAAAATTAAGGAGCGGGATTGACTCCTTGAACCCTCGGATCGACATCTAAAGGCCTTCTTTGGACAAGCCTTCGACCAATTCCTTCTGTTTGGAGGTCAACTTTTTGGGGATCCTGATAACGATGCGAACATAGGCGTCGCCCTTACCTTTCCCCTTGAGATGAGGTATTCCCTCTCCTTTTAACCTCAATTTTGTATTCCCTGAGGTGCCGGGGGGGATCTTTACCTTTTTGATCCCGTTGAGGGTGGGTACCTCGATGCTCGTGCCCAAGGCGGCTTCACTGAAATTTATCTCCTGATCGATATAGATATCATTCCCTTCCCTGTGGAATAGGGGATGCCTTTGTACGTTAACGCGCACGTAGAGGTCGCCGGATGGTCTTCCTCCAGGTCCGCTCTCCCCCTTTCCTGCTGCCCTCAGTTTTTTTCCCGTATCGATTCCAGGGGGGATCTTCACCGCGATCTTTTCGACCTTGCCTTTTCTCTGGAGGGAGACGAGCTTTTCCGTTCCCTTGGCCGCCTCCTCCAGGGTAATGGTAAGATCAGCGACCATATCCCTTCCCTGAGAGGGTCCAGCCCCCCCTCGGGAAAAATAATCAGCGAAGTCAGGTCCCCCCTCTCCAGCGGTCTGCTGGCCGGAGGGCCCGGTATAGGTGGTATACCTAAACCCTCTCCCCTTGCCGCTGCCACCGCCAAAGAGGACGCTGAAGATGTCCGAGGTGCCAAAACCGAAATCCTTCAAGGTATCGCCTATGTCGAATCCCTGAAAGATGTCCTCTTGAGAGTATCGTTGCCGGAATCCCTCGGCCCCGAACATATCGTATTGACGTTTCTTCTCCTGATCGCTGAGTACGGCATAGGCCTCATTGATCTCCTTAAAACGTTCCTCGGCCTCTTTATCCCCTTTGTTCCTGTCCGGGTGGTACTTCAGGGCCAACCGGCGATAGGCCTTTTTTATCTCGTCTACGGTTGCGTTTTTGTTTGCTCCCAAAACAGCGTAGTAGTCTTTCATAAACTTTTTCTCACCTGGCTTCTATTGTTTGTGTGCGTAGGCATCCTTTATTAAGCCATCAAAGTAGGTCTCAGGATCTTCAATCCCCTCTACAGGTATGGAGAAGGCGTTGACTCCTACCTTGTCCCGGATCAATTGCAGGGCAGGTTCAAAGAGGTTGTCTAATGTGGTGAGTATTTCCTTGATATCTTTCTCCTCCCTCACTATCCAGGTCAACAGGAGGTCCACGGCCTCATCATCGAGGTTGACCTCGATCGCGTGCCGCTCCAAGAAGGATTTTTCAAACCCCCGGATCTGGTAATAGGTGGAGAGGACTTCTTCGAAAGAAGAGTTCACGTCCGTCTCCTTTTTAATCACCTGATCCACGACGAGGTCCAAACGGCAATCGGTAAAGATGGCCCCATATCGGCTCAGAAATTCGGACTGACGGTCCTTTATATAGTTCTTCATCTCCTCTCTTTCGAGGGCCACAAGCTCTCGGTATCGCCTGAGCCGCTTTTCTTCAAGAGGATCTTTGAGCAGCTTTTTAAGCTCCTCCCCTGGATCCTGAACCATCTCCACCGTTACTACGAGTTCCGTGATGTCGGTGGAAGGGAGTTTCCTCTCGAATTTCAGGAGGACCTTTTCGATGGCGCTGATCAGCCCTCTGGCGCCGGTGTGTTCTTGATAGGCCATCTGGGCCATCTTCCACAAGGCCTCATCCTCAAACTGGAGGCCGATGCCGTACGACAGAAAATCCTTCTTTTTGCTGTTAACAATAGGGCTGTGGGGGTTTTTCAGGATTTCATAGAGGTCCTGAATCTCCAACTGATGGAAGATGGCAACTACCGGAAGGCGCCCGATGAACTCTGATTCAAATCCATAGGCGATAAGGTCCTCGGCCGAGACATGTTTGAGGTATTCAGCCTTATCATCCTTGGACTTGAGTTCCGCCCCAAAACCGATCCCTTCTTTGCTCATCCGCTTTTTGATGATGTCCTCGAGGCCATTAAAAGCCCCGCTCACGATAAAGAGGATATTTCTGGTGTTTATAGTCTTCTTTTCCCTCTTTCCTGTTCGGCGATATTTCTCGATGGCCTCCATTTGGGAGATGGGATCATGGGGTACCCGGAGATCCACCTCTGTCTCTTCCATCGGTTTTAACAAAGCCCGCTGCACTCCCGTTCTCGACACATCAGGGCCGATAATATTACCGCTGCTCGCGATCTTGTCTATCTCATCGATGTATACAATCCCATATTGGGCGCGCTCTATGTCGCCGTTGACTTCGTAGACCAGATCCCGCAGCAGATCCTCCACGTCACCTCCCACATAGCCAGTCTCACTGAACTTAGTGGCGTCTCCTTTTACGAAGGGGACACCGATCTTCTGGGCAATGAGCTTAATCATATATGTCTTCCCCACGCCCGTTGGGCCGGCCATAATGATATTGTTCTTGATATTGCCGACTGGCGGCTTAGAGCTACCCCTCTTTTCGGTCATGAATTTTATCTTGTTATAGTGTGTGCAAATCTTGGTGGCCAAGATCTCTTTCGCTTCATCCTGTTTGACGATGAATGAGTTGAGATACGAGATGAGTTGCTCAGGCTTCATGTCGAAGTTAAGCTGGGGGGATGCCTTCTCCAATGTCTTTCCTTTTTCGCCCTCTTGCTCAAGGGAGACCTTGGGAACGATGGTGGAGACCACCAGTTTTACCTTATCACCATACTTTCTCTCCAAATATGTGTTCAATTCCTGCTCCAACTCTTTTTGGTCAGGAATCTTTTCGTTTGTATCCTTCATGGCAGCTTTTCATGCCTCCTGGTCCCTATTTCGCTTTAATATAACAATTGTTCCTCTCTGTTTCAATGGTTCTCAATTACCTTTCATTCTGCATCATCCGTTCAGAGGATGTCAACCGAAGCTTTACTTTTGTCGGATAAGGTTATATGTTTTAGTTATAAAGCTCTTAGAAGAAAGCTGTTTTATTGGCGAAGGGCAGTTGTTATCATATGTCTCGTCTTGCTTCCTGTACAGATGATCTGATCCAGAGGATCAAAGAGACCCTGGCCAATCGCGAGATCAAGCGGGTGTCGGCAGGACCAGGCCTCACCAGGGCCGGGGTCTTAATCCCCGTGTTCTGCAAGGATGGTTCATATCACTGCCTTTTTACCAGGCGGACCAATAGGGTAAAACGCCATAAGGGGGAGATCTCTTTCCCCGGAGGGATTTACGACGCCTCTGATAAAGATATTGTGGCCACTGCCCTTAGAGAGGCCCACGAGGAGATCGGCGTGAAGCCTCGGGACGTCGAGCTCTTGGGGGCATTGGATGAAATAATGACCATGTCCGGCTTTATCGTATCACCCGTTGTGGGTTTCATTCCCTACCCCTATCCCTTTGTTCCATCTCCTGAGGAGATTGAAGAAATCATTATCCTCCCCCTCGCTGGTTTTTTCAAAGAGGGGGTTTTGAGCGAGGAATACAGGACGTATCAAGATAAGACCGAGAAGGTGTCTATCTACCAAAGTGGCGGGTACGTTATCTGGGGGGCAACGGCTAAGATCTTGCGGCAATTCCTCGAGCTCATTCCCGCGGGAGGGATCAGATGATAACCATCCGTTTGATGTATTTGATGATTTCGCTGGGTTCGTCGATGACCTGAATGATCTCCAGATCTTCTGGCGAGATGTGCTGTACCTTCAAAAGGGTGCCCTTTAACCAATCCAGCAAACCCTGCCAATATTCTTTCTCTACCAGGATGACGGGGAAAGGTTTGATCTTTTTGGTCTGGATGAGCGTGATCGCCTCAAAGAGTTCATCGAGGGTCCCGAACCCACCGGGGAAGATAATATAGGCCATGGCGTACTTGACGAACATCACCTTCCGTACGAAGAAGTAGCGGAAGCTCAAGTGGATGTTCGTATAGGCATTGGGAGGTTGTTCGGCGGGGAGGTCTATGTTCAGCCCTATAGACTTTCTACCTCCTTCCAGGGCCCCTTTATTGGCGGCCTCCATGATTCCAGGGCCGCCGCCGGTGATGACGTTAAAACCATTTTCTGCCAAAAGCCTTGCCAACTGCAGCGCCTTTTCATAGAGGGGATTACCGGGGCTCACGCGCGTTGAGCCGAAGATGCTCACAGCAGGTTGAACATCCGCCAGGGTCTCAAATCCCTCAACAAGCTCGGAGAGGATCCTAAAGAGCCTCCAGGAGTCTCTAATGGTAATTTCATCGATAAGATATTGTTTTTCTGTCATGGAGGCGCCTTCTGAATATTCATCTCACATATTTATCAAAATTCATCTTGAAAACGCGCGAACCCACCTATATTATGGCAAAGATTTACCCAAGTCAACGATATTTAAAAGAAAGTAGTTTAGCTGCATGCACTACGACGTGATCGTCATCGGCGGGGGTATGGGGGGATTGACAACAGCTGCACTGTTAGTTCGGCGCGGCCTGCGGGTCTTGCTGCTGGAGCAAGGGGAGCGAACCGGCGGGTATGTGACCTCTTTTACGCGAAAAGGGTTCACCTTTGATGCTACCGGGTCTTTTCTTGGCGGGTGTGAGGAGGGAGGGGAATTTCATAAGCTCTTGGCCCAGACAGGGGCGCTGCCGCACCTTCATTTCCTCGGCATTGAGACCGCCCGGAATATCTACCCTGATTTCAGTTTCGATCTCCACCTCACGGGGGGCTTTGAGGAATATCTCAGCGAGGTAAAAAAGCGCTTTCCCGAAGAGCAAAAGGGTTTTGAAAAATACTTCGCGTTGCTCAGGCGGATCGGGGCGGAGATAGGCCGTTTTGAGACGATCACGCGGTGGCAGATGCTCCTCTTCCCTTTTTTCTTCTGGCACCTCATCAGGTATGAGCGGGCCTCTTTGGGGGAGATCATGGATCAATCATTTCAGGCAGAGGGGATCAAACAAGTTCTCTCCTCCCTCCCTGCCCATCTCCCCCCTGCTCGCCTCTCCTTGCTCTTTACCGCGACCCTTATCAGCAAGGTCCTCGCCCAGGGGGTGTGGTACCCTCAAGGGGGGATGGGGACCATCGCTCAGGCATTGGAGACTGCCTTTGTAGAGGGGGGTGGTGAAGTAAGGCTCAAGACGGAGGTAGAGCGGATTGAGGTGGAGGGTGGTAGTGTGCAGGGGGTGGTTACCCGCGGAGGGGATTTTTTCCCAGCCCAGACGGTGGTGGCCGCCATCAACATCCGCCGTGCCCTCATCGATTTGTTGCCCGAGGAATATAGGGGGCGGTTCTCCAGCATGGTCCATACCTTAGAGTATTCCCTCTCTTCATTCTTGGTCTATCTGGGGGTGAAAATGGATCTTGACCGACGGACCTTACCATACTTTACCTACGTGAGCCCCGGGGATGCGCAGGTGGAATATGACCAGTTGATCAGGGGTGAGATGCCTGATTACCCCGCGGTGATTATCACCATACCGACCCTCCTCGACCCCTCCCTTGCCCCGCCTGGTCACCACATCGTGCGCCTTATGACCCCTGCCCCCTATGGATTCCGCGATGGATGGGGGTGGAACGATCAATCCAGGTATCGTACAATAAAAGAAGAAGTGGCCCATCGACTCATCCGCCTGGTAGAAGGGAGGTATCTCCCCGGCCTCTTGAAGCAGAGCATCGTGATTGAGGCCGCCACCCCCCGTACGTTAGAACGGTACACGGCTAATGAAAAGGGCGCGACGTACGGGCTTGCCCCGACCCCTGGTCAGATCGGCAGGGGGAGGCCGGCCAACAAAACCCCTCTTAAGGGGCTCTATCTGGCAGGTCACTATACCCGTCCTGCACATGGGATCGTGGGGGCGGCCCTGTCAGGGAGGTTTGCCGCGGACATGATCAGCAAGGAGTACAGGAGGTAACATTGATGGACTGCCTCTTTGTCCATGTGCCCAAGTTCAAGAACTACTACCGCCCCATCGGCGAGTACACCTTTATCAATTACATGCCTATGGGGGTCTTGGCCCTGGCCGATCTCCTCTCGCGCGAGGGGTATGAAACTGGGGTCGTGCATCTTGGGGTGGAGTGGCTCGAGGATAAGGGTTTTTCTCTGATTGACTATATCGCCCGCAAAAAGCCGCGGATCGTGGCCCTCTCCCTCCATTGGCACCCCCAAACCTATGAGGTGTTGGAACAGGCGAGGAGGGTCAAGGAGGCCTTTCCAGAGGTCTTTCTCCTCCTCGGGGGATTGACCGCCAGTTTTTATCACCGTGAGATCATGGAGCGATTCCTCTGGGTGGACGCCGTCATCCGGGGTGACGGAGAAATTCCTCTGCTCCGGTTGACCGAGACCATAAGCAAAGGTGGTTCCCTTGATCAGGTGCCCAACCTGACGTGGAGACAGGGTGGTGCCATCCAAGAGAACCCGCTGGCGTATTGCGCCTCTCAAGACATGATAGATGGACTCTGCTTCACCAACTTTTCTCTGTTGAAAAATCACCGCACCTACATCGATTGGGTGCTCATGCCTTTTTTTGTCAAGGGGTTTTCCAAAGAGCGCAATCGCCTCTTCTTTTCCTTGAAGACCCGCATGTTCGACCTGATGGTAGGGAGGGGGTGCCCGGTCAATTGCACGTGGTGCGGCGGAGGGAAGGATGCGCAGAGGCTCATTGCCGGACGCCGGCAGGTGATTTTCAGAGATATGGAGCGGGTGCTGGATTCTATCAGGGAGGCCCTGCGCTGGGGATATGAGACCATGCACGTCTGTTTTGACCCCTACCCCCATCGTCCAGACTACTATCTCAAACTATTCTCGCGGATCAGGGAGGAGCGGCTCAAGGTGGAGTTCTTTTTTGAATCCTTCGGTCTCCCTACTAGAACGTTCATCGATGGGTTTGCCCAGACCTTTGGTCCCCGCTCCCTTCTCGCCCTCTCTCCGGAGAGCGGTTCGGAGGAGGTACGCCGGCGCAACAAGGGATATTCCTACACGAACCGGGAACTATGTGATTGTCTGGAGTACACAAGGGAGAAAGGGGTGAAGGTTGATCTCTTTTTTGGCCTTGGTCTCCCTTATGAACGCGAAGAGGATTTGAACGAGACCGCTCGGCTGATTGCGCGTAGCAGGAGACAATTCCCCAATGTGCAGGGGTTCAGGACCTTCACCATCGAGATGGAACCAGGGGCGCCTTGGCAACGGCAACCAGAAAAGTTTGGGGTAGAAACAACCCTGCAGACCTTCTCCGATTTTTACTCATATCATAAAGAGGAAGGGGAGGGGTTTAGTGCGTTCGGTTATTATATCCCAGACTACTTCCCTGATCTGGGTGAGGATGCCGGAGAGGAATTTCAGAGGAGGTTGCAGGAGATAAAGTGCCGCCGCTTTTGCTTCATCCACCCTGATGCCCGCAAGAGCAGCACCCCCTTCTGGGGGAGGATGTTGTGCCGTGCCTCAGCCCTGATGGCGAAGGTAGTGCGAAGGCGGAGGGGGCGCAGAGGTTCTGATTCCTTGCTCTTCTAATTTAAGGGAAGGGATTGTGTTGGGAAGTGATTTGCTTTTTATCCCTGACAAGGCTACAGTAATAGAGTATTCGATCAACATCCTACCTGACTTAATCAAAGGAGGTCGATCATGTGCGAGTCTACGGCGTATCTGCTCAAGGATGGCAAAGAAGAAGAGATCATGGCAGACATCGCAACCATCATCCCTGTGGGCAAGAAGCTGCGCCTGATCAGCCTCTTTGGCGAGGAAAAGGAAGTTGAGGCCTCCATCGAGGAGATCAACCTCTTAGGGCATAAGATCCTGCTGAAGCCGGAATAGTACGCTCACCGCTCGATCAAAGGGTTGATATATATCAGGGTATAAGACAGTCCCCGCTGAGGCGAGCGCTCCCCGCAAGCGAAGCGTAGTGAAGGCTTTATAAGGACAAACATGCTTTCTTCAATTCGATCAAAACTCATCGTCAGTTTTCTCGGGGTGTCCTTTTTGGTGGGTGCTGTCTCTCTGATAGTCGGCGGCCAACTCCTTTACAAGGCCTTCCTCAACGAGGCAACGAACCGCATCAGATTGGATCTGAATACCGCCCGTGAGATTTACCTTAATCGAGTCAGGGGTGTGGAAGTTGCCCTTAACACTACCACGCTGGGATCTGGATTCCGCTCCGCGCTTAAGAAACAAGATGCACCGGAACTTGTCAAGCGGCTCACGCGTTTAGCCCGTCAAACCGAGATGGATTTCGCCGGTATCGTTACGAGAGAAGGTAAGACGCTCTGCCGCATTGGAAATCATGCCGTTCCCAAGCAAAAAAAACAGGTTCCTAATTCTATAGCAAACCTAGCGTTAGAGCGTAGGGCCCCTGTTTCAGGAACTGAGGTTCTGAGTAAAGAGTTTCTTTTGGCTGAGGATCCCAGACTCGCTGATCAAGCCATGATACGGGTACTCCCCACCCCGAGGGCTGCGCCGAGAGCCGAAGAAGAGGAAACAGCGGGGATGGCGCTTGCAGCCGCCATTCCGGTTCTGGAAGGTACTCACCTGCTTGGTGTTCTCTATGGGGGGGTTCTTCTCAATCGAAATTTTTCGATTGTTGACCAGGTGCGCGATACGGTTTTTCAACAAGAAATTTACAAGGATCGCAACATCGGAACAGCCACTATCTTTTTCAATGATATGCGCATCTCTACAAATGTTCTCACCCCAGACGGAGAACGTGCTATTGGAACGCGGGTATCGGAAGAGGTCAGAGAACGCGTTCTCACAGGGGGGGAAAAATGGACAGGCCGTGCCTTCGTAGTCAATGGCTGGTACATCACAGCCTATGAGCCCATCGTGGACATTTTTGGCGAAAGAATAGGTATGCTCTACGTGGGCGTGTTAGAGGCAAAATATGCTGATATCCGAACGAAGGCCCTATCTGTTTTTATCCTATTGACTATAGTCGGCATAGTTTTGGCAATTTGGCTGGGATACTTTTTGGAAAGCATAATCTTGCGACCGGTGCATCGGTTGATCGAGGCGAGTAATGAAGTTTCACACGGAAACTTCTCGCCCAATGTTGGACCTATTTCAAAGAGTGAGATAGGGGTTCTCCAGAGGACCTTTGCGGACATGCTCACCTCGCTCCAAGAGCGTGATAGACGCATAAAGGCCGAGAGCGAGATAAAACTGGTGCGATCTGAAAAACAGGCCAGCATTGGTAGGTTAGCAGCCGGGGTGGCCCACGAGATAAACAACCCTCTCACAGGGGTATTGACATTTACACATATGTTGTTGCGGCGTCAAGACATTGCGGAAGATATTCGCTCTGATCTTGAGACAATCGCCCAACAGACTGAACGCGTTCGCAAGGTAGTAAAGAACCTGTTGGATTTTTCACGCCAGACAGAGCTCAACACCGAGCCAACAGATGTAAATCGATTTGTCCAATCCGCCGTTTCAATGATGAAAAACCAGGCACTTGTCAAAGGAGTAACCTTACAATACAGGCCAGGCGAGGGAATCCCGCTGCTTCCCCTTGATGCCAATCAGATGCAGGGCGTTTTACTCAATTTGCTGCTCAACGCCCTTGACGCTACCCAGCAGGGCGACAGCATTATGGTAGCCACTGGTATCAACATTTCCACCAACGCCATGCATCGGAAGGGTGTGGAGATTACGGTCAGGGACACAGGTTGTGGCATATCGCCTGAACATCTTGATAAATTATTCGATCCTTTTTTTAGTACGAAGGAGGTAGGGCAGGGTACGGGGCTTGGACTGGCAGTTTCTTATGGCATCGTTCAACGCCATGGGGGGACCATTCGAGTTCAGAGTGAGGTTGACAGGGGGAGTACGTTTACCATTTGGCTGCCGATAGGAGGGCACAGCAAGGAAGATGAAGGCACTCATCGTTGATGACGATCAGATTGTGCTCGATAGCTGCAGGCGCGTTTTCGAGGCTGAGGGCTTTGAAGTCTATCTAGTTCCAGGTGCTGAGAAAGCACGGGAGGAATTAGAACATAATATCTTTGATCTCCTCCTTATCGATGTGAAGATGCCTGAACAAGATGGCATGTACCTCATGCGAGAAGTTAAAGAACAATGGCCAGAGGTACCTATCTTAGTTATGAGCGGGTATCCTACACCGGAGACAATCGGTGATGAGTTTCAATTAGGAGCAGAGGAATTTATAGCCAAACCTTTCACACCCGAGGAACTCATAGAAACTGTCCGGAAGATCATGAGATGGAAAGAGTACAGATAGAACAGATCAAGGTGCCGGTGGAGATGTGGCTCACAAATGATATCGTATGGGTTGATATCAGACACCTATGAGATGGGGCCGGGTCAGTGGCTTGATGCTGTGAGCATAGGCAATAAATACTATTATAAATAATCAGGATACTGAGGAGGTGCCAGTATGGCTGAGACGATGCTTATCATCGATGATGAAGATGTTGTGCTCGAATCATGCCGCAGGATATTTTCTGCCGAGGGGGTTCAGGTGACGTGTACCACGAGTCCTCGTGAGGGGCTCAGGCTTGTTGAGAACTCATCCTTTGATGTGATTCTGTGCGACTGGAAGATGCCAGGGTTTGATGGAATGGATGTATTAGCGGAGCTTAATCAACGATCACCAGATTCCGTTGTAATTATGATCAGCGGTTACCCGACCGTTGGCCGGGCGACCGAGGCTATGGAGCGAGGAGCGATGGCGTACGTGCCTAAACCGTTTACTCCCGATGAAATCGTCAAGGCCGTTAAGGATGCACTCAAGCGCAGGGCAATATAAAAGAAAAGGCCACTACAGAAACGTTTGCCTCAACCGTGAGTGGCGGGAAGGCAACCTCACCATGGCTGTCTGTTTTTGTTTTGGGCATTCTGGCTGGGGCATACATCGGGTTCGGAGGTCTCCTTTCGACGACAGTGACCTTTGACCTGGTTGCACAGGTAGGCATAGGTCTCACAAAGTTCCTAGCGGGCTCTGCTTTTAGCCTTGGGCTGATGCTCGTCGTCATCGCGGCAGCGGAGCTGTTTACCGACAACAACTTACTAGTGTCAAGTGTCATGACCAGGAATGTAACGTTCGGCACCATGGTCGAGAGACGGGTCCATGGTGTACGGTGCCAACTTTATCGGATCGATTATTCTGGCATTGATCTTCTACTTCTCGGGGCTCTGGAAGACTGGCAACGGAGCGCTGGGGTCTGCTGCTGTTGACATTGCTATCCCGACGAGTCGGGATGGTAGTTGGCTTTTCATGCCCCCATTCTATACTGCTTGTTGCTAAAATAGTTCTAGCTTGTCAATTTCTTTATATCTCACGGTGGTCGTTATAAAAATAATGGGTATGTTATCCCAAAATGATAATGTCCTGTTTCGCCAATGTAGAAATGTCCTTTTTTAGGC
>MGQF01000075.1:0-239 GCA_001797745.1 Deltaproteobacteria bacterium RBG_13_52_11
CCATGCGGGACACCGAGTTAGTGATAAATTCCAGGGCCTCGGGCGCATCCTCGTGCAGGGCCATGGCCACTTCGGAACGTTTTTCATCGTTCAGGTGAGGCAGGGCTGCGTCAAAATTGGAACCGATCACCTCCAGGGCGGAACGAAGCTCAGCGCTATACCCCTTCAGGTTGACGAGGGGGACCCGCAAATCGTGAGAGACGATATACGCAAAATTCTTCACCTCCTCGTTGCTGCGC
>MGQF01000075.1:265-829 GCA_001797745.1 Deltaproteobacteria bacterium RBG_13_52_11
CCGCTCCTCCGCCCGCTTGCGCTCGGTGATGTCACGCACCAGACCCAAGAGGAGTCGGCGTCCCCCAGCCTCAAAAACCCCGAGCCGGACCTCAACAGGAAAGGTCGTCCCATCCTTGCGTCTATGGATACCGTCCAATGTAAGAGGTACGCCCGGAACCACCTGCTTCCATTGTTCTGTAAGCTTGCCGGGACTAAAATTCTCATCGATATCCTGTAGAGGCAAGCCTAATAATTCCTCTCGTGTATACCCCAGGCTTTCACATGCATGCTGGTTTACATCGATAATCTTGCCATCAAAGTCATGGAGAAAGAGGGCATCTGTTGAATGCTCTACGAGCAGACGGAACCGTTCCTCACTCTCCCTCAGCTTCTCCTCAGCCCGCTTGCGCTCGGTGATATCATTGTAAATGACCAGGTTCCGGTTGGTGACTATTGCTCCCTCAATCGTCACATGGCGGATAGAACCATCTTTGCAGGTGGCAATCATTTCCCGGGGCGGAAGCGATCTGCCATCCTCGTGCGCCTCCATGAGCTCTTCCCCCCAGTGGGCGAACTTTTCACG
>MGQF01000075.1:954-2149 GCA_001797745.1 Deltaproteobacteria bacterium RBG_13_52_11
CCCCCTCACTCTCGACCTCTGCTGATTGGCCAGTAGCCATTACCTGCACCCCGGGACAGTGCGGGCACACTGCATCCCGTTTTTCAAACTCCCGGAAACACTTTTTTCCGATCATCTCACTCACAGGTTTGTTAAACTGTTTTCCTTGCGCAGCGTTCGTCATGACTACATTGTGGTAGGCATCTATGAGGTTGACTCCAAGGTTAATGTTTTCCACCAGCGTTCGATAGCGCTCCTCGTTCTCCCGTAGCTTCTCCTCAGCTCGCTTGCGGTCGGTGATGTCATTAAAAATGGCCAGTGATCGGTTGGAGGCCAATGCTCCGTAAATCATCACATAGCGGATAGAACCATCTTTGCAGGTGACAATCATTTCCCGGGGCGGAAACGATCTGCCATCCTTGTGCGCCTCAATGAGTTCATCCTGCCAAGAGGAAAACTTTTCACGCTGGCCCGGATCATGATCGGCCTGGCGCCGCCATTCGTCAATAGTTGAAATGTCTTCAAGAGTGTAGCCGAAGAGTTCGTGGTGCTTGTGGTTGATGTATATGATGTTCCCTTGCATGTCGGCCCAGGAAATAGCGATTGGCGAGGCATCCATGATGGTCTGAAGCTCTGTCTGGCTCTTCTGCAGCGCCTCCTCCGCCCGCTTGCGCTCGGTGATGTCCACTAACATCACAACGGACAACCCATTATCTAACTGGGTCCGGCTGGTCTCTATCTCCTTGATTTTTCCATCCTTGCAAACAACACTGAGCACCCTCCTAGTCCCCCCTAACTCACCATCCTTCTTCCAGTTTTCAATAACCTTCTGCCGGTATTCCTTATCGGGATAGGCCTTGTGCATCCAATCTCTGCCGGTGGGGATATCCTCCAGGGTATAGCCCGTAATGGCAGTGAATTCAGGATTAACGTACACGTGTTTCCCATCCCCGCTCATCAACGCCACCCCATACAGGGCATTCTGCAAGATGGTGAAAAAGGTCTCCTTCTCCTGCTGCAATAATTCCTCCGCTTGCTTGCGCTCGGTGATGTCGTTGTAAATGACCAGGTTTCTGTTGGTGACTATTGCTCCCTCAATCATCACATGGCGGATAGAACCATCTTTGCAGGTGACGGCCATTTCCAGGGGCGGAAACGATCTGCCATCCTCGTGCGCCTCCATGAGCTCTTCCCCCCAGTGGGCGAACTTTTCACG
>MGQF01000075.1:2276-2390 GCA_001797745.1 Deltaproteobacteria bacterium RBG_13_52_11
CTTGTGCGCCTCCATGAGCTCTTCCTGCCAAGAGGCGAACTTTTCACGCTGGCCCGGATCCTGATCGGCCTGGCGCCGCCATTCGTCAATGGTTGGAATCTCTTCAAGGGTGTA
>MGQF01000075.1:2426-7259 GCA_001797745.1 Deltaproteobacteria bacterium RBG_13_52_11
ACACTAAACACCCTACTAATCATCCCTCCTGACCCACTGTCCTTTTTCCAGGCTTCAATAACCTTCTGCCGGTATTCCTTATCGGGATAGGCCTTGTGCATCCAATCCCTGCCGGTGGGGATATCCGCGAGGGTATAGCCCGTGATGGCAGTGAATTCAGGATTAACGTAGAGGTATTTCCCATCCCTATCGATCAACCCCACCCCATACAGGGCGTTCTGCAAGATGGTGGAAAAGGTCTCCCGCTCATGCTGCAATAATTCCTCAATTCGCTTGCGTTCGGTGATGTCCTCCGTAATCTCTATAAAGCCCGTCACCGCGCCGTCATACCCAAAGGCTGGAAAGGCTTGAATCCTCACATTATAACGACTGCCATCATCTCTCACCCCCTCGGTCTCGACCTCTGCAGGTTGGCCAGTAGCCATTGCCCGGACTCCAGGACAGTACGGGCACATTGCATCACGTTTTTCGAACTCCCGGAAACACTTTTTCCCGATTAATTCGCTCACAGGCTTGTCAATCTGTCTGCTTCCCGTAGTGTTTACCATAACTATGGTGTGGTCGGCATCGATGAGGTTGACCCCAAGGTTAATATTATCCACGAGAGTTCGATAGCGCCCTTCACTCTCCCGCAAAGCCTCCTCCGCCTTGGCTCGAACAGTGATATCCAGATAGAGTTGATATTGCTTCCCATCCTTAAGGTCTACACTTCTGAAGTCGATAATCTTATCCCGGCCGTTTTTACATCGCACGGTGAAGACCCGTGGATTCCCCTCCCCGAACTTTATATCTTCTGCTATATCCCTCTCCCATGATGAAAATACCTTGTTTCTGTATTCTTCATCAGGATAGGCCTTTGCAAACCAGGTATCCTTGCCAGGGATATCCTCCTTGGTATATCCGAAAATCTCCGTAAACCGTGGATTGAGATACTCAAAACTCCTATCGGGTGCCATGATAGAAATACCAATGGATGCATGTTCAGCGAACATCTTGAACCGCTCTTCACTCTCCCTCAAAGCCTTCTCCGCTCGCTTGCGCTCGGTGATGTCGCGTATGATGCCCTGGTATTCCAGGATGCCCCCATCATCTCCCCGCTGTGCCGTTACGGTGAACAGGCAATCCATCTCTGTGCCGTCCTTCTTGCGTAACTGCACCTCAAAGTCCCGAACAAATCCCTCTTCCTCTATCTCCTTCTGAAACCTCCGTGCGTCGGCAGGATCGGCATAGAGTTGTCCGGCGTTCATCTTTCTCATCTCCGCTCTGGTATAGCCAAACAGATCCAAGGCGGCTTGATTGGCATCAATGTATGTGCCATCGCGGGCGGTGATATAGATGGCGTCTCGGGAGTTCTCGAAGAGGGTTTTATATCGCTCGTCACTCGCCCGCAGCGTTGCTTCCGCCTGCCTGCGCTCAGTGACATCCAGCAGGGAGGCCATGTTCTTGTTCGTCCCCGGGATCTGCCCGATGGTCAGCACGATGTTCGTGATCTTCCCTTGCCGATCGAGGAACCGAAATTCAAAACACCGCGGCGCCAGCATGGGATCTGACCGGCGGAGACGATGATACTCCCTCGCCCGCTTCCGATCATCCATCGCCACAAATTCCGTCCATCTCTTTTTGCCCTCGATCTCCTCTTTCGTGTAACCGCTGAGCTTTTCAAACTCCGCATTGGCCATGGAGATGGTCGCATCCGCCTCGACGATCACCATGGGCTTGCCGTTGTTTTTAAAGATGGCCTGGCATTCCCTCGTTAATGCTGGCTCTATACCCCGTGGGGCGGAGATGTCCTTTAGAACGCCGCGTCCCCGACTATTTATCTCTCTGGCAGCAACTTTCATCCCTACCTCCTAACCTCTCAGAAGGACTCAAGACCTCCGTTCATAAAACGGATTAAAAAACACTACATGAGTCTTTTTATCTTGAGCATATTCTGTGCCAATATTGAGGGCGTTTTCCTTTTGAAAATTCCTTATAAATTATGGAGTTATGAAAAAATGAGGAGGAGAGAACGATGGAGAAGGGCGCTCATTATCCACGGAAACGACATTTTTTGTCACTTTTGAATAATATGGCGTTCAGGATTGGGCAAAGGGGGAGAGGTATCCCTCCTACGGTTTGAGAGAAGATGCTCGCGAGAATGCCGGAAAAAAAGAGGGGGTTATTTCAGCTCACCCCTGCCGGTACTTCAAGACCTCAACGCCATATCGGAGCGTAGCGTTGGTAGGTGTCCCGGCCTTTATCCTTGGCGCGGTACATGGCGATGTCGGCGTGCTTCATTAAGGTATCAGCATCGTCACCGTCGTTGGGATAGATGGCGACCCCGATGCTGGTGGTGATCGGGAGTTCGTGATCATCAAAGATAAAGGGCTTCCGAAAGGCCTCCATGATCTTTTGGACAATGGTAGTTGCATCTTTTATCCTGGCTATTTCGGATAATAACAGGAGGAATTCATCCCCCCCGACGCGAGCGACGGTATCGTCTCTGCGCAAAAGCCCTCTCAGCCGATTGCCGATGGCGCGCAGGAGCTGATCTCCTCCGCTGTGCCCCAGTGAATCGTTAACGTCCTTGAAATAGTCCAGGTCGAGCAGCATCACGGCGAGCTTCTTTTTTTGACGATGTGCATGGGTGAGTGCCACGGTAAGACGGTCATTGAACAGTATACGGTTGGGCAAGCCGGTGAGAGAGTCGTGGGTGGCCATGTAGGTGAGTTCCTCCTCGGCCCGCTTGCGCTCAGTGATGTCCTTTGAGATCACCGTTACCGCCTCGATACTCCCATCGGATCCCTTCACCGGGCTTAACGTCCTGAGAAAGTATCTGCCATCCCTCCGGCTCCTGTGCTCATATTGGGCGAACCGGCCGGTTTCAAATACCTGTTCAATATGCTCAGAAAATTCTTTGTCATCTTCATGGGAATGAAACTCGCCATAGGCCCGCTCGATGACGTGATCTCGTGACAAACCAATCCTGGAGAGATATTTCTCGTTCATGTACAGGTATTGTTTCTGCCTGTTTACCAGGTACACGGGATCTTCGGTAAATTCCACCAAAGAACGATACTTCTCCTCCGACTCTCGCAGCGTCTCCTCTGCCCGCTTGCGCTCAGTGATATCTTCTACAAATTCTATGAAGGCAGTCACCGTACCATCCTGCCCGAAGACTGGAAAGGTTTGAAGCCTCAAACGGCTCTGGTCATCCGGTACCCCCTCAGTCTCGACCTCTGCAGGTTTGCCGGTAGCCATCGTCTGAACCCCGGGACAATGCGGGCACACTGCATCACGTTTTTCAAACTCCCGGAAACACTTTTCCCCGATAAACTCACTAACAGGCTTTTTAAACCTTTTGCCCTGCGCAGCGTTCACCATGACTATGGTGTGGTCGGAATCTATGAGATTAATCCCAAACTTAATGTTGTCTACCAAATTTCGGTAGCGCTCCTCACTCTCCCGTAGCTTCTCCTCGACCTGCTTGCGCTCGGTGATGTCACGCACCAGACCCAGGAGGAGTCGGCGTCCACCTGACTCAAGAACCACGAGCCGGACCTCAGTAGGAAAGGTCGTCCCATCTTTGCGTCTATTGAGTCCTCCTATTGTAATAGGCACGCCCGGAACCAGCTGCTCCCACTTTTCTTTATGCTTGCCGGGAATAAAATTCTGCTCGACATCCTGTATAGACAGATCTAGCAGTTCCTCTCGTGTATACCCCAGGCTTTCACATGCATGCTGGTTTACATCTATAATTCTGCCGTCAAAGTCATGGAGTATTAAGGCATCTTTTGAATGCTCTACCAGGATACGGAACCGCTCCTCACTCTCCCGCAAAGTCCTCTCTATCTCCTTGCGCTTGGTGATGTCCTCAGAAACCTCTATGAATCCGGTAATTGTACCATCCAACCCGAAGGCTGGAAAAGCTTGAACCCTCGCATGATAACGACTCCCGTCATCTCTCACCGCTTCAGTCTCGACCTCTGCTGATCGGCCGGTAGCCATTGCCTGAACCCCGGGACAATGCAGGCACACCGCATCACGCTTTTCGAATTCGCGAAAACACTTTTTCCCGATTAACTCACTAACAGGCTTGTTAATCTGTTTGCCTCCCGCAGTGTTTATCATGACTATAGTGTGGTCGGCATCTATGAGGATAATCCCAAGGTCAATATTATCCACGAGAGTACGATAACGCTCCTCACTGTGCCGCAGCTCCTCCTCCATCTGCTTGTGCTCGGTGATATCTTCTGTAACTTCTATGAAGCCGATCGCTGTACCATCCTGCCCGAAGATGGGAAAGGCCTGAATCCTTACATGTACACGGCTCTGATCATCTCTTAACCCCTCAGCCTCGACCTCTACAGGTTGCCCGGTGGCCATTGCCCGGACTCCAGGACAGTGAGGGCACACTGCATCCCGTTTTTCGAACTCCCGAAAACACTTTTCACCGATCATCTCACTGATAGATTTTTTAAACCTTTTGCTTTCTGCAGCATTTACCATGACTATAGTGTGGTCGGCATCTATGAGGTTAACCCCAAGATCAATATTCTCTACGAGAGTTCGATAGCGCTCCTCGCTTTCTTTAAGCTCGCCATACGTTCTTTGCAGTTCCTCCTCCGCCCGTTTGCGCTCGGTGATGTCATTAAGCATCACGATAGTGCTGCCATCACTCAGCACAACCGGCCTAAACTCTATCCCCCTGATAGCTCGATCCTTACAGACTACACTGAACGTCCGAAAGAACACCCTGTTCAACATCTTGCGGAATACCACGTCGGTCTCCCTTTGGGCCATATCCCTCTTCCATGCCGCACCCACACTGAGCATATTTCTGTTCTTCGC
>MGQF01000075.1:7309-13111 GCA_001797745.1 Deltaproteobacteria bacterium RBG_13_52_11
GAGTGTAACCGGTGATATTGGTAAATTCAGTGTTGGTGAAGAGAATCTTCTCATCCTTGTCGAGAAACATCACCCCATAGGGGGCTTTCTCCAAGATGGAGAAAAAGGTATCCCTCTCTTTTCGCAATAATCCCTCTCCCTGTTTACGCTCGGTTTCTGCCCGCTCCAGTTCGGCGATCCGGTGGCGCAGTTCTGCTCCTCCTTCTTTTATCAATTGCTTTTTTGCCTTAGTGTTATCTCTCATACTAGGCACTGCACAACCTCGGTTTCGAGGCATTAAAGCTTTCGATTAAGGCAATACCGCAAAGACATGCCCGTCTCTGTTGACCCTTCAGCATTTTTTGTGCCAAACGCAAGACTATTTTTGTAAAAAAAAGTCCTTAAGAATCGGCGTGTTACGTATTTTGCAACCCTGGGCGGCGGGAAGCGGTTTTTTAATGTCACTGTTCTGACATTTTTTGTCACTAGCAGATATGGTATCGGGATGAAGGGCGGGGTGAGGTTTGACTTTTCCTCCTCTTTGGTATAAAAGGCTTAGAGATCTTCTCTAGAAAATATCTTAAGAGGAGGATACGGTGGAGATCAAGGCCATCAGGGGATTCAGCGATATTCTTCCTCCCGAGACCAGGCGCTGGAGGATGCTGGAGGAACGCGCCCGGGAGATCCTGGAGGGATTCGGTTTCTCCGAGATACGGGTGCCGATCCTGGAGAAGGCGGAGTTGTTTTCCCGAAGCATCGGTGAGGAGACGGATATCGTGGAAAAGGAGATGTACACTTTTGAGGACCGCAGCGGGGATCGTATTACCTTGCGCCCTGAGGCCACTGCCTCCATTGTGCGGGCCTATATCGAGCACAAGATGTACACTACTGACCCGATGGCCAAGTTCTACTCCATCGGCCCCATGTTCAGGCATGAGAGGCCACAAAAAGGGAGATATCGCCAGTTTCACCAGATCAATGTGGAGGTCTTCGGGATCTCCCACCCCACGATAGATGCCGAGGTCATGGCCATCGTGATGTACTATTTGTCCACTGTAGGGGTCAAACGATGCGTATTGCAGATTAACTCCCTCGGTTGCCCCCGCTGCCGCCACCCCTACAAGGAGAACTTAAAGACCTTCCTCAACGACCATCTCCATCAGCTCTGCCGTGATTGCCGCAGGAGGATGGAACGGAATGCCCTGCGGGCCTTCGACTGTAAGGTCCAGGGTTGTCAGGAGATCATTGCCGAAGCCCCTATTGTCAGCGATTTTCTCTGCTCGGAATGTGCCGAGCACTTCGCAGCAGTACGGAGTTATCTGGAGACCCTTGAGGTTTCATACGAAGTAAACCCCAGGATGGTGCGGGGGTTGGACTATTACACGAAGACGGCCTTTGAGGTGGTGGCAGAGGGTTTGGGGGCGCAAAACGCCGTGGCCGCCGGTGGCAGATACGATTGCCTCGTGGAGGAACTGGGGGGTCCGAATATCCCCGGTATCGGCTTTGCCATCGGGATGGAACGCCTGCTGCTCATCCTGCCTGAGGAGCACCTTCCTCCCGGTCCGTCATTGTTCATCGCCGCCTTGGGCGAGGGCCCACAGAAGGACGCCTTCAGCTTGAGTTATAAGCTGAATCGAGCCAGGGTGAGGACGATGATCGACTATGAAGGGCGCAGTCTCAAGGCGCAGATGCGCAGGGCGGCTAAATTCGGCGCTCGCTATGTGCTGATCATCGGTGAAGATGAACAGCGCTCTGGGCGGGCGATCCTGCGGGATATGGAAGAGGGAAAACAGGAGCAGATCCCCTTCCCCTCTCTATTCGAGGAGATAGTCAGGAGGGTAAAAGGGGGATCCCCTTAGCAGGCTGTTGAAAAACGCCCATCTACTGCGTTTTTCTCATCCTTCGTTGCTGCGGCGTACATCCAAGTACGTCTCACTCCTCAGTCCCGCCCATGGCGGGATGGGCATTTTTGAGCAGCCTACATAAAACCATTTTTTCAATAACCTCTTAATTATCGACAAAGCTCTTCAGCTGTTTACTCCTGCTGGGATGGCGCAGTTTGCGCAAGGACTTGGCCTCGATCTGGCGGATCCTCTCCCTGGTAACGGAGAAATCCTGCCCCACTTCTTCCAGGGTGTGGTCGTATTTTTCACCGATGCCAAATCTCATCCGTAATACCCTCTCCTCCCGTGGGGTAAGGGTGGACAGGACCTTCTGAACCTGTTCCACCAAGTTTTTGACGATAACGGCCTCACCAGGGGGTACGGTCTTTTTGTCTTCGATGAAGTCACCCAGATGGCTATCTTCATCCTCTCCGATGGGGGTCTCCAGAGAGATGGGTTCTTTGGCTATCTTGAGGATCTTGCGAACCTTATCTACGGGCAGTTCCATCCTCGCAGCAATCTCTTCGGGGTGAGGCTCCCTGCCCAATTCTTGAACGAGATAGCGCGACATTCTGATTAATTTATTGATAGTCTCGATCATATGCACAGGAATTCTGATGGTCCTGGCCTGATCGGCTATCGCCCTCGTGATGGCCTGCCTAATCCACCACGTAGCATAGGTACTGAATTTATAACCCCGGGCATACTCAAATTTATCCACGGCCTTCATGAGCCCGATGTTACCCTCCTGGATGAGATCAAGAAACTGCAGCCCTCGGTTGGTATACTTCTTGGCGATACTCACCACCAACCTCAGATTGGCCCTGACCAATTCGTTCTTCGCCTCCTTGGCCGCAATCTCACCGCGACGGATACCTTCAATGGCCTTTTTCAGCTCCAGTGCAGAAAGGCCAGCCTCCTGTTCAATTCGTTGAACCTTCCGATAGGTGTTCCTCATGACCTTTGCTAGCTCTACGAATTTCTCTTCATTGAGCTTTCTCTGCTTAAAGAAGGATTTCTTCCTTCCAGGATCCCGTTTCACCTCTCGGAAAAAAGATCTCAACTTCTGTACAGGCACCCCCACCCTCTTGCTCACCGTAGTCAGCTCCTCCTCTGCCTTCTCGATCTTACGCACCAACCCCCTCAATTTATCGACGATGGCCTCAATCTGAAACTCTTTGAGGTTTATCTGGGTGAGGAGCGTGACCATCTCTTCGCGTTTCTTCTGCAGCTTTTCTTCTCCAGCCATCCCCTTTGCTTTCAGCTTTTTGATCTCATCATCGAGGCCTCGAACCCGGCCTATGATCTTCAGGATCTTTTCTTTATAGAACTCCTTCTCTTCAGTGTAGCCTTCGTCATCCTCGACCTCATTGGTAATATCCCTGATTTCTATTCTCCCCTGACAGATTCCTTCTCCGATGTTCAGAACCTCCTTCACTGTCATAGGGCAGTTGAGGATGATCCTGATGACCTCTTTTTTCCCTTCCTCTATTCTCTTAGCGATAGTCACTTCCCCTTCTCTGGTCAAGAGGGACACCCGCCCCATCTCCCGGAGGTATAACCGCACGGGATCGCTGGTCCTGCCGATGAGGTCGAGATCCTCGATCTCCTCTACCCTTTCCTCTTCTACAAAATCCTCCTCAACCTTCTGTGTGCTCACTCCCTCATCGTCGTCTATCACTTCGATGTCCATCTCGTTGAACGTCGTCAGCATATCTTCCAAGTGTTCAGAGGAGACCTCATCCGAGTCCATGGCCTCATCAACCTCTTCAAAGTCAAAAACTCCCTTATCCTTCAACGTTATAACTCCTTTCTTCTTACGTATATTTTCCATGCGTTGTGATCGAAGTCGGTCAGGAAGACCCCTTCGACCCCCCTTTTTGGAGCTTGCTCATTTGATACTTCAGGGTTTCCATGCTCAAAAGGAGAGAATTCAATAGCGCCTCATCTCTCTTAGCCTCCGCCTCCTTGATCCTCTTGGTGAGCCCCTCCCTCTGTTTTGTCAATGCCTTCACCTTGATCTTGTGAAGGCAGTCCACCATAATCCTTTCCGCCATTCCTTCCTCCAGCCCTTCTTCGTGAAAGGCCAGAGTGAAGGTCATTTCCCTCACCCCCCTCTGTTCCAATTGAGGGGCGAGCCTGTCCAAGGACAAATCTCCATGACGTTGAAAATCATGGATCACCAATTCACCGATGGACCGGAGGTTTTGCTCCTCGAAGCCATCCACAACCCCCTCTTCAATCACCAGGGGGATGAACTCTGGATACTGAATCATTATCTGCACGAGCTTTTTCTCCGTCGATACGTGCATTGCGGTGAGCGGCTCCTGCTGTGCACCTTTCTTCCGCCCTTTGCGCATGGTGAGGGCAGTATCTCTAATCTCTCCTTCTCTCACCCCCACCATCTCGGCCAGGCGCTTGAGATAGAAATCTCTGCGTACCCCATCCTTGATCTGGAGGAGAAAGGGGAGGATGGCCGCTACCGCCTTGACCTTCCCCTCCACCGCGCCCCGGTCACACCCCTCCATCAACATCTCCATGGCGTACTCCACCCCTGGAACCGCCCGCTCCCGCAGGGCCTCAGGAGTGCCCCCCCTTTGGAAATAACCATCAGGATCCATTCCATCGGGCAAGGGGATCACCGCCGGGAATGCCTCTTCCTGCATGAAGATCTCTAGGCCCCTGAGGGCCGCCTTTTTGCCAGCCTCATCGGGGTCAAAGAGGAGAAAGAACTCCTTCCCGAATCTTCGAACAAGCCTTACCTGCTCAGGGGTAAGGGCCGTTCCCAACGTGGCCACCACGTTCTTCACCCCTTTCTGAGCCATGCTGAGCAGGTCAAAATACCCCTCCACGATGAAGACCTTCCCTTCTTCTCTCTGGATGTACTTACGGGCAACGTTCAACCCGTAAAAGCCCGCCCCTTTCTTATAAAGGAAGGAGTCCGGGGAGTTGAGGTACTTCGGTTCTTCACCATCACCCAGGACTCGACCCCCAAACCCGATCACCATGTCCCGCACGTTAAAGATGGGGAAGATGATCCTAGCCCTGAACCTGTCATACCATCCACCCTTCTTGGGGATGATGAGGCCCAGGGATTCCGCCTCTTTCAAATTCACCCCCTTCTCCTTGAAGTAGGTCACCAGGGCATCCCATCGTGGGGGCGCATACCCTATCCCGTACTCTTCGCAGATCACCCAATCTATTCCCCTGCGCTCCAGGTAGTCTCTGGCGATCTTTCCATCCTTCCCGCCTTTGGTGTGGTGGACGTAAAACGCCAACGCTAAATCGTTAATCTTCAGCAAACTCTCCCTACGTTCATCCCGTGCAGTCGCCCTGTCCTCGGGGATCAGAACCCCATATTTTTGGGCAAGGGCCCTCGCCGCCTCCGCGAAAGAGATCTGCTCGTACTTCATGAGGAAGGTGAAGATATTCCCTCCGACGCCACATCCAAAGCAGTGGAAGAGCTGTTTTTCCGGGCTCACCATGAAAGATGGCGTCTTTTCCTGATGAAAGGGGCAAAGACCTTTATAATTCCTTCCCGCCTTCTTGAGGTCTAGATGGTCGGAGATCACCTCAAGGATATCCGCCCGCTCTCTGATCTCCTCCAGGACCTCATCAGGGATAAACCCACTCATCGCCTCACCTCAACTCCACGACAGTGACCGCCCGGCCACCTTCGTTTCGTTCCCCTTCCCTGAAACCCTTTACCCACCGGTGACCCTTCAGATGTCCCTGTATCGCCTCCCTTAGTCGCCCGGAACCAATCCCATGGATTATGTGGACCCACACATACTCCCCCAGCAGGGCCTCATCGAGAAACTTGTCCACCTTGGGGAGGGCCTCATCTACCTTCAAACCGATCACATTCAGCTCCCCGTGGAGAGCATCACCCGATGATTCCAGGGCAATGTGGTGGGCCGCTTGCCCTTGCCCTGCTTCT
>MGQF01000075.1:13118-25650 GCA_001797745.1 Deltaproteobacteria bacterium RBG_13_52_11
GGGAGACAAACCTCAGATCTTCCAAGGGGGCCTTGACCCGTATGCCACCTATAGATACCTCTGCTCGGGGAGGATCATGGAAAATGCCCTTTACCACCCCCTCTTTGCCCAAGGTTATGACCTCCACCCAATCACCCTCGCGGAACTCCCCGCCCCCACCGCGAGGCCTCGCCTTGGGGAAGTGCTCCATGAAGTCCTCTCTGATCCGTTTGGCCTCCCCCTTTAACTCCGGCACCCTTTCTTTCCCTTCCTCGGCCTTCTTCAAGACCGTCCTGAGACGAGCATCTAAGGAATGAATGATCCTTTTACCATCTTCCTCAGTTCTCTCGATGATCTTTGTCTTTCTCTTCCGGATCTCTTCGGCAGCACGGCGTAGCCGATCCCGATGCTGCACAGCCGCCTCTTTTGCCAGGGTCGCCTCCGCCCGCTCTCTCTCTAGATCATGGTGCAGGCGCTCCATCCTCCCCATAAGCTCTTCCAGTTGGCCGTGGACCGCATCCTGATAACCCCGGGCACCATCCAAGACCTCTTTCTTGAGGCCCAATCTCTGAGCGATGAGGAAGGTCTGACTCATCCCCGGTCTCCCGTAGAGGAGGCGATAGGTGGGTTTGAGGGTCTCCTGGTCAAAATCCACAGCCACGTTTGCCACTGCCTCATGGCGATATGCATAGTCCTTCAAGGGGTTGAAGTGACTGGTGACCACAGCATATCCGCCTTTCTGTCTGATGTAATCCAAAAGCCCCATGGCCAGGGCCGCTCCCTGGGAGTACTCTGTTCCGACCCCGATTTCGTCTATGAGCAGGAGGGAAGTATCGTCAATCTCATCCACGATACGATTCAGCCACAGGACAAAGGATGAGAAGGTACTGAGATGTTCCTGGAGATTCTGTTCATCCCCGATATAGGCGAATATGTCTTGGAAGAGGTTTACCTCACTGTCCGAAGCAGTAGGGATGTGCAATCCCGCCTGTGCCATCAGAGACAGAAGGCCGAGGGTCTTCAGCGCGACGGTCTTCCCTCCTGTATTGGCCCCACTGATCACAAGGATCCTCTGGCCATGGTCCAGGTGTATATCAATGGGAACTACCTCGTCTCCCCTGCCCTCTCTCTGGGCCTGGATCAGGAAGGGGTGCCGCGCGGCCATCATCCGCACCCTGCCCTTGGTGTTTAAGGCGGGCTGAATGCCATTCAGATATATACTCATTCTGGCCTTGGCATAGATGGCATCCACCCTACCCTGCAGGGCCACGTCGTGGAGGAGCTCCTCTCGGCGCTCTTGTACCAGAGCGGTTAACCTCCTGAGGATCTTTTCCTCCTCCTCCCTCTCTTCTCTCACCAGGACATTTAACTCATTGTTGAGTTCCACCACCTCCATGGGCTCCATATAAAGGCTCGCCCGAGACTGGGAGTAGTCGTGCACGATCCCCTTGACCCTCCCCTTATAATCGGCCCTGATCAGGATCACCGAGCGGCCATTCCGCTGAGTGATCACCTCGTCTTGGAGGGCTTCCTGTAACTCCTTGCGGCGCAAAAGGGCCTCTAACCTTTCTTGAATCACCCCCCTCACCCTCTTTATCTCGCCCCTGACCTCTTTCAGTTGGGGGCTGGCATCATCGTATATCTCACCCCCCGGGCCAATGGCTCGCTCAATCTCTTGGACCAGTTGTCCAGGGGCGGAGAATGCTCCCCCTATCTCCTTCAGCGGGGCAAAACGTTCATCCAGTTCTCGGAAAAAGCGTTTTAGAGAACTGGACGCCCGAACAGAAGCAGCAACTGCCAAGAGCTCTTGTGGTGGGAGTGTCGCCCCCAAAATCCGAGTACGCTGGAGGATGGGTTCAATGTCCGCCATCCCGTGTAAGGGCAGATCCGCACCACCCTCCAGGATCTCCTTGAGAGCCGTCACCTCTGCCAGAAGATCCCCTACCTGCTGGGGATCAGTGAGGGGACGGACCTTCTCACATTCTCTTCTGCCCAGTTCAGAAGAGGCAAAACCCTTGAGGAAGCTCACTATCTCGTCATACTCCAGCGAAGAGAGCGTGTGGGCATCCATCTCTTGAACGATTTCCAACGGGATATGAGGTGCTACCCCCTCAGCGAATTAGGTGCTGCTTACCTTCAGTTGAATCACGTGATTGGATTACAGTGAGCGAGACCGGAGGCCTCCTAATTACACCGAAAACCTCTTGCGAACCAGTTCGTTGACCACCTTTCCTTCAGCCCTGCCAGCAATGCGGGGCATCAGGATCTTCATCACCTTTCCCATGTCTTTAGGTGTAGAGGCCTCTGCCTCCTCCCACGCCTTGGAGATTTCTACCTCTAGTTCTTCAGGGGTGAGTTGTTGGGGTAAAAAAGTCTGGAGGACTTCTATTTCCTTCTCCTCTTTGGCCACCAGGTCGCTCCTCTGGCCAGCCTTAAACTGTTCTATGGATTCCTTGCCCTTTTTTATTAATCCCGAGATTACCTGGATTGCTTCCTCCTCGGACACGTTCCTCCGAAGCTCTTTCTCCTTGTTCTGTACGGCTGCCAGGGCTAATCGAATGATCGAAAGTTTCAGTCTGTCCTTTTCTTTGGCGGCACTCCTCATCTCCTCCATTAATCTCTCTTTAATCCCCACACATACCCCGCTAAAAAACCCTGTTTATCTAAACATTTAAATATAACATCATCTAACAAAAAGTCAAGAAATTTGTTCGGCTTTTCAGAGCCGCCAGCTCCCCATCTAACCCCCGACAAAGCAGATCAACAAGAAAAACCCTCCCACGCACCTGCCCCACCCCCTTGAGTACTATAGAAATCAATCACCTCTTCGCTCCCCTCAGCGATAATCCCCAAAGGTTCCGTCTTACCGCGACCTTGCCTCTCACCGAAGCACCTCCCTTTTCCTGTATGTCAACTCAACCGCCTACGAGGAAAGGGTTTCCTCTTTCTCTCCTGGCATAAAAGATGATACGCTCCTTGAAAAACCTAATAATAGTTGACAGCAAGGAGAAAAAACGATACCGTTCGAAGGTAAGTTGCGGAAAGCAAAGCAGATATCCTCATGGCCCTTCTGAACCCAAAAGTAATATGGCTAATAAGTAAAGAGATGAGGGCTTATGATTTACGAGGGAAAAGAGAGAAGAAGGTTTCAACGCATCTTTTTCTCTCTTGAAGAGGGGGTGAAGGGCACCTTTGCCTTTTCAGACCTTCAAAAAGGTGTACTAACGGCACGTATCATCAATGTGAGCGAAGACGGTTTGGGCTTAACTATAAGTAAAGATGAGAAAAAAAGAATAGATAAAGGAGATCATTTAATCCTTTCCCACATCACAGGGATAAAAGGTTTAGAGTCCCTCATCAATGTCGAGGCGGAAATTAAGTGGATTCTGGACTATCCGGCATTGGACCGTATTGGTATCGGCTGCGAGATCCTCAATCCTCCTGAAGCTGTTAGAAAAAAAATCCGGACGTTTATCGATTCTTTATCTATGGAGAAATGTGGAAGGCCACCAGAAGGACAGACCAGCTAACTCTTGACTGTCGGAGAGAAACCAATAGGCCGTGGATAGACATTTCTTGACGGTCCATAGATGCCCTGATATCTTCCAGCAGAACATAAAAACCAAGCAAATCAATTTCATCCGACAAAACCGACAAAAAATGTATCCGTGCATATCCATACCGGCACCTTGACTTTTCACATTGGAACCATATCCTTATTAATTAAGGAACTGTAACAGCCATTTTTCGAGACTCCGATCAGAAAGTGGAGAAAAATTTTGTGGAAGATAACTACGCTGTCCTCGGACCTCCTGACAGCCCGAATAAGGCCATTGCTCATGAATACATAGACAGGCTTAAAGAGTATGGTTGCGCATCCACGAATCCGCCAATTCTTTTTTCCGTCTTTAACACCGCAGTTCCTCATACGTGCTTCACTGGTTGCCCTCTGTGCATATCTCTTTTTCGGCTCTATCTGCATTCCCATGCGCATCAAGGGATACAGTATGGAGCCCACTTATCACAATGGGACGATCAATTTCTGCTGGAGGTTGCAGTACCTCTTTTCCGAGCCCACAAGAGGCGATGTAGTCATGGTCCGCCTTGCCGGGAACAAGGTAGTGCTTCTCAAGCGTGTTGTCGCCGTGGAGGGAGAACAGGTTGAATTCCGTGGCGGAAAACTATTGGTTGACGGAAATACAATCGATGAGCCGTATGTCCAATACCCCTGTGACTGGAATCTCCCTCCCCGACAGGTTGCGCAAGGTTGCGTCTATGTGGTGGGGGACAATCGGAAGGAGCCAATGGAGAGGCATAATTTTGGACAAACGTCCATCAAGCGTATCATCGGAGTACCGCTATGGTAAAAATTAAATACATCGTCATTGCCGCAGTGGTGATACTCGGGATAGTGGCTGTGCGACACTTCCTGCAAACTGAAGAGAAAAAGGTACGGAAGCAGTTTGAATTACTCTCAGAATGGGTGTCAAAGGGACCTGGCGAATCGGTCTTAACAACATCATATAAAATCCAACACATAGCCACGCTATTCGTTAAACCCTGCGTATTTAAAGCCGACATTATCGCCTTTACCGGTAGCTATACACCTGAGGAAATAGCGGGCTTTGCGGGCCGCAGCCGTTTTTACCTTGCTGACCTTTCCCTGAAATTCTATGATCTCAACATCGAATTTCCGGAACAGGCTATGGCGCAGGTCACGTTAACGGCCAAGCTAATTGGTAAGACTAAAAGTGGAGAATATATCGATGCAACCCACGAACTCAAAACTCTCTTAACGAACCCCGAAGGTACATGGCTTTTCAGTCATGTTGAGGTGGTGGAGGTCCTACAAAAATAGCACGACCTTATCGTGCCCTTCGTGATCAATGAACATCCTTTATAGACTAACTCTGGTTGACTGAGTGGGGTGAATCCGATAGACTTTAAAAAGTCGTAACTGAGTTTTTATTGATCGATGCCTTGCGGGTATGGAAAGCAGTGCGGAAAAATCGCTATCCACCAGAATCGGTACATACCATATTTGTTAATAAGGAGGTAACCATGGGCAAAGATAACGTCGTTTTTTTGGAGGTCATAGAATGGTTTGATGAAACCGGTCAAGAACTGGTGCACCGGATACCGGAAAAAGGATCGGGGGAGATTAAATTAGGGGCGCAGCTCATTGTCCGCGAGAGTCAGGCCGCTGTCTTGTTTTATAAAGGCAAGGCCTGCGATGCCTTCGTACCCGGCCGCCACACACTGGCAACGGCCAACATTCCAGTCCTGACTAAAATTCTGGCCATGCCCTGGGCCATGACCAGTCCGCTCCGCGCCGAGGTATATATCGTCAACATGAAGGTCTTCCCCAACCTTAAATGGGGCACCAGGGATCCGGTGGCCTTCAAGGACGCAGATCTTGGTCTGATTCGCCTCCGGGCCCATGGTATATTTAACATTCAGATAGTCCAACCAGTTCTCTTTATCAACACCCTTGTCGGAACAATGGGGATATTCACCACTGAGGAAATCGAGGAATATCTTAAACGTGTTATTGTCTCACGCTTTAACGACCACTTGGGCGAGCACTTAGACAGCCTCTTCAATCTACCAGGGCGATATGACGAACTTTCTGAAGGTTTACAAAAACGTCTGCAAAATGACTTCAGCCGCTTCGGTATCGGCTTGGAACATCTGTACATCACCTCTATCACCCCCCCGCCTGAAGTCGAACAGGCCATTGATGATAAGAGCCGTCTCGGCATCCTTCAGGATCTGGATAGGTTAATCAAGATGAAGGCCGCCATGGCTATGGAAAAGGCCGCAGGGTCGACCGCCGCAGCTGGTTCGGGTATGGGTATGGGCATGGGGCTCATGATACCGGCAATGTTTGCCGAGGCGTTACGGCCCCAGACGGGGGGCCCTGCACCTCAACAAGCGAGCTGCCCGGACTGCAAAAATCCTATTCCCGAGGACGCAAGATTCTGCCCCCATTGCGGTCACCACCAGCTGATCTTCCACCAATGCTACAACTGCGGTAAGAATATGGCACCGAATGCCCAATTCTGCCCTAAGTGTGGACATCCGGCAGATAAGAAACCGACGCCCAAGGCATGTCCTCGCTGCAAGGCAAAAAATCTGCCTGACTCAATCTTCTGCAATCTGTGCGGGGAAAAGCTAGGATAGATGGGCTTTACCGTTGAGCAAGAGTGCCCACAGTGCGGTGCGCCCATCGATCTGGACGAAACTGATCGTCTGATCCTCTGCCCCTATTGCCATGTCAAGAACTACCTCTTTACCCAGGATTACTTTCGCTTTGTCTTGCCCCACAAGGCACCCAACCAAGATATCATCTATGCACCGTATATGCGCTTTAAGGGTGAAGTATATCTCTGCGAGGGGGCAACAATCGGCCATAGCATTGTGGATATCACCTATCAAGGTACGATCTTTAAGCAGCTACCTATCTCACTGGGGCTCAGGCCGCAGGCCATGAAGATGAAATTCGTCACCCCGGACGTGCATGGTTCCTTTCTCAAGTGCTCTCTCAGGCCTCTCGATGTGCTGGCCAACGTGGGGAAGCGTACCTCATTTTTTTCCCCTGGAAGGATTTTCCACCGCGCCTATATCGGGGAGGCCTTCAGCCTTATCTTCCTGCCCCTCTTTGTGCAAGGAGGCAGGGTTTTTGACGCTGTGATAAACAAACCTATCACCGCGTTGCCCAATGGCGAAGACATCTTTCCCCTGGCCAGCGAAGAAGATTCCTCATGGCGGATCACCTTTATGGCCACCATATGCCCACAGTGCGGTTGGGATCTGGATGGTGAAAGTGACAGCGTGGTCCTGAACTGCGGCAACTGTGACACGGCCTGGGAGGCGTCGGAGGGTAGGCTTGTTCAGGTAGACTTCAGTGTCGTGCCAGGCAAGGGGAACAATGTGAAATATTTACCCTTCTGGAAGATAGCCGTGCGGGATGAAGGGCTGGGTATCAACACCTATGCCGATTTTATCCGGATCACACAACTGCCCACGTTGATGCAGAGAGACTGGGACAACAAAGAACTATCTTTCTGGATCCCGGCCTTCAAAATTCGGCCCAAGGTCTTCTTGCGCCTGGCCAGGGAGATCACCATCCTTCAGCAAGACTTTGCGATGGGGGAGCCAATCCCCAAAAAGACTTTCTACCCGGTTACGCTACCAAAAGGCGAGGCCGCCCAGAGCTTGAAAGTCACCCTGGCCAGTTCTGTCATGGCCAAAAAAGAATTTTTCCCCCTGCTTCCCCAGGTCAACTTTACCATTATGAAATTCAATCTGATCCACCTCCCTTTCAGGTCTATGGGGCTCGATATGATCCAGGAGGACATGGGAATCAGTATCAACAAAAATGCCTTGAAGTACGGCCGTTATCTCTAAGCAATGGCGCCTTGGATTGAGGCGCTTTCATATGTAACACTTGACTGCCCAAGGAGAAACCGATACGTCTGGCAGTCATGGTTGAAAAAGAAGAGGGCAGTTTTTATAGGTACCTATGCAACCAGGTACTAAATTTAAGACAGGGGTCATCTTATTAATAGTCAGTCAGCTCCTTGGGTGGGGGGGCATGGCGTTTTTCGGTTCCCTGGTCCTCACGACAAACAAACCTGTCATGTATTTGTTCGGTGTTGGCCTCTACGCAATAAGCTGGGGGATGCTCGGGCTCTGTTTGTTGCTGGCAGACAAGGAAGGGATCCCCCCTCTATGTGATCTCTTAAAGAAACTTTTGATCTCTTTGCCCCTTCGAGCAAATGGTCCTAAAAAAGACGGCAACCCTTGAGTCATTATCCCCTCAGCGTTTCTCGGCTAAACACTTGACAATAATAATTATTATATGTTAAATTTTTTTTACACGTTGCATACTAAGACTGTTTTGGTGAACACCTAATAAAAAGCGATCAAAAAGGAGTAAAGAGTGCCTGCAAAGCTCCTTGTCGCCGATGATAGCACTACTATTCAAAAGGTCTTCGAGAGGACCTTCCCTCCCGAGGAGTTCACCCTCAGCTTCGCCAACAACGGTGAAGAGGCCTTGGCGAAGCTGCGAACGGAAAGACCACATTTGATTATTGCAGACATCAATATGCCGTTAAAGAACGGTTTTGAGCTGTGTGAGGTAATAAAGAAGGATCCGATCTTGAAGGGCATCCCCGTTTTGCTACTGATAGGGATCTTAGACGACTTTGACGAAGATGAGAGCCGCAGAGTTGGTGCCGATGGTTTTATCGTCAAGCCCTTCGAAACCAATGCCGCTCTGGGGAAAGTGCGCGAAGCCCTGACCAAAAGAGGGGGCATTCTCCCGACAGAGGGGCCTGCGGGTGGGCAAGCAGAAGAGATAATGGAACTGGCAGACATCATACAGGAACCACCTACCACACCACCCCCAACCCAAAGACAAGGGGGTGAAGAAATATTAGAACTGGCAGATATCATAAAAGAACCACCTACCACACCACCTCCAACCCCTCAAAACAAGAAAGAGGAAGAGTTTGTCCTGCAGACTTCCCTGAGGGAGCTCGAGGCAGAATTGAAGGCGGACTTCCCGGAGGAGAAAGAAGAGGATAAGAAAACGCCCTTATTGTACGAGGAAGAAAAAAAAGAATCTTGGAGCTTGAGTCTGGACCTCCCCTTTGATGAGATGGAGTTAGAACCACAGGCGAAGGATGTTGATTGGACCGGCCTATTTGGTGATTTTGGTGGTGATTTGGGCATTGAAGGGCCTGGCCAGGAAATCAAGGATGAGAGACTCGGAACCATCCTCGGTGAAAGCGCTACGGAACTGGAGAAGATTGAGGGTCTGGGGCTCAAGAAAGATAAGCCTAAGGAGGAGGGATTCGCAGAGAAATTCATGGAGGACTTTGAGCCCGTCTTTGACGAGAGCGCCACAGAACTGAAAAAGATTGAGGGTTTTGGCCTAAAGAAAGAAACGCCTAAGGAAGAGGAGTTCGCAGAGAAATTCATGGAGGACTTTGAGCCCGTCTTCGAACCAGAGAGGGGTACTCAACATGTTGACATCCTTGAAAAGGATCTGAAAGGTATCTCACCGGAGGACAAAGAAGAGCTGGCAGAGAGAGTAGCCTCAGCACTGAGCCGTGAGCTGAAAGAGGTTGTGGAGGAAGTGATCAAGAATAAGATTCCCAAGTTAGTGCGCCAGGTAATGGACCAATCGAAAAAGGAGTAACGAGGAGGATGGAAGACTACCATCATGGCCGAGCAATGGGAGAAGGTCTATGATCCGACGAGGGTAGAAGAGAAGTGGTATAACTATTGGCTTGAGAAGGGGTACTTTCGGCCGGAGCTGGGCTCCCCGAAAGAACCCTTTTCTATTGTCATCCCGCCACCGAACATCACCGGCTCCCTCCACATGGGACATGCCCTCAATACCACCCTCCAGGACATCCTCGTGCGTTTTCGGAGGATGAAGGGATATAACTGTCTCTGGATGCCCGGTACTGACCATGCGGGGATCGCCACCCAGAACGTAGTGGAGAGGGAACTGGCTAAGGAAGGCCTGAACCGCCATCAACTGGGCAGGGAGGAATTCATCAAAAGGGTCTGGAAATGGAAGGAAAAATACGGCGGGGTGATCATCAACCAATTGAAGAAATTGGGTTCTTCCTGTGACTGGAGCAGGGAGCGTTTTACCATGGATGAGGGGCTCTCGCGGGCGGTCAGAGAGGTCTTTGTACAACTGTACGAAGACGGCCTTATCTATCGTGGGGACTACATCATCAATTGGTGTCCGAGGTGTCACACCGCCCTCTCCGATCTCGAGGTGGATCACCACGAGCTTCCCACCCATCTCTATCACCTGCGCTACCCCTTGGAGAAAGGGGGGCATGTCGTCGTGGTTACCACCCGCCCCGAGACGATGATGGGTGATACGGCGGTGGCCGTGAACCCCAAGGATAAACGCTTTAAAGACCTCATCGGCACGTCTGTAATCCTGCCGGTGGTGAAGAGGAGGATCCCCATCATCGCCGATGGCTACGTCGATCCGGAGTTCGGCTCTGGGGCCTTAAAGATCACCCCTGCCCATGACCCCTACGACTTCGAGATCGGGCAGCGACATAATCTAGACGTAGTGAGGGTCATCGATGGGGAAGCGAGGATGACGTCTGAGGCCGGTCCCTACGAGGGTATGGACAGGTTCCAGTGCCGGGAGAAGATCGTCGAGGACTTCCAAAGAGACGGGACCCTCGTAAAGCTAGAAGACTACCATCACAGTGTGGGGCACTGTTACCGCTGCAGGACCATGGTGGAACCCTTCCTCTCCAAGCAGTGGTTTGTCAGGACCAAACCCTTGGCCGAACCTGCTATCAAGGCTGTGGAGGAAGGCAGGACCAGAATTATCCCCGCCATGTGGGAACGGACCTATTTTGACTGGATGCACAACATCCGCGATTGGTGCATCTCCCGACAGATATGGTGGGGACATAGGATCCCGGCCTGGTATTGTGAAGACTGCGCAGAGGTGACTGTTGCCAGGGAGGCGCCCCAGCGATGTTCCCTTTGCGACTCCTCACGACTCAGGCAGGAAACCGACGTCTTGGATACCTGGTTCAGCTCAGCCCTGTGGCCCTTCTCCACCATGGGGTGGCCTGATGATACGGAGGAATTGAGGCTCTTTTATCCCACCTCGGTCATGGTCACGGGATTTGACATCCTCTTCTTCTGGGTGGCGCGGATGATGATGATGGGGCTCAAGTTTATGGGTGATGTCCCCTTTCAAGATGTCTATATCCATGCCCTCGTGAGGGACATGGAGGGGCAAAAGATGAGCAAGACCAAGGGGAACGTCATCGACCCCCTCGTGATGATAGAACGGTATGGGACCGATGCCTTTCGCTTCAGCCTCGCCGCCTTCGCCGCCCAGGGGAGGGACATCCGACTCTCCGAGGAGCGGGTTGAAGGATATCGCAACTTCGCCAATAAGATCTGGAATGCGGCAAGGTTTTCGGCGATGAATCTGCAGGATTATCGAGATGACAAAAAGGATATAGACCTGACGGTGTGCAGCACCCCTGATAGATGGATCTTGGCCAGACTCAACCAGGCCATCACCGAGGTTACCCGCGCCTTGAATGAATACCGATTTAACGAGGGGGCCCAGATCATCTACCACTTCATCTGGCATGAGCTGTGCGACTGGTACCTGGAGCTGATCAAGGCCTATCTCTATCACAGCGATGCAAACCGGCGGGCCATCACCCAGAAGACCTTGGTGTATGTCCTGGACAAGGCCCTCAAGGCGCTCCACCCTTATATGCCCTTTATCACTGAAGAAATCTGGCAGCAGTTGCCCCATGACGGTGAGAGCATCATGAAGGCTGAGTATCCTGAGGCGAGGCCCGAGTTGGTCGATGATGAGGCAGCGAGGGAAATGGAGCGCATCATGGGGGTGATCACCGGTGTACGCAATATCCGGGGGGAGATGGGGATACCCCCCCTCACCCAGGCTGATGTCATCCTGATTGCCGAAGATGACAAGACCGCCGCCGCCCTCCGGGAGCACGTGGGATTTGTCAAGGACCTGGCCAGGGTCAAAGAGGCCAAGATCGTGGTGCAAGGGGAACGCCCCCGGGCAGCGGCCACGGCCCTGGCAGATGGGGTGGAGGTCTTTGTCCCCCTGGAGGGGGTGATCGAAGACCCACAGAAGGAGCAAAAGAGACTTACCAAAGAGTTAACGAAACTCCTTGACGAGCTCGAACTCACCCAGAAGAAATTGGCCAATGAGGCCTTCCTCCAGAAGGCTCCCTCTGATAAGGTTCAGAAGGAGCGGGACAAACTGCAGGAGTTCTCCATCCTCAAGGAGAAGCTGGAGCAGAGATTAGCAATCTTCAGGGAGCTGGTGGGTAGCGGTTGAGAAAATTCGCAAAAAGAGAGTAATTACCCATGACTGCTTTCTTACTCGCGAACCATGTAAATAGTATAAACAGACTCCCTCTCCCCCTGGGGAGAGGAAAATCAAGCATTTATTTTCTAAGTAGATATTATGAGGTGAGAGATGAAAGTTGAAATAGGAGAGGTCGAGCATGTAGCTCACCTGGCGCGGTTGAGGCTCACTGAAGAGGAAAAGGAGCTTTTCACCGACCAGCTGAACGCCATCTTGAATTATGTGGAAAAGCTCAATGAGCTGGATACGAGCGGGGTCGAAGCCACCTTCCATGTAGTCCCCCACCACAACACCATGCGGGAGGACGAGGTGAAAGAATCCTTCCCCCAGGAGGTCTCTCTGGGGAATGCGCCGGATAGGGCCCAGGGGTGCTTCCGGGTGCCCAAGATCATTTAAACCCCTTGAGGATGAACGAGGTGTATCGTCTCACCATCCATGAGTTACACGAGAGATTGAAGAGCAAAGAGGTCTCTTCCCAAGCAATCACCGAGGTCCTCTTGCAGAGGATTCACAAGGTCGACCCCAGGATAAAGGCGTACCTCACCGTGACAGAAAAAGAGGCGATGGAGCAGGCCCGGGAGGCCGACCATCGAATAGCAACTGGAAAGACCTCCTTGCTGACGGGAGTCC
>MGQF01000075.1:25657-25917 GCA_001797745.1 Deltaproteobacteria bacterium RBG_13_52_11
GATCAAGGACAACATGTGCACCCAGGGTATCAAGACCACCTGTGCCTCGCGGATATTGGAGAATTTCGTACCCCCCTATGACGCCACAGTCGTCACGAGGATCAAGGAAGGAGGCGGGGTCATCCTCGGCAAGGCAAATATGGATGAATTCGCCATGGGGTCCTCGACGGAGAACTCCCGTTTTATGGTCACACGCAACCCCTGGGACCTGGATGCCATCCCCGGAGGGTCGAGCGGCGGCTCAGCCGCTGCCGTGGCTG
>MGQF01000075.1:25937-28988 GCA_001797745.1 Deltaproteobacteria bacterium RBG_13_52_11
TTAGGATCGGACACCGGAGGCTCCATTCGGCAGCCTGCTGCCTGCTGCGGCGTGGTGGGGATGAAACCGACCTATGGAAGGATTTCCCGCTACGGCCTGGTGGCCTTCGGCTCTTCTCTGGATCAGATAGGCCCCATCACCAAGGACGTGGAGGATTGTGCCATCCTCCTCAATGCTATCGCCGGTCCAGACCCCCTCGATTCCACCTCCATCGACCGCCCTATCCCTGATTTTCGCAAGGCACTGGTCAAGGACGTCAAGGGATGGGTCTTAGGGGTGCCCAAAGAGTTCTTTGTAGAGGGAATGAACCCAGAGGTGGAGGAAAAGGTGTGGGCAGCCATCAAGGTCTTGGAGGGTCTGGGGGCAACGGTTAAAGAGATTGCGCTCCCCCATACCGGTTATGCAGTAGCGGCATACTATATCATCTGCACTGCCGAGGCGAGCTCCAACCTGGCCAGATATGACGGGGTGAAATATGGTTTCCGGTCCCCGGGGTCCCCGGAACTCATGGCAATGTACCTTGAGA
This sequence comes from Deltaproteobacteria bacterium RBG_13_52_11, assembly GCA_001797745.1. GTDB lineage: Bacteria > Desulfobacterota > B13-G15 > B13-G15 > RBG-16-54-18 > RBG-13-52-11. Next base: position 26,464 of record MGQF01000075.1, read on the forward strand.
CCCGCTCCCAGGGGTTTGGGCCCGAGGTGAAGCGCAGGATCATGTTGGGGACCTATGTCCTCTCCTCAGGGTATTACGACGCCTACTACCGAAAGGCCGCCCAGGTGAGGACCCTCATCAAGGCGGACTTCGAGGAGGCCTTTCAGGGGTGCGACGTGATCATCACCCCTACTGCCCCTACCCCTGCCTTCCGCCTCGGTGCAAAGGTGCAGGACCCGCTCCAGATGTACCTCTCGGACATCTTCACCATCTCCGTGAACCTCGCCGGTGTGCCGGCAATCTCCATCCCCTGCGGCTTCAGCAACGCCGGGCTCCCCATCGGCCTCCAGGTCATCGGCAGGCACAATGATGAGGAGCGTATCATCCAGGCCGCCTACACCTTTGAGCAGAACACCGATTACCACACCAAACGACCGCAGCTTTCATGACAGCAGGGCATTACTCTTTGGCCCTTAAACCGGAGGGGATAGGACTGTGAAAAACGTAAAACGCTTGCTCCTCTTATTCATTGTTGCCATGACCCTGGCCTTGATCTTTTCTTTTTTTCTGCCACATGGGCCCAAGATAATTGTCCTGCATGACCGCGACTCAAAGGAAACAGTCTATTCGCTGGAAGATAAGTCCCTTAGTCTGACCACAGACGATTCCGAAGGGGATGAACATATCCTGCGCCTGCGCTCAAACTCAAAGCTCCCGCTTAAAGAGCAGGTTGCAATCCTATCCAGGATCCTTAAAAAATTGCCGAAAGAGAGGAAATTCCGCACCTTCTTTATCGGCAGATTAATTGAAGCCTTTGGCACTGACAGATCCATGTCTGAACGGCTATCCCTTGCCGCCAGCAAGTCTCCCCTCTGGGATCAGGCAAAAGGCGATCCGCGCATCGGCCACGAAAATAAATTCGTCAAGGAGATCGCCAACCAGGCGCAGATCTATCCGGAATTGAAAGAGATGTTCGCCAGGCATGGCTATGAGATCCAGGTCTCCACCGTAGAAAAGGTGTTGATCGATCCTCAAACCAAGCTCCCCTATGATTGCATCACCTGGTTCTCGCTCAGCAAGCCGATAATACATATCGCTAACGGCTACTGGAGAGATGATGCCAAAGTCTACTGGCGATGGCGGACGATTGAGGAACCCCGAGGGCCCATCGAATATACCGTCAAAGAAGTAAAGGGCGCCGACCCAAAGACATTTCGATTTTTAGCGGAAAGGATCGAAGGCGTGTGGGGAAAAGACCGGAACGGGATCTATTTCTTTGAGCAGAGGATCGAAGGTGTAGACATCGACACCTGGCAGCCGCTCGACTGGGATTATTCAAAGGATAAACATTACGTGTACAAAGGCGCCCAAAGGGTCAAAAACGCCAATCCGAACACCTTCACTATTCCTGAACCCCCACCATAAACAACAGGCGCACGACTGCCAGGTAACAAGCATCCGTAGACTTGTACCCCCTACCTAAAAAAATAAATAAAGTTTTCCCTTGACATCCATAATATGTGGTATTAAAATTACCACGTGGTATAAATATTACCACAGAAGGTTATGAGGCGATAATGGCAAAAAGTAAATCAAGGAGGAGGGGAAGATGTTTGGAGAATTTATCAAAGAGAGGAGAATCGACAAAGGTATAACCCTCAGAGAATTCTGTAAACTGATCGAAACAGATGCCAGTAATTGGAGCAAGGTTGAGCGGGGATTGCTTTCGCCCCCGCAGGATGAAGAAAAACTCAAAAAAATAGCGCGCGTATTGGATATTGAAATTGGATCGGAAACATGGAAGGCAATGAAAGATAAAGCCCAAATAGATGCTGGGATCATTCCGGAAGACATCTTATCTGATGAGGAGACAGTTAGATCACTGCCGATGTTTTTCCGAACGATACGGAGTGAAAAACCTACCCCCGAAGAACTGGATCACCTCATACAGATTATCAGGAAGGGGAGCTAGTACTTGGAGTACGGTGACTTCAAGTGCCCATGGATTGACAAGGAAGCCCTTTGGCAGCAGAAGGAATTAGCGGGTTAATTTCACCTACGTTTCACAAAAAAGTCTTGACTAGCAACTGTTGGCTCAATAGAATTGATTCATCAGAGGAATAAGTTTAAAAATTAATGTTAGCCCGACACCCAATCAGAATGCGGTAGGTACTTCGAAGGCAGAAAGGATTGACAAATGGGGCTCCAGCAAGAGATCGATCTGGCTCGGAAAGACATCCGGACGGACTCGTACTCCGTTTCGCTTGGCGAATGGATCAGCATCTACGAGAAGGGTGAAATTGATATCCATCCAGAGTTTCAGCGGTTCTTCCGGTGGACGCCTGCCCAAAAATCCCGTTTGATTGAGTCGATTTTTCTCGGAATTCCGATTCCCCAGATCTTCGTAGCGCAGCGCCCGGACGGAGTCTGGGACGTCGTAGACGGCCTTCAACGCCTCTCAACCATCTACCAATTTGTGGGGATTCTGAAGGACGAACGGGGGCAAGTCGTTGAACCCCTTGTCCTTGAGACAACGAAATATCTGC
>MGQF01000075.1:29006-31914 GCA_001797745.1 Deltaproteobacteria bacterium RBG_13_52_11
AGTGGGAAGATCCACATGACCCGTCGCACTCGCTCGATGCAGCTCAGCGCCTCCTAATCAAACGTGCTAAGATTGATGTATCCATCATCCTGCGAGAAAGTGAACACAAGGCCAAGTATGAGCTCTTCCAGCGTCTCAACACTGGCGGCTCGCTACTCTCAGATCAGGAGGTCCGAAACGCGATCCTCGTTATGGTGAATAGAGAGTTCTACCAGTGGCTTCGGGAGCTATCACGTGATGCCGCATTCAGCGAATGCACCGCTGTATCAGACCGAGCGGTCGAGGAACAGTACGACATGGAACTGGCTTTGCGGTTTCTCGTGTTTCGCCAGATGCCTGACGACCAGTTCAAGGATCTAGGTGATATCGGAGACTTCCTCACGGACGCTGCCGCAAGTATTGCCGAAGATGCTAAGTACGACCGAAAGGATGCCGAACACGCGTTTCGCAACACGTTTGCACTTCTCCAGCAAGAACTCGGAAGCGACGCGTTTCGGCGCTATGATCCTGATCGCGAACGATTCGTCGGCGGCTTCTCTGTATCTGCGTTCGAGGCCGTGGGGCTGGGCGTAGGCCATAACTATAGGTCCCTGCTGAAGAAAACGGGCACACTTCGCGAAAAAGTGCAGAGACTTTGGACCGATCCAGAGTTTGTCAACAACTCCGGATCGGGGGTGAGAGCTTCAACGCGGCTGCCAAGAATAGTACCATATGGAAGGAAGCTATTTCATCCGTGAGCATTCGAACGGAGGAGAACCTCTTTGACCGCCTCGCGGAAGACCTAATTTGGCGAAAGCGCGAGATTACCATTCTGCGCTGGCTTATGGAGAAGGCCAGTCCAGATAGGCTTGGGCCGCTTCTGCGCTCGACCGTTGCTCTCGTGTACGCACATTGGGAAGGCTTCATCAAGACAGCCGGAACAGCCTATTTGGAGTTCGTGCACTTCCGACGTCTGAAGCATTCCGAGTTGGCTCCAAATTTCGTGGCCCTTGCGGCTCGATCGATGCTCAGACGAGCCGGCGCCACAAACAAGGTAGCTGCTCACTTGGAGGTAACGAAGTTCTTTTTATCTAGACTGAACGAACAGAGCCGTCTTCCCTACAGAGACGGCGTTGATAGGGGGGGCAATTTGTCATCAGGTCTGCTGAAAGAGATCGTTGAGACGTTGGGCCTCGAATTCACTCCATTCGAAACGAAGGTCCACCTCATAGACGAACGTCTGCTCCGCGCCCGAAACACAATAGCGCATGGTGAATACTTGGTTGTTGACGTAGCTGCCGTGGACGAACTGGCCGAGGAGGTGCTCGGTATGCTGGAGGCATTCCGAGCACAGATCGATAACGCTGCCGCACTCGGCACCTACCGCTCCGGCAACGTCAACTAAGGGGAACCAAAGGGAGACGTTAATCAAAATTATAAAAAATTCGGCATAACTGCAAAGTGAAAATTTTGTCAAGGGGGTGGGAGTCAAATCTTTACCCTTGAGTTTTTAAACGCCCTATTGCTCACCTCATCAAACCTTAAAAACAAAAGGGGGAGGCCTTTTCTCATCGCAACCCCTGGAGAAATTCGGCGGGGAGCCTCCTCGGCTTGCCCTCCTTGGTAATGCAGACCATCTGGTTCTCCCCTTCGGCGAGGAGTCTCTCAGTATCTTTTTCCCGTGATCAATGTCACTATTTCACGAGCGACCCCTTTTAGCCCTTTCGCGCTCCAGCGCAATCTGTCGCGCCAGATAAATCTTTGCCAGACTCTGATACGGAACATCTTTCTTGTTGGCGAGGACTTTAAGTTCTTCCAACATATCCTCCGGCAGACGAATCGAAATCGATTTCAGAGATGGCTTCAGTTTGGGGAATACGACCCTTTTGGCATTCTTCGCATCAAAGTAGTCCAGAGGGGAATGATTCGCCCAGAACTCTCGCTCCTTGTCCTCGTTCTTGAACTGCGGAATACGGTTATCCCTTTTCTTCATAAAACTCCCTCTCCTTCTTGTTCATATCCCGTGCGGAAATAACCCTGAGGAGATCTCCCCTCCTCGTGAATATCACGACAAGGAGACGACCTGCATCTGTTTGGCCAAATGCGGCCCATCGCCTTTCTGAGCGTGAGTGGCCGGGATCGTCGAGAACAAACACGGGTTCGTTAAAAAATACCTGCTCACACTCCCAGTTCTCGACATTGTGCTTGACCAGGTTCTTATCAATGTTACCCTCGTCCCACTGGAACCCAACAACGTCGAAAAATTCATTTTTCATCGTATATAATGGTATATGATAACAATATACATGTCAAGATCGCAAGCAGGAGACGAAAGGACCAATTAACGCTCAATTGGTGAGTTGCCAGGGGAGGAATGAACTGAACGATTGATGATCAATTCCTCCCCCCTATTCCCCAACCTCTTGCAACCCCTGGAGGAATTCAGGGGGGAGCCTTCTCAGTTTCCCCTCCTTGGTAATGCAGACCATCTGGTTTTTCCCTTCGGCGATAAGCCTGTCGGTATCTTTTAAAGTAACCCGGTGGTGGAAGGTAAAGGCAGCCCTGCTCTTCTCGGCAACCTCTGTCTGAACCTGTATAATATCACCGTACGTTGCAGGGGAGATGTATTCAACCTCCACCCTCTTGATGATGAAATAGATCCCCTTCTTTTCCCACTCCGCCAGGGAGAGCCCCCTGGCTGCCAGATACTCGAACCACGACTTCTCAAAGTACCTGAGGTAGTTGGCGTAATAGATCACGCCCCCAGCATCGGTGTCCCCGTAATAGATCCTGGTCTCCCACATACTTCCTCCTTGACCCCATCAATCATTTTGTGATAATTTTTTATGAATACATATCGGCGTTAGTTTAATGAGAAGTATCATGCCATGTCAAGGGTAGAAGAATGGTAGAAGAAAAGGAAGAGTTT
>MGQF01000075.1:31983-33500 GCA_001797745.1 Deltaproteobacteria bacterium RBG_13_52_11
ATACCGAGGCCATCGCCACCATCGGATCCAAGGACGGCATCGCCCATCTCGCCCTGGCCACCCTGGGCCCTGGGGACGTGGTCTTTGTGCCCGACCCCACCTACCCTATCCACAGCTACTGTGTGGTCATCGCCGGGGGGGATTTGCGCAGTATCCCCTTGAGCGATGATGAGGATTTCTTCGAGCGCCTGCAGGCCGCCACCAAGCTTACCTGGCCGAAGCCCAAGATGCTGATCATCAACTTCCCCCACAACCCCACCACCATGGTCGTGGATCGTCCCTTCTTCGAGAAGGTGATCCAGTTCGCCCAGGAGAACCAAATCCTGATAGTCCATGACCTGGCCTACGCCGATCTGGTCTTCGATGGGTATCAGGCCCCCAGCATCCTCCAGGTACCGGGGGCAAAAGAGCTGGCGGTGGAATTTTACACCCTGTCCAAGAGCTACAGCATGCCCGGATGGCGGGTGGGTTTTGCCGTCGGGAACAGGAGGATGATCAACGCCCTGACCAGGTTGAAGAGCTACTTCGACTACGGGATGTTTCAGCCCATCCAGATTGCGGCCATCATCGCCCTGAACTCCGATCAAGAATGCGTACGCGAAATAAGAGAAATCTACCAATCACGCCGGGATATCCTCGTTGAGGGTCTCAACCGGGCGGGTTGGGAGGCGGAAAGGCCCAAGGCCACCATGTTCGTCTGGGCCGAGATCCCCCCTTCCTTGAAGAAGATGGGCTCCCTGGAGTTTTCCAAGCTCCTCCTCAGGGAGGCCAAGGTGGCCGTCTCGCCGGGGATCGGCTTTGGCGAGTGCGGAGAAGGGTATGTGCGCTTTGCCTTGGTGGAGAATGAGCATCGCATCCGGCAGGCCGTCAGGGGAATAAGGAAGATACTGCAAAAATGAAGGAGATCAAGGTAGGACTCATCGGTTTCGGCACCGTGGGCACGGGGGTGGTGAGGATACTTCAGGAAAACGCCCCCTTGATAGAGCAGCGCCTGGGGGGCAGGATCTCCCTGCACAAGATCGCCGACATAGACCTGGAGAGGGATCGGGGGGTGCAGGTGCCACAGGAGATCTTGACCACCGATGCCGAGGCAGTGCTCTCGGACCCGGAGATCGCCATCTGCATGGAGCTGATGGGCGGTATTGAGCCGGCGCGCACCTTCATCCTGAAGGCCATGAAAACGGGCAAACACGTGGTCACGGCCAACAAGGCCCTCTTGGCCCTCCATGGAGCTGAGATCTTTGCCGCTGCCCAGGCAAATGAGGTGAGGATCGGCTTTGAGGCTAGTGTGGGCGGGGGTATCCCTATCATCCGCTCGCTGCGCGAGGGGCTGGTGGCCAACCGGATCATCTCCATCTTTGGGATCCTCAACGGGACCTCCAACTACATCTTGACCAGGATGACCCAGGAAAAGAAGGGGTTTCGCGAAGTCCTCAAAGATGCCCAACGGTTGGGCTACGCCGAGGCCGACCCGACCCTCGACGTGGAGGGGATCGATGCCGCCCACAAACTCGCCA
>MGQF01000075.1:33525-36094 GCA_001797745.1 Deltaproteobacteria bacterium RBG_13_52_11
CATCTACATCTCCGGGGATGCCGTCGGGCCCACCATGTTTTACGGCCAGGGTGCAGGGGGGCTCCCTACCGGGAGCGCCGTGGTGAGCGATCTCGTGGACCTCTGCCGTGATATCATCAAAGGCATCAAGGGAAGAGGGAGTGGCCTCCCCCTCGCGTCATCACAGGAGGGGGTGGTCAAGGCAATAGATGAGGTGGTAACCTCGTATTACCTTAGGTTTACCGCTTTAGACCGCCCTGGCGTCCTCTCCAACATTTCGGGCATCTTGGGGAACCACGAGATCAGCATCGCCTCTGTCATACAAAAGGGGAGAAAGATAAAAGAGGCGGTCCCCATCGTCATGATGACCCACGAGGCCAAGGAGCGCGACATCCATCATGCCCTGAACGAGATAAATAAGCTCGACATCATCCGCGCCAAAACCACCTTGATCCGGATAGAAGGAAGTATAACGTAGGGTGTTGTCAACTATCCCGCTTTTAGCGGGACTGGAATCCTCGCCCCCTGGAACCCTTTACGAGCCAGGTGCCTTTTCTTTTTGTAATCTGATCCGAATTGCCTCTGCCCGATTTTTTAATTGTTCGGCCTCTTGTTCCTTGCCAACGCCCTTGTAAAAGACGGCCATGCCCTCCAAGAACTCGACGAACTCCTCGCTTTCTTTTTCTTGAATGATGATCTTTTCCCAGGCAGCCAAGGCGAGGCGATAGAAACCTTCGGCCTCGTCCATTTTATGCTGGACCACACAGAGATCCGCCAGCCTTTCTGCAGCCCACTCCTCGAATGCATAATTTTTGTCGGGAAAACTTTCGTACGCGGCAAGGAGACGTCGGTAGTGCTTTTCAGCCGCGGACCACTTGCCCCATTTTACGAAAAATTCGGCATAATCCCTCAGGCGTTCATACCATTCGACAGTACCCGTTCCGATCTGCTTCTCCCGTATAGTGAATAACCAATCGTAATAGCGCTCGGCCTGCGGAAAGTCCTTCTGCGAATCATACAATCTGTAGAGGCGCTCAAGGGATTCTATAAGCCTGGGGTCATCTGCACCGAAGGCCTTCTCCTTAATCGCCAGTTCCCGTTGATAAAAGGCCTCTGCCTTGTCATACTGGCCCCATGCATTGTAAAATCTCCCCTGTATGACGAGGTGGGGGCAAAGATCGGTGTTGTCCGGGCTATATATCCTTTCCCAAAGCTTAAGCGCCTCTTTATAATACGGTTCAGCATGGCGATATTCTTTTTGATTATAGTGGTATGAAGCCACGCGCTCCAGGTATTCAGCCACCTTGGAATCGTTTTTGCCATATAGTTTTCTGTAGATGGACAGCGCTTTTCTGTACAGACGATCGGATTCAGTAAATTGTTTATTGACGCGATATTCCGATGCAAGGACGCTGAGAGCCTCCGCCACTTCAGGATTGACCTTTCCGAGGACTTTTTCTCGTACTGCTACGGAACGTTTGTAATACGGCTCGGCAGCGGCAAAACCCTTCTCAAACTCGAGGTTCAATGCCATAAAGACCAATAACTGTGCCAATTCAATGGTATCCGGCTCGGGCAGCTTTTCTATCGTCTCCAACGCCTGCTGGTACTGTGTTGACCCCTGGTCGTATTTGCTCTGCAAACTATAAAGGGTCCCAAGACCGATCAGGACCCTGGCGTATTCAAGGGTTTGCTTTTTATTCGCCTTTGCATATACGGCGAGCGCCCGTTTGTACAAGGATTCGGCTTGGGCATAATCTATCCCAATGTTATATTCCTCTGCCAGGTAATAGAGGGATTCCGCCAATCTGGGATCATCAGACCCAAACTGCTTTTCCGCCACCTGTAAGACCTCTTTCGCAATATCAATGGCCTCAACGGTCTTACTGTAATCATGTTGTTTTTGGGTTTGCTCGCGAATGGCCTTATAGCGGGCAATCAACTCTTCCCACGATCGTTCCTGCGCAAAGACACCCATACACACGAATAGCGCAAGCATCATCATGAAGACACTTGCTATGGCTCGCCTCATGGCACTAACTCCTCCTCGTTTGAACCGTCAGGCCCCACGTATTATAAAACATAGCGAGCGGTTTTAAAACCAAAAAAAATAAATCCCTGTTATCTCCTCTCCCGCCGGCAGGAGGATGTATCACGTTTTCATGATTATGGATATTGAAACCATCATGGTAAATCACCTTCTATTAATTAATCGAGATTGAAGATGCGCACGGGGTTCTCCTGCCCGATCTTACGGGCCAGATCAGGAGGGAGGAGCGAGCGGAATCTGTTCATCGGCTCGACCTTGGTAGGTCCTATACCCTGCATGGGTGATCTCGGCGGCATATAAAACTGGTCAGTGCCGATGATAAAGCGGTCGGGAAACTCCCGGATGAGTTGGAGCCACTCCGCCTTTAACCCCTTCCCCTGCTCAATCGGCATGCATTCGGGGCGGCTGTCCCGGGGACTGATCTTGAAGCTCATGTAGAGGTTCGGGTGTTTCCTGAACAGGTCGGCGCAGAAGGGAGCGGTCCGGCGTCCTGTGTTGCACCACCCCGCGTGGGCCCAGATGATCTTCGCCTTGCGGTTG
>MGQF01000075.1:36111-38502 GCA_001797745.1 Deltaproteobacteria bacterium RBG_13_52_11
AAAGGCCGCGATATTCGGCTTTAGGATCTTCGGGTTGGGAGGAGAACTGAGGCCCTCTGGCAGGGGCATCTCCTCGGGGATTACCTCCATGTGGATGTCGATGGGGACATGCTGCTCCGCGGCGATGTCGGCGAGGAGCAAAAAAAGCGGGTGATCCGGCGGGGACGATTCATAGGGATGGTCCGGCCCCAAAGAAAAGTGCTCGGCAGCCATCTCCCCGAATCCAAGGGCACCCTTTGCAAGGATCTCCAGGGCGGTCTCTTTGAATTTCGCTTTGAGTTCAGGGCTGATCTCCTTTGCGTCGGCTGTTTGGTGGATCATGAGGTTGAGGGTCCCGCCCCCGCCGAGGAAGACAAAGCGGCCTGGGTGTTTTTTAATCACGCCTATAAGCTCGGTATAGTCGTAGATATGCGGTTGCTGCGGGGTAAAAGGCGGCGGCATAATGATCATCGTGGTGATGCCGTATTGATCCATGGCGGATAAGGCGACCCGCGCCGCCCCCTCAAAATCTGTCTCTTGCAATCCTGACGGAGAGCGAAGTTGCCCGTGAAGGTGGTTATGGCAATCGATATACGCTATCCCTTTGTCTATCCCCTCCCCTTCGGGTACCGAGCCTGGCCTTGGTTGGGGATGGAGGGTGCTTGTAGATGTGCAGATGAAGAGGATAATAAGGAAAGCAATGAACCAAAGAATACTGAATGGTTTGGTTTTCATTATAACTCTCCCTTTTATTAATCACTTTTTATCCAATCCAAGAGAGCAAGCATATGGTCAGCAAAAGTAAGACAAAATTTTTTGTCAATTGCAACTCTGTCACGAGGGTCAACTTTTAATGGTTCTAAAATTTTCCTTTTTAATAAACTTTTCTTTGCCTTTTGTAATTTTTAAATAACACCCTCTTCCATTCTACGGGATGGTTTTTTGGGTGAGGGCTTTGAGGGTTGTCCACATCTCCTCGGAGGTCTTGCAAGCCAGTAATTGTTTACGCGCGCTCTCCTCACGAAATGTCTCTATCAAGCCTGAAAGGACCTGGAGGTAAAATACACTGACTGCCGAGGGAATGACGATGAAGAAGACGATACGGGTCAACCGGATTTGGGAGGGATCAAATCGGAATCCACGCTTCTTGAGGCCGAGGGAAAAGGTCATTCCCCCGCCCTCTACGCCGCGAACATGGGGGAATGCCAGGCCGTGATCCAAGGCGGTTGATACGATTGCCTCTCGCCGAAGGGCGGCTGCTAACAAGCCCTCCGGATTTTCCACAAACTCCTTTTCAGCCATCAAATGAATCAGCTCGGAAATGGCGTCATCCCGGTCTTCTGCCTCTATCCCCGAAAGCATCAGTTCCGCGGAGGAAAATCGTGCTATGCCAGCCCTCGGCTTCCCCGTCTCCTTGAGATCTCTCTTCAACTGTCGGGGTGTCCCCTCAAAGGGATACAGGATCCTCATACAATTTGGGCATTGTCGAATCCCTTTTTTGGCTATAACCTCTGCTGTCAAGGAGGTAGGGAGGGAGATCCCGCACGCGGAACAAGTCCCTTTGGCCTCGGGGACAACCGCGGCAAGATGACGTTCCTGCAAGGCTCGATACAGCGTTGCGATTTTCGGGGGGAGCTCTTCCATTAATGTCCTGATGGAGTTTTCGAGATCAACCAATTGGCCCTTGGGGACTAATGTCCGCTGTTCTAAAAGGGTGAAATGGAGTTCCTGCAGTTGAATCAGTTGCTTTAGGATCCGATCCATACGCCTCCTATGCCTGTTTCTTTAAATGCCTCGCATGATCTGTAAAATGATGGGCCAGGTCTCAACAGCCTGTTAAAAACGCACCCCCTATTTCTTCGATGAGGCAGATGCTGCTTTGCCCTCGTCCTCCTGACGGAGTTTGAAACGGAGGGTCTTTCCCGTTGAGCTCTTAGGCAGCTCTGTGACGAACTCTATCCAGCGCGGATACTTATATTTGGCCAGCTTTTCCAGGACCCACTTCTTCTGCTCTTCCGCCAGTTGATCGGAAGGGGTAAATCCTTCTCGGAGCACAATGAAGGCCTTGGGTTTAACAAGCCCTTGTTCGTCCGGGTGTCCCACGACGGCACTTTCAAGGACCGCTGGATGCTCTCTCAGACAGTTTTCCACCTCTACCGGTGAGACCCATATACCCCCCACCTTGAGCATATCGTCACCCCTTCCCGCACACCAGTAGAATCCATCTTCGTCAATATAGTACTTGTCTCCTGTGTTTATCCATTCCCCCTGCATGGTCTGACGCGATTTTTCCCGCTTGCGCCAGTAAAACTGTGCCGCACTTGCACCATGAACCATGAGGGTCCCTATCTCCCCGCGGGGCACCTCTATGCCCTCGTCATCGACTATCTTTAACTCATATCCGGGGACCGG
>MGQF01000075.1:38541-41883 GCA_001797745.1 Deltaproteobacteria bacterium RBG_13_52_11
GGAGAGGAAGATATGCCCCATCTCAGTGGAACCCATGCCATCCAGGATATCCAAGCCGTAGCGCTCCTTCCAGCGATGATAGATGGCCGCGGGCAGGGCCTCGCCTGCTGATACGCAGATGCGAACCGAGGAGAGGGCGTGATCGGCATTGGGATCAGGCTCTATTTTCTTCTCCTTATCCATACGGGCCTGGTATTCCAGCATCTGGCCGTAGAGGGTGGGGATGCCGAAAAATATCGTGGGTCGAAATTGCTCGAGATATCTGAACATGACCTCCGGTTTCGGCGGCTGGGCGCTCAGTACGGCCGAGGCCCCCACTGACAACGGGAAATACATCCCGTTTCCCAGCCCATAGGCAAAGAACAACCGGGCTGCCGAAAAGCAGATATCATCTTCGGTGAGGCCCAACACCCCCTGGGCATAGGCCTTGGAGGTCACCACCATATCGTCTTGGGAATGGATGGCCCCCTTGGGGGAACCGGTGGAGCCGGAGCTGTAGAGCCAGAAACCGACATCGTCATGGGTGGTAAAGGCGGTCTTGATAGTAGCGGGTGCGCCTTTATATTTCTGCTTGAACGGGATCAGTGCGCCTTTCGTCTCCGAGATGACGATGATGTCGCGCAGATAGGGAAGGTCACCCTCGATATCATTGATGAGCGGGAGAAGCTCCTCGGAAATGGCGAGCAGGCGCGCCCGGCTGTCGTTCAAGTAAAATTCGTAATCCGCCGGCGTGAGCATGGTATTCACCGGGATGGGTATGGCACCGATCTTGATCGATGCCCAGAAGATGGCGTAGAATTGGGGTACATCGAGCATCAGGATGATCACCTTGTCTTCGACGCGTATACCGATGTCGCGCATGCCGTTGGCCGTTTTGTTGACCATCTTCTCGACGTCGCTATACGTATAATTGCGGTGCTCGGTGTAAATGGCAACCTTGTGGCCCCTGCCTTGACGAATGTTGCGGTCCACGAAATAGTCTGCAGCGTTGAAGAATTCGGCTGCTTGTAGATCACTCATTGTGTAACCTCCTTACTGGAAAAGTGTGCGACGTTTAGAGAACAGTGCGTTTCATGTCCTCGCTCAACATAAGTATAAACAGTATACAGCAATTACTGTGTATTTCAAATGGAAAACGTCGGAGAGAATTCTCTTCATATCCGATTTGCCAGCATGTCATCTGGCCATCATGTCATCCAGAATGATAGATTTTGTATGGTCGTTGTCTAAGAGGGAAGAAAAAGATAGTTATGTATGAGCTGACGTTACCGCCCATCTCTTACTCGAGCTTAAACCCCCTCTCGATAAAGACCCTCGCGCAGACATCAGCTACCTCAGGGTCATAGAGAACGCCCCTGTTTTTCGTAATCTCCTCTAACGCCGCCTCGATGCCGAGGGCCGGTCGGTAAGGCCGGTTGGAGGCCATGGCCTCCACCACATCCGCCACCGCCAATATCTTGGCCTCCAGCATGATCCCACCATTCTTAAGCCCCTGGGGATAGCCCGAACCGTCCAGCCGCTCGTGGTGCTGCAGCACGATCTGGGCAACGGGCCAGGGAAATTCTATCTCTTTCAGTACCTTGTAGCCTTCCAGGGGATGCGTCTTGATGATATTGAACTCAGTCGCGCTTATCCGACCGTACTTGTTGAGGATCTCAGCAGGGATGGTGATCTTGCCGATATCATGGACCAGCCCAGCCAAGCGGATCCCATCAAACTGCTCCTCCGTTAGACCCATTTCCTCTGCAATGGCACAGGCGAGCATGGTCACCCGCCGTTGATGGCCCGCAGTATAACGATCCCTCATTTCAATAGTTGACGCAAGGGCGTTAACCGTCGTGATCAGGGTTTCCCGTAACTTATGGTAACTTCTTTGCAGTTCTCTCTCCCCCTGCTTGCGCTCGGTGATGTCACGGGATACCCCAAAGACAGTACTTATAGTACCGTGTTCATCGCGCAAGGGGATGACGGTTGTCTCACAGACACCCTCAGTCCCATCCTTGCGGGTGAAGTTCATCTCACCGGCCCAGCGGTCATCGCGCAACGTTCCGTTGATAATTCTCGTCGTCAACGTGCCAAGGGTCTTGCGAAAGACTTCGTCTTTATAGTAGCCGAACATCCGCTCTGCTGCCGGGTTCCATCTGATGATTTTTCCTTCCAAATCGGTCACGATGATGCCGTCATGGATATTCTCAAAAACGAGGGCCTGACCACGTAATTCCTCCTCAGTTCGCTTGCGCTCAATGGCATAGCGGATGGTGCGCACCAACACATTGCTGTCCAGGTGCCCCTTGACCAGATAGTCCTGCGCCCCCTCCTGAACGGTCTTAGTGGCCAGCTCTTCATCAGCGAGACCGCTCAGTACTATGATCGGCACCCTGGGGACCTGCGCGTATGCCTTGGCAAAGGTGTCAAACCCCTGGCTGTCAGGCAGGCCGAGATCCAATAAAACTAACCCAATATCATTGTTGACCAGGCGCTCCAGCCCCGCCGAGAGGTGAGTAGCGCACTCCAGTTGAAACCGTCCACCCCCTCCCTCGGCCAACATCTCCTGAATCAGCAGGGCGTCTCCGGGGTTATCTTCGATCAACAAAACCCTTATGATTGCGGATTGTGGATTGCGGAATTCTGATTTAACACTCACCGTTTTTTCCTGCCTACTTTGTGTTTCCTGTATCGTGATTCGCTAACCTCTTAAGCTTTTTATTAAATTCATAAGCATTCTGCTTTCGTGGTCTACATAGTCTTCTAATTCAGAAAAATCTTCGCTCGATACATAGTTCCGACGTTGCGCAATAATCAATTGCGTCTCCAATTCGGCGCATGAACCTAGTTGCTATGTAACAAAACTGCTGATATTCCTTTGTATGTTGTCGTGCAAAGCCCTCCGCAATATTAGACGCAACCGAAACAGCTGCCCGCTGCATTTGGGTAGCTAATCCATATCTCTCTTCTTTTAGAAATTTGCCTGTCATTTTGTATACCACATCGGCAATTTCGATGCCTTTCTTCCAAACATCTAACTCTTTATAACTTTTAATCTTCATATCATCCGTTTTTCGTTGTTAGTTGTTCGTGATTCAATGCAAAACACACGATGCACGAACCACGAGTCACGAATTACGATACCCGATCCATGCGATTTTGCTCATCTCTTTTCATTTCGGTGGTAGTTTCACGATGGTCAGCCAGAACTCCTCGATGCTCTTCACAACCTTCATAAATTGTTCAAAGTCGATCGGTTTAGTAATGTAGCAGTTTGCGTGCAGATTGTACGTCTTGAGGATATCTTCCTCATCCTTGGAAACCGTCAAGATCACCACCGGGATGAGTTTGAGGTGC